>JAKFDW010000245.1:0-18183 GCA_036675955.1 Orrella sp. | reverse complement strand
CTACCAGCGCGGAACGGCCATGGGCGTGTTCGCCGAAGACTGCGCCTCGAAATACACCTTCACCCGCGAACAGCAAGATGCCTTCTCGCTCGAATCGCTGCGCCGGGCCCGCGCCGCCACCGAAGACGGCAGCTTCAAGTGGGAGATCGCGCCCGTCACCGTGGCCGGTCGCAAGGGCGATACCGTTATCGACACCGACGAAGGGCCAAGCAAAGCCATGCCGGAAAAAGTGCCGTCGCTCAAGCCCGCATTCAAGAAAGACGGAACCGTCACTGCGGCTAACTCCTCGTCCATCTCCGATGGCGCCGCCGCCATGGTCCTCATGCGCGAGTCCACCGCCAAGACGCTGGGCGCGACTCCACTGGCCCGTATTGTCGCCCACACCCAGCACGCGCACGAGCCGGGCTGGTTCACGACCGCCCCGGTCAGCGCCATCGAGAAGCTGCTTTCCAAAACCGGCTGGAGCGCCGAAGACGTCGACCTGTACGAAATCAATGAAGCTTTCGCCGTCGTGACCATGGCCGCCATGAGCGACCTGAAGCTGCCCCACGAGAAGGTCAATATCCACGGCGGCGCCACCGCGCTGGGCCATCCCATAGGCGCCTCGGGTGCGCGCCTGCTCACCACCCTGGTGGGCGCCTTGCGCAAGACCGGCGGCAAGCGCGGTGTGGCTTCGCTGTGCATAGGCGGCGGCGAAGCCGTCGCCCTGGCTATCGAAATGGTCTAGGATCGTGGGCGGTAGAAACGTTCGAGTCGAAAAGCCGGCTGCGACAGGACAGATTTTTGACGATTCGCCGGCCCATAGTGGTTCTATGGGCCAAGAAGCGGCGGAAATATGGACCGAGCAGATGGCTTTGCAGACCGGACTGTTTCTGCCGCCCACGATCCTAGGCCTGTACGTGGCGCGCGCGGCCCGGCCGTGCGCCCCATATCTTGCTTTTTAGGAATAGCAATGCCCGTAATCGAATCCCGGATCAATCCGCGGTCGCAAGCATTCATCGACAATGCCCGCGTCATGCAAGAACAGGTCGACGACCTGCAGCAACAACTATTGAAAACCGCATTGGGCGGCAGCGAGTCGGCCCGCGCCAAGCATCTCGCGCGCGGCAAACTGCTGCCCCGTGATCGTGTCGAGCGCCTTCTTGATCCGGGCACGCCGTTTCTGGAACTCTCGCCCATGGCCGCGCACAATGTCTATGACAATGCGGCGCCCGGCGCGGGACTGATTACCGGCATTGGACGTATCTCGGGTGTCGAGTGCATGATAGTCTGCAACGACGCCACGGTAAAAGGCGGAACCTATTACCCGCTTACGGTAAAAAAACACCTGCGCGCCCAGGAAATCGCACAGCAGAACAAATTGCCTTGCGTTTATCTGGTCGACTCTGGCGGCGCCAACCTGCCGAACCAGGACGAGGTGTTTCCCGACCGCGAACACTTCGGGCGCATCTTCTACAACCAGGCAGTCATGTCGGCCGCGGGCATAGGCCAGGTCGCCGTGGTCATGGGTTCGTGCACGGCCGGCGGCGCCTATGTGCCCGCAATGAGCGACGAGTCCATTATCGTCAAGAACCAGGGCACGATCTTCCTGGCCGGGCCGCCGCTGGTCAAGGCCGCAACCGGCGAAGTGGTCAGCGCCGAAGACCTGGGCGGCGGCGACGTTCATACCCGCCTATCTGGCGTGGCCGACCATCTGGCCAATAACGATCTCCATGCCCTGTACCTGGCCCGCAACGCCGTGGCCAGGCTGAATCATCAGAAGCCGGTGCAGCTGCGGCGCAAGGCTTTTGCCGAGCCGCGCTACGACCCGCAGGAACTCAACGGCATCATCCCGGCCGACACCCGCAAACCCTACGATGTACGTGAAGTCATCGCGCGCGTCGTCGATGGGTCGGAATTCGACGAGTTCAAGGCGCGCTTCGGTACGACGCTGGTCACCGGTTTCGCCCATATCCACGGCATGCCGGTCGGCATCATTGCCAATAACGGCGTGCTTTTCTCCGAGGCGGCGCAAAAAGGCACTCACTTCATCGAGCTGTGCTGCCAGCGCAAGATTCCGCTGGTTTTCCTGCAGAACATCACGGGTTTCATGGTGGGCCGCAAGTACGAGAATGAAGGCATTGCGCGGCACGGCGCAAAAATGGTCACGGCCGTGTCCACGGCTTCGGTGCCCAAGTTCACCATCCTTATAGGCGGATCCTTCGGCGCCGGCAACTACGGCATGTGCGGACGCGCCTTCGGCCCACGCCTGTTGTTCCTGTGGCCCAACGCCCGTATTTCGGTCATGGGCGGCGAGCAGGCGGCCAGCGTGCTGGCCACGGTGCGCCGCGACGGCATCGAAGCCAAGGGCGGCGAATGGAGCGCGGAAGAAGAAGCCGAATTCAAGGCGCCGATACGCGCCCAATACGAGAAAGAAGGCCACCCCTACTACGCCACCGCGCGCTTGTGGGACGATGGCATCATCATGCCGGCCGACACCCGCCGCGTCCTTGCGCTGGGCCTGTCCGCCGCGCTGAATGCCCCCATCGAGGACACACGTTTCGGCGTGTTCCGCATGTAATCCCAAGGAGTCGATGTGTTCACCACTTTACTGATTGCCAACCGGGGCGAAATTGCATGCCGGGTCGCGGCCAGCGCCCATCGCCTTGGCGTGCGCACCGTTGCCGTGTATTCCGATGCCGACGCCAGTGCACGCCACGTCGCTGCCTGCGATGCCGCTGTGCATATTGGCGGCTCGGAACCCCGCGCCAGCTACCTGCGGGCGGACGCCATCCTCGATGCCGCCCGCCGAACGGGCGCGCAGGCCATACATCCCGGTTACGGCTTCTTGTCGGAGAACGAGGGCTTTGCACAGGCCTGCGCCGACGCGGGTATTGTATTTGTAGGGCCGCCCATCAGCGCGATTGCCGCCATGGGCAGCAAATCGGCTGCCAAGACGCTCATGGAAAAGGCCGGTGTGCCGCTTGTGCCGGGCTACCATGGCGACAACCAGGAACCCGGCTTCCTGCAGTCGCAGGCCGACGCCATGGGCTACCCGGTGCTCATCAAGGCAAGCGCAGGCGGCGGCGGAAAAGGCATGCGCATTGTGGGGTCCAGCGCCGTCTTCGGTGAAGCCCTGGCGTCGTGCAAGCGCGAGGCGGCCAGCAGCTTCGGCGACGACAAGGTCCTGATCGAACGCTATCTGCAGAAACCGCGGCATATTGAAATCCAGGTCTTTGCCGATACGCATGGCAATTGCCTCTACCTGTTCGAGCGCGATTGCTCTGTGCAACGCCGCCATCAGAAGGTCATCGAAGAAGCGCCCGCTCCGGGCATGACGGACGAACGCCGCCGCGCCATGGGCGAAGCCGCGGTTGCCGCCGCGCGGGCGGTGGGCTACGTCGGTGCCGGCACGGTCGAATTCATCGTTGAACCCGACGGCCGTTTCTACTTCATGGAAATGAATACCCGGCTGCAGGTCGAGCACCCTGTCACCGAAATGATTACCGGCCACGATCTGGTCGAGTGGCAGCTGCGCGTCGCCGCCGGCGAAGCTCTGCCCGTCACCCAGGAAGAGCTGTCCATTACCGGGCACGCCATCGAGGCGCGCATCTATGCCGAGAATCCCGATAAAGGCTTCCTGCCTTCCATAGGCACGCTGACCACGCTGAACTTCCCGGCTCACAGCGCCTTCCAGAATGGCGACATCCGCGTCGATGGCGGAGTGCGGGCCGGCGACACCATCACCCCTTTCTACGACCCCATGATCGCCAAGCTGATCGTGCGCGGGGCCGACCGCGATCAGGCCCGGGCGCGCATGGTGCAGGCGCTGGGCGAAATCCGGAGCGTGGGCGTACAGACCAATATTGCCTTCCTGCGGCGGCTGATGCTGGACGAAGCTTTCGCCAGTGCCGATCTGGATACCGGGCTTATCGACCGTCAGCACGACAGTCTGTTCCCGCCTGCGGCACCGGCCCCGGATAGCACCCTGGCACTGGCCGTGGCCGCCCTGCTGGCCCGGCAGGGGCTCGCACAGTCGGCCGTTCGCCAGAACACCGTGCACGTCGACCCATGGGCCCAGGCAGACGGCTGGCGCATCAACGGCAGCTACCGGCAAGTCTTTTCCCTGCTGGAACAAGAGGCATTGCGCGACGTCCACATTACCCGCAGCGGCCAGGCATGGACATATACCCACGATGGCCGGTCCCAGTCGTTCGAATGGCATACCGAGGCGCCGGCGCCACGGCAGTACCAGGTGCGGGTTCGCCTGGGCACCTCGGACGCCTCGGCCAGTGTCGTGATCGAGGGCGAAAATGTGCATGTGTTCGCCAATGGCGCCGTGCAAGTGCTGCAGGTTCACGATGCCGTGGCGCATGCACAGGAAGATTCCAATGAACACGAAGGCGGCCTGACCGCGCCTATGCCCGGCAAGATCATTTCCATCTCGGTGAGGGCCGGCGACAAGGTCAAAAGCGGCGACGCCCTGCTGGTCATGGAGGCGATGAAGATGGAGCACACCATACATGCTCCGTCGGACGGCACCGTCGAGGAACTGTTCTTCGACGTCGGCGACCAGGTAAGCGACGGCGCCGAACTGATTGCAATCGCAGTCTAGGCGCGCGCCGGCCTAGTGTGCTGCTTGGCTAACCAAACAGCACACTAGCGGCTCAGTCCCCGGGCGCTGATCGGCCAGAGCGCTTCGACATGCTGGCCGCGCACCGCCACGATGCAGTCATGCAAATTGAAGGTGGGATCGCAGTGGCCTGGTATCAGGCGCAGCTGCGTCCCCACTTCGGGACGGCCGCGCCGGCTGCCGGCCACCAGGATGCAATGCTCGTCGTGCACGGCCACGCAACGCAAATCGGGGTGATCGGCGACTTGCGGCGCACCACTTTCGGCACTGGTGGACTTCAGTCCGAGGTCGACGACTGCGCGTTCGGGCGTAGGCGTGCTCATTACCGTACCCAGCAGAAACAGGCTATGCCGGAAAGACAGGGCGTCGCCCCAATCGATGCCGGCATAGTCGGTGTCCATGAAAGCATACGTACCCGCCTGGATCTCGGTATATACCTGACTGGTCACATCGAACGCCGCAGTGCCGGTTCCGCCGCCGCTGACAACCGGACAGGCTATTCCCGCTGCGGCAAACGCATCCAGATATGCGCGTATCGTGCGTACCGCCTTGTCGGCGGCTTTCTGGCGCTGATCCAGCGAGCGCTTGTGCTGCAAGCCGCCGTGGTAGGCCTGTACGCCCGCAAAGGTAATATTGGGAAGCTTCTGTACCAGGCGCGCCAGCGATACCGCCTCTTCCGGAGTCTGCACGCCGCAACGCTTCTGGCCGACGTCGATTTCGACAAGAACGAGCACGTTCGCTTCGTATTCGACCATCATCGCAGACAAGGCCTCGACCGCGCGGAAATTGTCGACGCACACCGACATTTGCGCCTGCCGGGCCAGGCGCGCCAGCAGGGCGAGCTTGGGCGCCCCGACCACTTCGTTGCTGATCAGAACATCGCGCACGCCGGCCGCCACGAACGGGACCGCTTCGGACACCTTCTGGCAGCATATGCCGCTGGCGCCCAGCGCCACTTGCCGGATCGCGATTTCAGGACACTTATGGGCCTTGGCGTGCGGCCGCAGCGCCACGCCGTGGCGTTCGGCCAGCACCTGCATGGTGCGCAAGTTGTCTTCGAAGGCATCCAGGTCCAGGATAAGGCTGGGTGTATCGATGGACTCAAGCGGATCGCCCGGACGGGCGGCCGCAGGAATGGCGATAGTGCTGGCCTGTGGCGGATCGGCCTCGCGCACCGCGTGTTGAACCTCTTCCATGGACACCCCCAAAAGTAGTATTTGACTGCACCATACAGCGTATATAGCCATCCGGCACCGCACAAGGCAGCGTGTGCCGACAACAACAGCCTGATTTGCCCGAGATGACAAATCAGCGTAAAGTCATCATAACTTTACCGGTTAAGCTTTTATCTACTCACTGACTTTCGCACACGCAAAGACTTTCGCAAACAGCAACCGGAATCGCATATGTTCGATATATTGGTTTACTTGTTCGAAACTTACTATACACCCCAAGCGTGTCCCGAGGCCGATGTCCTGGCGCACAAGCTTGCCGCAGTAGGCTTCGAAGACGAAGACATCAATGATGCCCTGGGCTGGCTGCATGGGCTGGCTCAAACCACAGAAGAATGTGGCCAGCTGGCCAAGAATCCGCAAGGCGACAGCCGTCGCATCTTCACCGATTATGAGTACCGCACGCTCGGCACCGAGGCCATAGGTTTCATCTCGTTTCTCGAAAACTCAGGCGTTCTGCCCACCGTCCTGCGCGAGATCCTGATCGAGCGGGCGCAAGCCACGACCGAGTCCCCCATTTCCCTTGAAAAAATCAAGATTATCGCCCTCATGGTTCTCTGGAGCCAGGAAGCTGAAGTCGACCACCTGGTATTCGAAGAGCTCCTGGCCGACGATCCGGCGCGCTTATCGCATTAAACAGGCCCCGCTGCATGGCGCTGGAAGCACAAGGCAGTAAACGCCCTTATATCGGGCGCTTCGCACCGAGTCCCACCGGCCCACTGCACGACGGCTCGCTTCTTGCCGCCATGGCAAGTTATCTTGATGCCCGCGCGCACCACGGCAAATGGCTGTTGCGCATTGAAGACATCGACACGCCCCGCGTCGTGCCCGGAGCCGACCAAATCATCATGACGCAGCTGCGGGCCCTGGACATGCACTGGGATGAGCCTCCCACATGGCAATCCCGGCACCTGGAGCGCTATCAGGCCGCGTTCGACAAGCTGGCCGCGGAACACCTGGTATACGGCTGCGCCTGCACCCGCCAGGAACTTCCCTGGGGGGCCTACCCCGGCACCTGCCGCAAAGGCCTGCCTCCCGGACGCCAGGCCCGCGCATGGCGCTTCAAGGTGCCTTCCGGCATAGAGCATTTCTACGACCGCTGGCAAGGCCCGCAGCAACAAGACGTTGCCAGCGAGGTGGGCGACTTTATCGTGCGGCGTGCCGACGGCCTGTGGGCTTACCAGATGGTGGTGGTCGTGGACGATGGCGCACAGGGCATTACCGATATCGTACGCGGCGAAGACCTGCTGGATTCGACGGCCCGCCAGCGGGTGCTGGCGCGGCATCTGCACATTGAGTACCCCAGCGTCATGCACATCCCGGTGCTGATGGACGACGACGGGCGCAAGCTGTCCAAGCAGAACCACGCCGAGCCGCTGGACATCGCGCATCCACTGCACACCTTGAACCAGGCGTGGCAAGCCCTGGGCTTCCCCCCCCTGCTCGCCAGCGACCTAGCGTCGTTCTGGTCCGCGGCCAAAACACAATGGGGCCAGCGTTTTAGTGTATCGTGACGCCGCAAGGGGTCGTTTTGATTACACTCGACTTGCATAGTGCGATTGTCACCTCGTATGATCCGCGCTATTGCTGCTGAAACGCAGTCACTGGAAACTCATGAATAAAACGTTGATTATTGCCGAGAAGCCCTCGGTAGCACTGGATATTTCCCGAGCCTTGGGAGGGTTCGCCCGGGAAGGTGATTACTTCGAAAGCGATCGCTTCGTGCTTGCATCGAGCATTGGACACTTGCTCAGCCTTGTCGCGCCCAACGATCCGGTGCGCGGAAAATGGAGTTTTGCGCATCTGCCGGTCATCCCGCCCCAGTTCGAACTAGGGCCCACCGACAAACGCTCGGCGGAACGCCTGAAGCTGCTGGTCAAGCTGCTCAAGCGCAAGGACGTCGACGCCGTCATCAACGCATGCGACGCGGGCCGCGAGGGCGAACTGATTTTCCGTTATATCGTGCAATATGCCGGCATCAAAAAGCCCGTCACCCGGCTGTGGCTCCGATCCATGACCCAAGCGGCCATCAGGGAAGCATTCGAAAACCTGCGCGACGACAACACCATGAAGCCGCTCGAAGCGGCTGCGCGCTCGCGCGCCGAGGCCGACTGGCTGGTGGGCATCAACGGCACGCGGGCCATGACGGCCTTCAACAGCAAAGACGGCGGCTTCTTCAAGACTCCGGTGGGACGCGTCCAGACCCCCACGCTGGCCATCGTGGCAGAACGCGAAGAGCGCATACGAAAATTCGTATCCCGCGACTACTGGGAAGTGCACGGCACCTTTGTCGCGGCAGCCGGCCTGTATACCGGCCGCTGGTTCGATCCCAAGTTCGTGAAAGACGAGCGTGATCCCGAGCGCCGCGATTCCCGCCTATGGTCGCAAACGGCGGCCCAAACCATTGTTACCGCGTGCCGCGACAAGCCGGGCCACGTAACAGAAGAGTCCAAGCCATCGACGCAGATGTCCCCGGCGCTGTTCGACCTGACGTCTCTGCAACGCGAAGCCAACTCGCGCTTCGGCTTTTCGGCCAAGACCACGCTGAGCCTGGCCCAGACCCTGTACGAGCGCCACAAGGCGCTGACATACCCGCGTACCGATTCGCGCTACCTGCCTGAAGACTATATCCATACAGTCCAGCAGACCATGCAGGCATTGGCTGAAGGCGGCTCATCGGCCGCCGCCGGCGTGCGTCCCTTCGCCGAGACAGTATGCAAGCAGAAATGGGTCAAACCCAATCGCCGCATTTTCGACAATAAAAAAGTTTCTGATCACTTCGCAATCATTCCCACGCTGCAGATTCCGCGCGAGCTGAGCGATGCCGAAGCCAAGATCTACGAACTTATTACCAAGCGCTTCCTGGCCGTGTTTTTCCCGGCGGCCGAGTTTCGCCTGACCACACGCATCACCGAAGTCTCGGGCCACCATTTCAAGACCGAAGGCAAAGTGCTGGTCGCACCGGGCTGGCTTGCCATCTACGGCCGCGAGGCCCAGGGCGACGACACCAATCTGGTCGCCGTTGTCGAAGGCGAAAAGGTCAAGACCGAGGACATCGAGGCCAAGGGGCTGGCCACCAAGCCGCCCGCACGCTTCAACGAAGCCACGCTGCTGTCCGCCATGGAAGGCGCCGGCAAGCTGGTCGACGACGAAGCGCTGCGCGAAGCCATGTCCGAGCGCGGCCTGGGCACGCCGGCAACGCGTGCGGCCATTATCGAAGGCTTGCTCAACGAAGGCTACCTGCGTCGCGAAGGCCGCGACCTCATTCCCAGCGCCAAGGCGCGCCAGCTGATGACGCTGCTGTCCGGCCTGGGGGTCAATGAACTGACCTCGCCCGAGCTGACGGGCGAATGGGAACATCGCCTGAAGCAGATCGAGCAACGCGAACTGGACCGCGACGAATTCATGCGCGAGATCGCGCAAATGACGCAAGTCATTGTGAAGCGCGCCAAGGAATACGAGCGCGATACGGTGCCCGGCGATTACGCGACACTCAGTACGCCCTGCCCCAAGTGCGGCGCCGTGGTCAAAGAGAACTACCGGCGTTATGCATGCACCAGTTGTGATTTTTCCATCGGCAAGCACCCGGGCGGACGCACTTTCGAGATTCCCGAAGTCGAAGAACTGCTGACCAAGCGCGAGCTAGGCCCACTGCCCGGCTTCATCAGCAAGATGGGCCGTCCGTTCGCCGCACTGCTGCGCATTACGGACGAGTACAAGCTGGAGTTCGATTTCGGCCAGAAGGACGAGAACGACGCGGAGCCGGTGGATTTCTCTGACCGGACGGCCTTGGGCCCTTGTCCCAAGTGCAGCAGCAATGTGTACGAGCACGGCATGAACTATGTGTGCGAGAAGTCGGTGGGGCCTGAAAAGTCCTGCGATTTCCGTAGCGGCAAGATGATTCTTCAGCAGGAGATCGCACCGGAGCAAATACAAAAGTTATTGTCGACGGGCAAGACGGATCTGCTGGAGGGCTTCGTGTCGAGCCGGACAAACCGGAAGTTCAAGGCTTATCTGGCGAAGCAGGAGAACGGGAAGATCGGGTTTGAATTCGAGCCCCGGCCGGAAAAGCCCGGGCGAAAAACGGCGACGAAGACGGCCAGCAAGACTGCCGCCAAGACAGCCGTGAAGAAGGCGACGAAAACTGCGGCGAAGTCGGCGGTGAAGAAGGCGGCTGCCAAGACTGCGACAAAGACAGCGGCTAAGACCGCGACCAAAACGGCAGCCAAGAAAGCAGCAAGCAAAACGGCAAGCAAGGCGGCTGCCAAGAAGGCTGTGAAGACGGCTACGGTTGTTGCTGATTCGGGCGACGACGATCCGCCGTTTTAAGGGCTCAAGCCTCTTGGGTCGGAGCCTGTTCGGTGATGGGTCGGCTCAAGAGGTTCGTGGTGCTTTGTATCGGTAGATGGCTCTCTGACGTTGTGCGTTGGAGGGCCGTTCGTTTTACTGGGACACGGCTTTCCTAAATCGCGGTGTATGGGTCTCTTTCATACGTCGCGCTTACACTCTTTTATGCGTCGTCTTTTACGCGTCGTAGGCGCGACCGGGGGCTGTCGGATACCCGCGGAGCCCTGTTCGGCGCCCTGCGCGCCGAACCAGCATCGCCTGGCTCGTTCGCCCATTCGGGCTGCCTTCGCCTACGGCTGGCTGGAGGCTCCGAAGGGACCCGACAGCCCCCGGTCGCGCCCACGACTGCGGTGTATGCTCTTGACGGTCTTGGTGACCAATCATGTGCTTGGCATTCTTCTGTTTTTTCTTGTTAGGAGAAATAGCTAATGCGCTCGCACTGGGTCGCCCGCCTGCCGGGCGACCCAGTGCATTGGAGTCTGCATGTCAAACAGTCATCCGCATACTGAGCACCATATGAAAGCACCCAAAAGTTGAACATCCCACCTTGAGATACAGATCACAGGTTAAGCAGCTTCTCACCATAGATCTTCCGAATGTCAGAGAGCGATCCGGCTGGACCGCTCGCCGCTACCCATACACAAGCTCTTTGAAAAAGAGCGATATCTCCGGAATGTAAGTAATCAGCATCAGGCACGCCACAATCACGCCAACAAAGGGCATGAGCGGCCGTACAAGCCGTTCAATGGGCAGTTTCGCCACTGCGCATGCGGCGAACAGATTGACACCGAAGGGCGGAGTCACCATGCCCAGGGCCAGGTTGACCACCATGATGATTCCGAAGTGGGCCGGATCCACGCCGAAATGCATCGCCACCGGCAACAGCAGCGGCGCCAGCACCACGATCGAGGCCGAAGTCTCGATGAACATGCCAATGACGAACAGGGCAGCATTCACGCCCAGCAGGAAAGTGTATTTATTGCTAAAGAGATGGCCCAGCCATTCGCCCAAAGCGGCAGGGATGCCGGCCCGGTTGAGCAGGAAGCCGAACACCCCGGCGTTGGCAATCACGAACATGATTACCGCCGTGGAAACAACCGACCGGTGCAAGGTTTTGGACAGGTTGGCGAAGCTTAGCCGACGATAGACAAATATGCCAATAATAAGAGCGTAGACGACCGCTACGGCTGAAGCCTCGGTCGGCGTAAAGATGCCGCCGTAGATACCGCCAAGAATAATGACCGGCATCAGCAATGCGAGCCAGGCCTGCTTGAAGGCAGGCCACAATGCAAGGCGTCCGTCGCCGTCGTTCTTGCCATAGCCGTTCCTGCGTGCGTAGAGCCAGACATACAACATCAAAGCCGCGCTGATAAGCAGGCCAGGGCCTATGCCGGCAATGAAGAGTTCGCCAACAGAGGTATCGGTTGCCACGGCAAACAGGATCATCGGGATGGACGGAGGGATGATCACGCCCAGTTCGGCCGCAGAAGCCTGTAAGGAGGCGGCAAATGGCTTGGGATAGCCATGCTGGACCATTGCCGGAATAAGAATGGCGCCGACGGCAAAGGTGGTGGCCACGCTGGAGCCGGCGACTGCGGCGAAGATCATGCAGGTCAGGACGCAGGTGCAGGCCAGGCCGCCCTGGAATCCCCCGACCACGCTCTTGGCAAACGCAACCATGCGCTCGGAAATGCCGCCGGCCTCCATGAGGTTGCCCGCAAGAATGAAAAAGGGCACGGCCACCAAGGGATACTTGTCGAGCGCCGCATAGATTTGCTGAGCCACGACCAGCCAGGTCAGATGGCCGTCAAAGGCGATTCCCAGCATGCTGCCCAAGCCGATGGCGACGGCCACCGGCACTGACAGCGCAAAAAACAACAACATTGAAACAACCATCAACTGCGACATTCATTCACCCAGCATATTTGCATTGTTAGTTAGCGACTTGAGCGTCGGCGGATCAGATGACGGTGTCGTCAACAGTGGCCACGCGCGGTCCTTCTGCCCAAAAAGAAACCACGGCAAGTATCGCCAGGACCATGCCTATGGGAATCGAGATGTACACCCAGGAGATCGATACGTCGAGGCTGGGCATGGTCTGGAAGCGCACGCGCCAGGTCATTTGCCCCCCGGCCCAGGCCATGAAGCCCAGAAAGCTCACGCAGATGAACAGTATTACGTGCTCGAGCCATCGCTTGTTGCGGGGCGCCAGCATGCTGTGCAGCATCTCGACGCTGAGCATGGCGCCTTGCCGGAATGCCAGCGCGACACCCAGCATGACGGTCCAGATAAGCGAGGCTCGCGTCCAGGCCTCGCTCCAGTCGGCCGGCGATTCGAGCACAAAGCGCGCAATGACCTGGTAGAACCCGGCGGCAACAGATGAAACGATCAACAGCTGCGTTACGATGGAAACGAACCGGAATAATGTGCGGTCCAGGGTACGAAGAATTGGCACGGCCTGTCCTGTGTGTATAGCGGGCTGGGGATTAGTCTTATGAAGAATCGACAAGGGCTGACGATTGCGTCAGCCCCCGACAATGCAAAAAGCCGAAGTCTTTACTTAGTGTTGCGGATGGATTCGACCAGATCCTTGCCGAACTGTTTGTAATACTGGGGATAGACGGGTTCAACGGCCTTGGCAAACGCGGCCTGGTCTACGGTGTTGACCTTCATGCCTTGCTTCTTGACTTCTTCAAGGCCGCTTTTCTCGACGGCATCGACATAGTTGCGCATGGCGATGGCGGCATCGTGGCCGGCCGCCTGGAACTTGGCCTTGTCGGCATCGGACAAGTCGTTGTAGACGTTAGGCGACATAAGCACCAAGGCGGGGCCATAAACGTGGGCGGTCAGCGACAGATACTTCTGCAGTTGTGGCAGCTTGGCCGACACGATGACCGACAAGGGGTTTTCCTGGCCGTCGATAGTGCCCTGCTGCAAGGCTGTGGCGACTTCCGGCCATGCCATTGGCGTGGCCAGCACCCCAAGCTCGCGGAATGCAGCGATGTGGATGGGGTTCTCGGTAGTACGGATTTTCAAGCCCTTGGCGTCTTCAGGCTTGGCAACCGGGCGAACGTTGTTGGTGAGCTGACGGAAGCCTTGCTCGCCCCATGCCAGCGCAACAAGGCCACGCTTGGGGAATTCGGCAAGCAAGTCTTTACCGATCTGGCCATCGAGCACCTTGCGCGCGTGCGCCAGGTCGCGAAACAGGAAGGGGATGTCGAAAACGCCGGTTTTGGGGACGAAATTAAGCGTGGCGCCGGTCGACACGATAGCGACGTCGATCGTGCCAAGCTGCAGGCCCTCGATGACTTCGCGCTCGCCGCCCAGGGCGCTATTGGGAAATTGCTGGACCTTGAAATTGTTGGATGTGCTGGCGGCAAGCGCTTTCTCGAATGCGTCGGCGCCGGCGCCATAATGTGAATTGGTCGACAACGCATAGGCCATTTTCAAGGTTGTCTCGGCCAATGCGGGAGCCGCACAAAAAAT
This sequence comes from Orrella sp., assembly GCA_036675955.1. Lineage (GTDB taxonomy): Bacteria > Pseudomonadota > Gammaproteobacteria > Burkholderiales > Burkholderiaceae_B > Pollutimonas. The sequence goes on along the minus strand of JAKFDW010000245.1, from coordinate 4,506 downwards.
GCCTGCCGTGGCAGCGGCAAGCACGCACTTTGAAATCCAATTTTTACGCATTTTGTCCCTAATACTTATGAATGGTTAACTTTTGATCCGATCGAGAGTTTTACAGCAATTCCATTTACAAAAGTATTGGGGTTTTCTTTAGTCTTCGACGTACCAGGTGTCTTCCGACAGCATGACCTGCTGGTGCCCATAGCCGGCCGGCATCATGGGAAAGCAATTTTCCTGAGCCAGCACGACGACATCCAGAAAGAAAGGACCATCGTAGGCCATGCACTGGGCCAGGGCCGCATCCAGCTGCTCAGGATCCTCGACGCGGGCGGCTCCCCAGCCAAACGCCTTGGCCAATGCCACGAAATCAGGAATGGACGCGTTATAGCTATGGCTATATCGGCCGTCATGTATCAATTCCTGCCATTGGCGCACCATGCCCATGTGCCCGTTATTGCACAAGACCACCTTGACCGGAGTCTGGTGCTGTGTGGCGGTTGCCAGTTCCTGGATGTTCATGAGCACCGAGGCGTCGCCGCTTACGCACACTACCGGCTTGTCGGGGTGTGCGATCTGGGCGCCTATGGCCGCCGGCAATCCATAGCCCATGGTGCCGGCGCCGCCCGAGGTAAGCCAGCGGTTGGGACGGTTGAATTTGATGTACTGCGCCGCCCACATCTGATGCTGACCGACATCGGTGGAGATGATGGCATCCAGACCGGTAAGCGCATGGTCAACCCGTTGCATCAGGTGCTGGGGCAGAATATGGTCGGGCGACGGCGTAACCTTCAAACAATCCGTCGCGCGCCAAATTCCTATGCGTTGCCACCAGGCGTCCAGGCGTCCGGGCGTCAACTCGATCTGCGCCAATTCGCGGCGCAAGGCGCGAAGCAGCGGATAACAATCGCCCACCATGGCCACATCGGCCCGCACCACTTTGTTGATCGAGGCCGGATCGATATCAAGATGGATCTTGCTGGCATGCGGGCAAAAGTCGGAAAGCCTGCCGGTGATCCGGTCGTCGAAGCGGGCTCCCACGCAAACAATCAGGTCGGCATGGTGCATGGCCAGATTGGCTTCCAGTGTTCCGTGCATGCCCAGCATGCCGAGGAATAAAGGATCGTCGGCCGGGAAGGCGCCGAGGCCCATCAGGGTGAGCGTGCATGGCGCCGACATGTCCTGCACCAGGCTGGTGAAAGCGTGGCAGGCATCCAGGCCCGAATTGATCAGGCCTCCGCCACCGTAGAACACGGGGCGCTTCGCGTTGGCGATAAGGGCCGCAGCGCGCTTGACAGCGGCCTCGGCCGCCGGCGTTGCGGTCTCCACATTGATCAGATCGGGACCGCCCGATGCGGCCGGCTGCTCGGGCGGCACCAGGCCGATCTGCATGTCTTTCGGGAAATCGAGCAGTACGGGACCCGGGCGTCCGGATGTGGTCAGATCGAATGCCTTGGCCACCATCGCCGTGATGTCTTCGGCGCGCCGTATCTGCGCATTCCATTTGGTGACGGGACGGGAGATGCCAATGGCGTCGCATTCCTGGAACGCGTCCGTGCCGATGGCGCCGGTAGCTACCTGGCCGCTGATGCAAAGTATCGGTATGGAATCGCACATGGCATCCAGCAGGCCTGACGTCGTGTTTGCCATGCCTGGTCCGGAAGTCACGATGACCACGCCCGGTTTTCCGGTGGAACGCGCGTAGCCCTCGGCGGCATGGACGGCGCCTTGTTCGTGGCGCACCAGCACGTGTCGTATGCGGGGCTCGGAGTACAAAGCATCGTAGAGCGGCAAGACGGCGCCCCCGGGATAGCCGAAGATGGTATCCACGCCATGGGCGATGAGGGTCTGGAGTAATGCTTGCGCGCCATTTCGGCTGGCTGGGTCGACAGAAGTATTCACGAAGTCCGCTTTTATTGCATAAGATAACGATCTTCAGCAGTTTATTCCCTTTTCCGGTTCGTCCAAAGCGCATCCATGGCATCCGTACCCAAACCCTGGCATATCGTCAAGAAATCCACCCTGCACGGCACGGGCGTATTTGCCGCAAGCGACATTCCGGCCGGCACCCGCATCATCGAATACGGCGGCAAGCGGATTACACCGGAAAGAGCCGACGAGCTGCATCCAGTGAATCCGGACGATCCCTTTCACACTTTCTTCTTCTCACTGAGCTGCGGCAAGGTGATCGACGGCGGCGACAGAGGCAACGACGCGCGCTGGATCAACCATTCTTGCGGGCCTAATTGCGAAGCCCAGGAAAGTACCAACGGAAAAAGGGTGTATATCGTGGCCCTGCAGGACATCCCGGCAGGCGCCGAGCTGTTCTACGATTATGGGCTGGTCATGGAAGGACGCATCACCAAAACCTTGCGCAGGCAATACGAATGTTTGTGCGGTACGTCCGCGTGCCGCGGCACGATGCTGGCCCTGCCAAAACGCGGGAAACCCCGAACTACCAAAACCGGCGCGCCGGGTTAGCATGTCGGCTATCAAATAAAACAGCTTGAAACAATAAAAAGTACGCCGTAGCGGTTGGAGACCAATGGCAATACCCGATGCACATCCCAACGAACCGATAGAACCCATACTGCCGGAGAGCCCGGAACCCGCCGTCAAGATTTCCCTGAAGTTCGAGGACTGGGCATCGGTGCTGATCCTCTCCTGTCTGGCGCTCATCACCTTCGGCAACGTCATCGTGCGCTACCTGACGGACACGTCGTTTGCATGGACCGAAGAAGTATCGGTATTCCTGCTCATTGTGCTGACCATGACAGCCGGCGCATCGGCATTTGTTCGCAACCACCACATACGCATAGAACTCATCGCCGACGGGGGTTCGCCGCAACGGCAGCGGCGGCTGGCTCTCATCTCCGCCGTCGTGGTGCTGCTGTTTTTCATACTGCTGGCCGTGCTCTCGGCACGCATGGCCTATGACGACTACAGCTACGGCGACACGTCGCCCGCCATCGGAATTCCCGCCTGGTGGTATTCAATATGGATGCCCATACTGGCCAGCGCCATCGCCCTGCGCATGGCCGGCATGCTGCGCCGCCTGATGCGAGCGGGCGCATGATAGTCACACTGCTCTTCGTATGTTTCCTGCTGCTTATGGTCATTGGCGTACCGGTGGGCGTGTCCCTGGGCGTAGCCGGCACGCTGGCCATCGTGATGTCGAATCTGGATACGCAATGGTTCGGGTTGCTGGCCGTGCCCCAGAGCTTTTATGCGGGTCTGGCCAAGTACCCCTTGCTGGCCATCCCCATGTTCGTGCTGGTCGGATCCATCTTCGACCGCTCTGGCGTGGCCAGTCGACTGGTGAACTTCGCAATCGCCATTGTGGGTCGGGGGCCCGGCATGCTGCCCCTGGTGGCCATTGCCGTGGCGATGTTTCTTGGCGGCATTTCAGGCTCGGGACCTGCCTGCGCGGCAGCCGTCGGCGCCGTCATGATAGGCGCCATGACCAAGGCCGGTTATCCCAAGCCGTTTTCGGCCAGCATCGTGGCGGCCGGCGCGTCGACCGACATCCTGATTCCTCCTTCCATTGCCTTCATCATCTACTCGATATTGGTTCCACAAGCTTCGGTCCCTGCCATGTTCGCGGCAGGCATGGTGCCGGGACTGATGGCGGGAGTCGCTTTGATCATACCGGCCGTCTGGCTGTCGCGCCGCCATAACATGGGCGCCCTGGAACACGACCTGCCGCGCCCCCCTTTCTGGCGCAGCATGTTCGAGGCCGCATGGGGCCTTATCGCCCCGGTGCTGATCCTGGGCGGCATGCGCATGGGTTTCTTCACTCCCACCGAAGCCGCGGTCGTTGCCGTGTTCTATGGTCTTTTCGTGGGCATGTGCGTGCATCGCACCATCAAGTTCCGGGATCTGTTTCTCATCCTGCGCGAAGCCGCCGAGCTTTCGGCAGTCATCATGATGGTGGTCACCCTCGCCGGCATCTTTGCCTGGGCCTTGTCCACACTCAGCGTCATCGATCCCATCACCCATGCCATCGTCAATTCGGGCCTGGGTGAATATGGCGTGCTCTCGCTGCTGATCGTGCTGCTGATGACGCTGGGCATGTTCCTGGACGGTATTTCGATCTTCCTGATTTTCGTGCCCTTGCTCATGCCTATTGCCAATGCGTATCAGTGGGATCCGGTGTGGTTCGGCGTCTTGCTGACGCTCAAGGTGGCGCTGGGGCAGTTTACGCCGCCATTGGCCGTCAACCTGATGGTCTCCTGCCGCATTGCCAAGGTGCCCATGGAGAGCACGGTGCGATGGGTGGTTTGGCTGCTGTCGTCCATGTTTCTGGTGCTGGTGCTGGTGATTGTGTTTCCGGAGCTGGCTTTGTGGTTGCCTCGCTACCTGGGCTACTGAACCAAGAATACGCCGTGCGCCCCTGTGGCGGCCGCAAATGATTACGTTGTGACCTGTCGTTCCGAGCTGTCTTAACCCGCAAAAAGGAATACCCATGAAAATCCGTGCTTTATTCAGCGCCCTGGCTTGTTCGGTCGCTGCCCTTGCCGC
>JAKFDW010000244.1:0-6095 GCA_036675955.1 Orrella sp. | reverse complement strand
CATGTAGTTTGGCAATCACCTACTTTCATAAACAACAGAGTTACATCATGCCTAAGATGAAAACCAAGAAAGGCGCTGCCAAGCGCTTTAAGGTTCGTGGTAGCGGGTCGATCAAGCGGGGCCAGGCGTTCAAGCGCCACATCCTCACCAAGAAAACAACCAAGAGCAAGCGCCAACTGCGCGGCTCAACCGCGGTGCACAAGTCGGATGTCGCCTCGGTCAAGGCAATGTTGCCTTTCGCTTGATTAACGGAGATCTCATACCATGCCACGCGTAAAACGCGGCGTAACTGCCCGTGCTCGTCACAAAAAAGTTATTAAAGCAGCTAAAGGTTATCGCGGTCGCCGCGGTAATGTATTCCGTATCGCCAAACAGGCGGTAATGAAAGCTGGGCAATATGCCTATCGCGATCGCCGCAACAAGAAACGCACATTCCGCGCACTCTGGATCACGCGTATCAATGCCGCCTGCCGTGAACTCGGCGTTTCGTACAGTGTATTTATCGCCGGCACGAAGAAAGCCTCGATCGAACTGGACCGCAAGGTACTGGCCGACATGGCTGTGCACGATAAAGCCGGCTTTGCGGCCGTGGTCGCTCAAGCACAAGCTGCTTTGGCTGCCTAATCGATTTCGATTCTGTATTGCTGCAAACGGGGCTCAATTGGGCTCCGTTTGTATTTGGAAAAGCGACAATATGATTACTCCGGTTGATGACCTGATTGTTCAGGCTGAAGAACAGTTTGCCCAGGCCGCCGATGCGGCTGCACTGGAAAACGCCAAAGCCAGATTCCTGGGTAAGCAGGGCGCCCTTACCTCGATGCTGAAGGGACTGGCCCAGCTTGATCCCCAGCAGAAAAAGGCCGAGGGCGCGCGCATCAATCAACTGAAGCAGCACATTGAAGCCTTGCTTAATGCCCGCCGGGCTGAAATGGCCCAGGCCGATCTCGACAAGCGGCTGGCATCGGAGACGATAGATGTCAGCCTGCCGGGCCGGGGCAGGGGATTCGGCGGCATACATCCTGTCATCCAGACATGGCAGCGCGTGGAAGCCATTTTCCGCTCCATCGGTTTTGACGTGGCCGACGGCCCCGAGATCGAAAACGACTGGACCAACTTCACTGCGTTGAACAATCCCGAGAATCATCCTGCACGTTCCATGCAGGATACGTTTTACGTCGATATGCAGGACGCGCAAGGCTTGCCTTTGCTGTTGCGCACGCATACCAGTCCTATGCAGGTGCGGTACGCCCGCATGAACAAGCCTCCCATCAAAGTGATTGCGCCTGGGCGCACCTATCGGGTCGACAGCGACGCCACGCATTCCCCGATGTTCCATCAGGTCGAAGGCCTGTGGATCGCTGAAGACATCTCCTTTGCCGACCTGAAGGGTGTCTATACTGATTTTCTGCGGGCGTTCTTCGAAACCGACGAGCTGTCGGTACGTTTTCGTCCGTCTTTCTTCCCATTTACCGAACCCTCCGCCGAAATCGACATGATGTTCGGTTCAGGCCCGAATCAAGGCAAGTGGCTCGAGATTTCCGGCTCGGGCCAGGTGCATCCCGAGGTGATCCGCAACTTCGGGCTTGATCCTGAACGTTATATTGGCTTCGCCTTTGGGTCGGGACTCGAGCGTCTCACGATGCTGCGTTATGGGGTCGATGACTTGCGCCAGTTCTTTGAGGGCGACCTGCGCTTCCTGCGTCAGTTCAACCGCTAGCCGAACACGTTTTTTTGCCGAAATTGTAGTGAAGCTAACTACAATTCGTGCGAACAAGTCCTTGCAGTAGTTAAACGAATCCAACGAGTATCCTATGCAATTCCCCGAATCCTGGCTGCGTGCTTTTGTCAATCCCGACCTCGATACGGATGCCCTGTCGCATCAATTGACCATGGCTGGCCTCGAGGTAGAGGAAACGGCACCGGCAGCACCGCCGTTCAGCGGCATTGTCGTGGCGCATATTGTCGACGCGGTGCCGCATCCCAATGCCGACAAGCTGAAAGTTTGCCAGGTGGACGACGGCACGGGCGCGCTTCTGCAGATTGTGTGCGGGGCGCCCAACGCGGCGGCGGGCATGAAGGTGCCCCTGGCCCGCGTCGGCGCTCAATTGCCGGGCGGCATGGAAATCGGAACAGCCAAAATGCGGGGCATAGAGTCGGCCGGCATGTTGTGCTCGGCCCGCGAACTTGGGCTGTCCCAGGATCATGCCGGTTTGCTCGAGTTGAACTCCAATGCGCCTATTGGCCAGTCACTAAGGCAGGCGCTTGACCTCGACGACACGCTTTTCACGCTTAAACTTACCCCCAATCGTGCGGATTGCCTGTCTATCCTGGGTGTTGCGCGCGAGGTATCGGCCCTTACAGGCGCCGCGCTCACTCTGCCTTCCTTCGAGCCGGTTGCCGTCACACTGAAAGACCGTCTTTCTGTCACCGTCGAGGCGCCTGATCTTTGCGGACGCTTTGCAGGGCGTGTAATTCGAGGTGTGAATGCCAGGGCGCAGACGCCGTCATGGATGAAGACTCGTCTTGAACGGGCCGGCCAGCGGTCTGTTTCGGCACTCGTCGACATTTCCAACTACGTCATGCTCGAATTGGGACGTCCCACGCACGTATTCGACTTGAAGCGCATACAGGGCGGTTTGTCCGTACGATGGGGCAAGCAGGGCGAAACACTTGAATTGCTTAACGGCCAGACCGTCGAACTCGACGAAAGCGTGGGCATCATCGCGGCGGGCAGTGTTGTGGAAAGCCTTGCCGGCATCATGGGCGGCGAAGCGACTGCCGTAACGCTCGATACCACGGATATCTATCTGGAAGGGGCCTTCTGGTGGCCCGAGGCCATCATGGGCCGCGCACGGCGCTACAAGTTCAGTTCCGAAGCGAGCCATCGTTTCGAACGCGGTGTGGATTTTGAGTCGGTGACCGAACATCTGGAGTTCATGACGCGCTTGCTCGTGGATATCTGCGGCGGCGAAGTCGGACCGCTAGATGACCAGGTAATCAAGTTGCCGGCACGCGAGCCGGTGAAGATGCGCCTCGAGCGTTGTCATCGCGTTTTGGGCGTGCCGGTGCCGCAGCAGGAAGTCGAACAGATTTTCACGCGCCTGGGCTTGCCTTTCCAGGTTCAAGACGGTGTCTTCGTCGTGAAGCCGCCATCGTACCGGTTCGACCTGTTCATTGAAGAAGATCTCATCGAAGAAGTTGCGCGCATTTACGGCTTCGAACGCATGCCGGACGTGCCTCCCGTGGCCCAGGCGAAAATGCTTGCCAGCCCCGAGGCGTTTCGTGGACCGCACGCCCTGCGCGAGCGCATGGCATGTCTCGATTACCAGGAGGTGATTAATTTTGCCTTCGTGGAAGAGGCGTGGGAGCGCGATTATGCCGGCAACGACAGTCCTATCCGTTTGCTTAATCCTATAGCCAGCCAGTTGGCCGTCATGCGTTCGAGCCTAATCGGCGGCCTGCTGGCCAATGTCGTGCACAATGCCAACCGCAAGCAGAGCCGTGTGCGTGTTTTCGAATTGGGACGGGTATTCCTTCGCGACCCCGACGAGACCGACGGCGACCTGACTGTCGCCGGGGTGCGTCAGCCGCAATACCTGTCCGGCGCGGCATGGGGCCCCGCCTTGGACGAGCAATGGGGTTTGCCCACACGCCAGGTGGATTTCTACGATATAAAGAAAGACCTTGAAACCCTGTTAGGGGGCCAGGCGGGCGCACTGGTGTGCGTGCCGGCCAGCTATCCTGCATTGCACCCCGGCCGTTCGGCCAGGCTGGAACTCGATGGCGTGGCAGTGGGCTGGATAGGCGAAATCCATCCGCGCTGGGCGCAACAAAGCGATCTGGCGCATGCTCCGGTCGTCTTCGAAATCGACGTTGCGGCCATTTCGGTCAATGTCATGCCGGCGCCCACCGAGCTATCCCGCCAGCCAGTCGTAGTACGCGATCTGGCCGTATGGACCATGGCCAACGCATCGTATCAGGATTTGTTGAACACGCTTACCCAAACCATAGCGTCCAATGCTATCCTTGAAATAGTGAAAGATATCAAGCTGTTCGATGTATGGCGCGACAATTCGGCGCCCACCGGGGAAAAAAGCATGGCATTTCGTTTCTGGCTGCAGGGCCATGACGCCACGCTGGACGACGGCACGGTCGAACGGTGCATCAGCAGCCTGTTGCAGGCGCTAGTCAGCGAGCATGGCGTGCGTCAGCGCGCTTAAAGGAGTAACGAAGTCATGACCATCGACCACACCCTGACCAAAGCCGAGCTTGCCGAGCTCTTGTTTGACCGCGTCGGACTGAACAAGCGCGAGGCCAAAGATATCGTGGACACATTCTTCGAAGAGATCCGCGATTCCCTTGCTCGGGGCGTCGAAGTCAAATTGTCCGGCTTCGGCAATTTCCAGGTGCGCGACAAGCCCCCACGTCCTGGACGCAATCCCAAAACCGGCGAGGTCATCCCCATTGCCGCGCGCAGAGTAGTTACTTTTCACGCCAGCCAGAAGTTGAAGGGCGCCGTTGAAGGCAGCGGCAAATTCGCCGCCCCGGAAAACACCTAGTTCAGCACCAACAGCGCATGCGCTGCCATTGTTGGATCCCCTTCCTCGAATTGGTATTGTCAATTAATCGGCCTACAATCTGCTCATGAGCTCTAGCGAAAAACCTGTCACCTTGCCTCCGATTCCCGCCAAACGGTATTTCACGATAGGCGAGGTCAGCGACCTGTGTTGTGTGAAGCCCCATGTATTGCGCTACTGGGAACAGGAGTTCACCCAGCTCAAGCCGGTCAAGCGGCGTGGCAACCGCCGGTATTACCAGCACCACGAGGTATTGCTCATTCGCCGCATACGCGACTTGCTCTACGAGCAAGGATTCACCATAAGCGGCGCGCGCAATCGCCTGGGTGATGCCCACGAGGTCCCCCACGACCAGGATGCCGCCGTGCGTCTTTCCGGGGCCGAGCTGCAAGGCTTGCGCAACGACCTGATTGCAGTCAAAGAAATGTTGTCCAGCGCGCTTGAAGGAACGGCCAGCGTCGGCAACAACTAATATCCTGGGGTGCTGCCGCCATGACGCTTTCGGTGTTCGATATTTTCAAGATTGGCATCGGACCGTCCAGCTCGCACACCGTGGGGCCGATGCGCGCAGCACGCAATTTCGCGCGCAATCTTCACGAACGCCAACTGCTGGACCAAGTCGCATCGCTGGCGATCGACCTGTACGGGTCCCTTGCCGAGACAGGGCGCGGGCATGGTACCGATATGGGCATCATGCTCGGCTTGTCCGGCGAATCGCCAGATACCGTCGTCCCTTCGAATATCGCCCAACTCATCGAGCACATAAAGAGCACGCGGGAACTGCGGCTATGGGGAGCCCGGACCATCCGTTTCGACCCCGATAAAGCCTTCAGCTATCGGATACGGCCTATGGCGGAACACCCCAATGGCATGCGTTTTAGTGCTTTCGATGGCCAGGGTCAAACTATTCTTGCCGAGCGCTATGTCTCCATAGGCGGCGGATTCATTCGTGCGCTGGATGTCATCGATACCGACGAAACCGTCCCCCAGCGCGAACCCATACCCTATCCATTTTCGACCGGAAGGCAATTGCTCGATCTCTGTCAGGAAACGGGAAAGTCCATGGCACAGATCATGATGGCCAACGAAGTCACGATGCTTCCGGAAGAAAAGGTCCGGCAGGGCGTGCTGCATATCGCCGAGGTCATGAATGCCTGTATCGAACGCGGATGCGGTATCGGCAACGATCAGGCCAACGAACTGCTTCCCGGCGGCCTGCGGGTACGCCGGCGTGCGCCGGCCTTGTACCGCGAACTGCAACGTGATTCCAGCAACCAGGACATTATGTCGGCGATGGACTGGGTGAATTTGTTTGCCATGGCTGTGAACGAAGAGAACGCGGCGAGCGGACGCGTTGTTACCGCGCCGACGAACGGGGCGGCTGGGCTGCTCCCCTCCGTGTTGCGCTATTACCAAGTCTTTACGCCGGCGGCGACCCCGGACGGCGTGGTGGATTTTCTGCTTACGGCGGCTGCCATCGGTTTTCTCTACAAGACCAATGCTTCCATTTCAGGCGCA
>JAKFDW010000243.1:0-16819 GCA_036675955.1 Orrella sp. | reverse complement strand
AATTTATCAAGAATCTTGCTGAAAAATCCCATGTCAACTCCTGGAAGATCGGTGTAGTGACGAAAGAGTGCATCGAGCCGCTTGAACACGATGCACCGCCTCGAATATACCCGCCTTCGCGGCACAGTATTGTCAGGGTGTGTAAGCCGTGATTCAGAACCGCAAGGTGGCGTTCAGGCTGACGGTACGGGCATCGCCCGCCTTGATATAGTCAGCATATTGGTACATCCAATACTTTTTATTGGCGACATTGTTCACGGCCACGCGAAAGGTCGTGTCATAGCCGCCGACCACTGTGTCATAGCTGGCCCCGAGATTGACGATCGTGTAGCTGCCCACCTCAATATCGTTGCCAGGCCGCAGCATGGTTGCGCCGGTGTACTTGGCGTCGGCCAGTAGCCGTAGGCCGGGGATCTGCGGCACTTGGTACGCCACCTGTGCCGCTGCGACGAACTTCGGTGCGCCCGCAACGCGGTTGCCCTGATTCAGACCTCTGCGGTACTCGCTGTCCAGCAGCATCACGTTGCCGCCTATGCTCCAGTTAGCGCCCAGACGGGTCGATACGGCCAACTCCACCCCCTGAAAGATAGATTCGCCGTCTTGTACGATTTCGTTCGAAGCGTTGGTGTATTCCGACTTCTTCTCGATGCGGAATAATGCAGCGGTGGCCGCCCACCGTTCATGTTCGGACTTGATGCCAAGCTCGTACTGCTTGCTCTTCAGGGGATCGAGCAGCGCGCCATAGTTGGCGTAGCTGCTTCCCACGGACGTGCCTTGCTCCAGCGATTCGATGTAGCTGGCATAGGCCATGGTGCGAGGCGTGAATTTGTACATAAGCGCCAGCGTCGGCGTCATCACCCCATCTTTTTCGTAGGCAGAATCCTGACCGCCATCGGGACTGAAGCCTCTCTGGCTGTAATTCGTATAACGCACACCGCCCAACACAGACCAACGCTCGGACAGCGCTATCGTATCGCTGGCGAACAACGATTTCTGCGTGATCTCGGCCGCCCGGTACAAGCCCATGCTGCCCATTGTTCCGACACTGTCATACCTGTTGACGTTCTGCGACCATAGAGAACCCGTGCCCATCAGCCCATAAAAACCCTGGCTGGAATAGTCGTTCTTCTGCTTTTGCCACGACGCGCCCAATACCACATCATGCTTGAGCTGTCCGGTGGAGAACTTTCCCTGCAGCATAGTCTGCCAATGATTGAACTGGTAGGCCTCGCCATAGTCGGATCGGTAGTCATTGTAATTGCCCAGTTCATCCAGCGGCTGCAACACCGACTCGTTGCGCCGGGTCCGGGTCGTCGAAGCGCTGTAGCTGGTGCTCAGCGTCCAGTCGGGCGCTATCTTGTATTTCAGGCCGGTCGCATAAAAGCGAAACGCATTGTCTGCATACGTGCCCTCGCCAGTGAGCAGGCCGCTGTCGTTGCGTACGGCCGAAGGCAACAGGCTGCCGACCAGCCGGCCGGTATATATGGTCGGTTCAGGGTCAGTCGATTTCCTGTCCTGGTAAATGCTCTGGAAGTCCCAGGTAAGGCGGTCGGTCAGCCGGGCATCCAGCGCCAGCGACACGGAATCGCGTTTCAGCTCTCCATTGTTGTAAGTCGAGCCTTCCTCGTGCGTGGCATTGAGCCGGTAACCGAACCGGCCCTCCTGCCCCGCACGTCCGCCCAGGTCGACGCTTTGCCGCCATAGGCTGTCCGATGTAAATCCCAGCGTCAGGTTGCGTAGCGGCTCATCCGTCGGCTTCTTGGTTACGTAATTGATCATGCCGCCGGGCGCGCCGAAGCCGTACATAAAACCGGAAGCGCCTTTCAGCAGCTCAATTCGTTCGAATTGCTCGAACGGCAGAGTCGTCACGTAACTGATGAATGGTTTTCCGTCGATACGGAATGAATTTTCCCAGTCCAGTTCCATTCCGCGTACCGTCAAGTAGCTGGCCCAGGCTCCGTGTGCTCCGCTGTTGTCTGAGACCGATGCGTCGGTGGCAAAGACATCGCCCAGCTTATTGACCTGTCGATCTTCGATATCGGTGCTGGTCACCACTGCCGAGGAAAATGGCGTTTCCAACTGCGTGCGATTTCCCAGCGCACCGCCGTTGACCGGAGCCTGCAGGTGTTGCAATGTGGTGTCCATTCCGCTGCCGCTTACGACTACATCAGGCAACTGGGTCACGTCCTGCACCGATGAAGGGGTTTGGCCCGATACGCAATGGCTCCAACCCAGGCCGGCAAGCATCAGGAATGGCAAGGACCGGCGTGCAAACGCCGGCGACGGCGATAAGCCTCTTTCTTGACCGCGGACAATCACGTGCACACTCCCTCGAATGATCAATCAATGATTTTTCGAAAGTGTAATGCAAAATTGAGAATGATATTGATTCTCGTTGAGATTCAATAAGCGCCTCGGCGCCTCCAGGTGGCCATACCGTTCTCATTGAGGTAATCGATGGTCAAGGCGCTGGCCCGGCCATCCGCCGCCGAAAAAATGGCCGACGAACGGGACCCTTCGGGCGCGTTCTCGCTGCGCGGAGTGATGGCGAATGTATCGCCATCCCAGTGGGCCAGCACGAGCTTTTCCTGCCTGGGGCCCATGGTCAGGAACAGCTGTCCGTCTTCGACTGCAATGTCGATTGCGCCGAAATAGTCGTTCTCATAGTGACCGGTGTACACATCGAGCGCTTGCGCAGCCCGGGGCCGAGCCGGTGGAGATTTGCCGGACAGATCGCCATCCGGCTCGAAATAAGCCTGCATCAAACCGTTGTAAGCGGCAAACCAGTCGCGCAAAGGCTCGCCATATTGCACGAGGTCCATGAACTCCATAGCTATGCTCTCGGCTGCGCCGACCGGGCTGCCATTGGTCAGCACGACAATACCGACGTCGGCCGAGGGAATGATCTGGAACGCGGTCGCTGCACCAAGCAAAAAGGCGCCCGAGTGGCTGAACACCGTGCGCCCATTGGCGCCAGCCCCGGTATTGAAACCGTAGCCATAAAAGCCCGGCCGGGCCGCCATACCATGCGGCGGCGAGCTGAATGAATGAGGGCTTACCGCTGCAAGCAAGGATTCCGGTGAAGCAAGCGCGCGGCCATTGTGCTTGCCGCCGGCAAGTACGAATTTCAGCCACTCAGCCATGTCTATCACCGTTGAAGACACCCCTCCGGCCGGCGACTGCTCGTCCGGATTGCGGTCAAACAACGGCTGGAACCGGCCTCCTTCCAGCGCGTGCAGGACCGCCCGATTCGGGCGCGCGATATAGTCGGCGTGACGCGCACTGGTCGATGCCATGCCCAAAGGCTTGAACAGCGACTGCTCGGCGAGATCTTCCCATTCTGTCTTGGACGCTGCGGCGACAGCCTGTGCACCGATGGTCGTGCCGAAGTTTGCATAGTGATAAGACGCGCGGAAACGGTCTAGGGGCAAATGCCTGAGGCGCTCGATAATCTGCTTGCGGCCATAGCCGAGGTCTTCCAGATCATCGCCGGCGGCAAAGGGCAAGCCACTATGATGCGCCATGAAGTCGCCTACCGTGGCGTGTGTGGACACAAATGGGTCGCTCAGCCGGAACCCCGGCAGATAACGGGCGACTGGGTCATCCCATGACACCACGCCTTTGGTGACCTGAACCGCAGTGACCGATGCGGTCAGCGACTTGGACAAGGAAGCAATCTGGAACACCGTGCCGGGCTCGATCGGGGCCGTCTTGCCGAGCTCGCGGACGCCAAACCCTTGAGCAAAAATCGTCTTGCCGCCATGGACAACCGCCACGGCGGCGCCGGGGACGCCGCTACGTTTAAGGACGCCGTCGACGACACCAGGCAGCGCAACGAGTGCCTTGTCGAGGCCGTGGTCGAACATGCGCACGACATCCTCACCAGGGGTCTCGCCTACATCGATCAGGCCTTGCGCCGCAACGGGCATTGCAAAGGCCATGGTGGCAGCCATGACCGAAAATCTCGATAAACGGACGAAGTTCTTGAAGCTTGCGGCAGGCATTGTTCACCTCTTGATTGGCATTGTTCCGGAGCCGCGTTCGCGCGTCAAAGCGGCGGACAGATAATAGTCGCTGGAATCAATGTGCGCCAGAATTCACGTTTCGGATTACCAGCCGGCACGCAGTTTCTTATCTATACTGATTAGCCAAAGACGCGCATCACCACTCGCATAATGCAACGACAAACCACACTCCGCCGTAGAAGCACATGGCTGTTTCCACTTCTTCTCCTCCTGTCCGGCGGTCTGTTGCTTGGGCTGTCAACCAATCTGGCCAAGCTGGCTGGCGATGTGGGCTTGGCGCCCGTGGCGCTTCTCGGCTGGTCGATGAGCGGTGCAGCGGTAATTCTGCTGATCGTGGCAGCCGCACGTCGCTGCCTTCCCCCAGTCAACAGGCGTACATTGCGCTACTACGCAATATCTGCGCTGGTCAGCGTTGCCGGCTCCAATTTCATCTTTTTTTCCGCTATCCCTCATGTGGGCGCCGGTTTCGTGGCAATGATCATTACACTGCCGCCATTGCTGACCTACGTTGGAGCGCTAACCCTGAGGATGGAACGCTTCCAGACAATGCGCGCCATGGGCGTGGCCGCAGCGTTGGCCGGCGCGGGCGTGCTCGCGGCAGCTCAGTTGCGCGTGCCTGATGCCGACGTAGTCTGGATTCTGGTTGCGCTTGGCGGCCCCGTATTATTGGCTGTCGGAAATCTCTACCGGACCTTGCGCTGGCCGGCAGGCGTTTCGGCAGAGGCGCTGGCGCCCGGCATGGTGACCGGCGCCGCCATCATGCTGATGCTGGCCGGTTTACTGCCTGGTTACTCCCTTGCCATTCCGACAGACCGAAGCCTTCCCCTTATCTTGATCGTTGTCCAGGCATTGATTTTCGCCGGGCAATTCCAGCTGCTTTTTCTATTGCAAAAGGCGGGCGGCCCCGTTTTATTAAGCCTGCTTGGGTCGGTCGGCGCAGTCGTTGGTGTGCCGGTCGCAATCTTGCTGCAGAACGAGACGCCACCGCAGGGTTTAGTTCCGAGCGCCGCCCTGATCACGCTAGGTATCGCCCTGGTGGCTCTGGGCCAGGCAAAAGCCAAACCAAAAACATGATCTTCGAATGTGACGGGAATCCTGGCATGGCGTGCTAACTGGGCGCCGGCGCATAAGTCAGTTTGCCATCTTCAACCCGCGCTGGCGAAGTCATAGGATGCACGACCGCGTGCTTATCGTCCATGATGTGCAGCACCTTGACGCCACGCACGCATAGCGCATCGGACACCATGGATCGATGACAACGCCACCAGACGGCTTCGGCGCACATCAGGGCGACGTGTGATCCGCTGGCTACTTCGAGAAGCGCTTCAAGTCCTTCCGTAAATTCCGCAGTCGACATGTAGTCGGCGTAGCCGCGAAACGACGCGTTGCGCCACGCGGTATTGGGCGAATCCTCGCTGGTTCGCCGGCGCCCGCCCAATATCTGGAACCATTGATAAGCAATGCCATGATCGCGTAGCGTGGCTGCCAAAGCGTCTTTGCCGTATTGCGGGTACTTGCGGGATCCCGGAAAACTTCGTACGTCCGCGATTGTTTCAATCCCGTACTCCGCAAGAAGGGCAAGAAACTCTTCAATGGTCCGGGTCGAATGGCCAATCGTCCAGATTGTTTCCACGCCGGGCGCTTTTGCGCTTTTGGATTTAGCCGCTGAGCTTGGCATGTCAGTCTGTTTCGCGCCATACCAAGGGCAAGTACATTGCAATGTGGCCAGCTTTCAACGTTACCGTTTTTATGATCATGGCTGCCGCTCCCTTATGAATTCACGGGCAAGGACTGCGGAGCCCGCATGATCTACTATAACGTCATCGCCTTGCACCCACTATTCAGATATGGATTCAGGAATACCATGACCCTATCCATAGTGGACGGAGAAGATGCGCTGGTTCAGGACATCGATACCCGGGCGCACTACATTGCATCGACAGATCAAGAAATTACGCCAGCCAATCCAGTATTGCTTGTCGGTCTGCGTCCAGATCTGGCACCGTGTCGGCAATATCGGGCAGGCCACCGGAAAAGCGCACAGGAAAGAACGGCCTGATGCCTGACGTAGTGCCACGCGGCGTATGCAGGCCCTGCGCAAGCACATGCGGATCTTGCGCAATCTCGTCATGATCGAGCACCGGCGCCCATGGTATGTCCGTCCCTTTGAAGTAGGCCTCCCACTCTCGTCGTGACTTGCTGGCAAAGATGAGGTTCAACGCATCATGAAGCGCTCGCTTATTGGCCATGCGCAGCGAACGGGTGCTGTAGTGGCCGGACGCCAGGACGGGGAACTCGGGGCTCAAACGGTCGCGCAGTGCATTCCAGAATTTTTCCTCCAGAATGCCCAGGGCAATATATCGACCATCGGCCGTCTTGAACAGATCGTTATCCGGCATGATATGCCTCATCGCGTCCAAGTCGTCGCTGGTCCGTCGCAGCATCATGTCGATACCTGGCAAGGTCCACGCCAGCGTACTGCCATGCAGAGACACATCCAGATGCTGGCCCCGGCCGCTTTGCTCGGCAGTCATTATCGCAACCACCATGGACAACGCGGCATACATGGATCCGCAATAGTCCGACAGTCGTACGCGGGGGCGACCGACCACATCATCGATCTGCGATGGTACCGCCCAGTATCCCGCCAGGGCGAGGTAATTCAAGTCGTGTCCCGGCCGTTGCGCATAGGGTCCTGTCTGGCCAAAACCCGTGATCGAACACATGACCAACGCGGGATTGACACCTTGTAGCGCCTCGTAATCCAATCCAAGGCGCGACATGACTCCGGGGCGGAATCCCTCGATCAATCCATGCGCACGCCTTGCCAGGCGCAATAATATTGCCCTGTCGTCATCTTGCTTCAGGTCCAGAGCGATGGACAGCTTGCCCCGGTTGTATTTCGCGAAGGTGTCGTGGCCCAGCGTACGCGCGCTGTCTCCGGTCCCCGGTCGTTCCACTTTGATTACAGTGGCGCCCAACTGCCCGAGCAGCATTGCGGTATGAGGGCCCGGATGGAGCTGGCCCAGGTCGAGCAGCACTTTTCCGCTCAAGCAGGTCAAATTCGACATGGCGGCGTTATCCGGCATTACGAAAGTATCGCTTTGGCGATCGTATTGCGTTGTATTTCGCTGGTGCCCGTCACTATCCTGTACAGGCGCAAGCGCCTGAAGATGAATTCCACAGGATGATTCTTGGTAACGCCCACATTGCCATGGATTTGCATGGCCTTGTCGGCGATCTCGAAACACTTCTCGGATACGAAAAGCTTGCACATCGACGCTTCCTTCCGTATGTCCTCGCCCGCATCGGCCTTCCGGGCTGTTTCCATGATCATGCTGGTACATGCGTAGAGCCCCGTCGCCATGTCGGCCAGCATGTGCTGAATGGCCTGGAAACGACTGATCGGGCCACCGAACTGCTGCCGCTTCCCGGCATAATCCACAGCAAGGTTATATGCCTGTCGAGCCAGCCCCGTCATTGTGGGACAGTGCAGCAAGCGGTTGACGCTGATCCGGCCCATGGCTGTCTTGAAACCTTGCCCTTCCGCTCCCAGCAGATTGCTGCACGGAACCCGCACATCACGGAATTCGATATCAGCATCGACATGCTGGCCGGTCATGGGCAGGTAGTCATAAGTCAAGCTTACACCTGGCCGATCCAGCTCAATCAGGATTGCCGAAATGCCGTCCGGACCCTTGTCCGGGTCGGTGACACACATCGTTATCGCATAGTCGGCAAATGCCGACGCACTGATATAGTGCTTGCGGCCGTTGATGACATAGTCTTGTCCGTCGCGCACGGCGCGCGTTCGGATGCTTGCCGCATCCGAGCCCGATTCCGGCTCGGTCATTGCGAAGCAAGTACCGAGCTCACCGCGAACGACCGGAAGTATGAATTTTTCAATCTGGCTCGGCGTAGCATATTTGATGAGATTGCCGATTCGAGCAGGACCTCCCCAATCGCCAAGCACATGCGGAAAGAGAATGGCACCTGAAGCGGCCACGTCGTCCTTGAGTACACAGATGTCTTGAATTCGCATGCTTTGGCCGCCTAGTTCGCGGGGCACCTGCAAGCCGTAGAATCCCAGTTCACGCGCACGCCGCCAGACGCCGCGCACCACTTCTTTTGAAAAGCGGTCTTCGTAGGTATAGCCTTGGGCGCGCTCATGCGGAATCAATTCTTGCGTCAAGTAATCATGCAGTTTTGCGCGTACGGTATCCAAGTGCGCCTGACTTGTGGTGTGGTCCATGTTTGATCTCGTTTTCCTCGATAGGGAAAGCAGATGTTGACATCGACCGTACTGCTGGTGGATTATCCAACAGCCAATTTCAATAACGCTGAGGAATAAGGTGCGTCTCGAAGATCTGAATTATTTTCTGGCCGTTGCAGAGTCCGGCCATATGGGGCGCGCGTCTGAAAAACTCGGACAGACACAACCTGCGCTGACCAAAGGCATACAGCGGCTGGAAAAAGAACTGAACCTGCAGCTGTTTGAGCGCACGCCAAGGGGCATGCAGCTGACCACGGTAGGCCAGGCTTTTTTCGAGCGTATCCATAATGTGCAGTTGGGCCTGCACGAGGCGATCCAGGAAGCACGAGACATGCATCTGGGCAGCAAAGGCCTGCTGCGGGTAGGCGTGCCACCCAATTATGCGAATTATTTCTCGGCCACATGTGAATTGCTGTTGCGCCAGCGGCCAGCGGCGCGCGTACAAGTCACCTTGGGCATGAACGACCAACTGTTTTCGGCTTTGCGCGTCGGCGATCTTGATTTGTGCATTAGCGGACAGCACAATCCGGCCAGCCCCGATCTCGAACAACAGCCTCTGTTCGCGGACGATTTGCATATCGTTGCGCGCGAAGGCCACCCGCTGTTCTTCCTGCCGAAACTGCGCTTTGCAGATTTGGCCCAAGGGTCGTGGATCCTACCGCGAACCCAGATCGTAGCGCGGCAATGGGTCGATGCGCGGTTTATAGAGCATGGACTTCCCGCGCCCAACGTCGTGGTGGAGTCCAACTCATCGAGCGCCGCGTTGTTAAGCATGGTGCGTACGACAGACCTGCTTACTATTGCCACCGAATCTTCGCTACGCCAACTAGGCCGCAAGGGGCTGCGCGCAATCCCCCTGCGGGAAGCGTCATGGCGCCGGGTGGTTGGCATTACAACCCGGCGCGGCGCCTACCTGTCACCATTGGTGCTGCGCTTTATCGAACTGCTGCAGCAGCGCAAGCCGCAGGACCTTGTACCTGCCCCAGACCTGTAAGCCTTGGCTCAACCAACGCGGCGCTGGCTGCCGCTCCAGTACGGATCCTTAAGGTCCTTTCTCGAAATCTTGCCGTTGGCATTTTTTGGAAGCCCAGGCAGCAACTCGATGGAGCGTGGCTTTTTGAAGTCGGCAAGCAAAGCCTTGCAGTGAGCAGCCAGACTCTCCGTGCTGGCTTGAGCGCCCGGCTTGAGGACGACCGCCGCCTTGATGGATTCGCCCCAGACCTCGTCCGGTACGCCAAACACACAAGCTTCGTACACGTCAGGATGCTGGTACAACGCCTGCTCGACCTCCGTAGGGTAGACATTGAAACCGCCGGAAATGATCATATCTTTCTTGCGGTCCACAATGTACAGATATCCCTCGTCGTCCATGCGTGCCAGGTCGCCTGTATGGCACCAACCGCCGCGCAGCGCCTGCGCGCTCAAGTCGGGCTCGCGCCAATAGCCTGCAAAGACATCCGGGCCCCGCACGACGATTTCACCAATTTCTCCTGGAGCCACCTGCTTGCCGTCCTCACCAAGCAAACGCAGATCGGTTTCGCCAAATGCTCGCCCGCAGGACAACAATAAATGCTCATTGTCCTGCATGGCTCTCGCATGATCCTCGGTGCTGAGCAGCACCATTCCGCCCGTGGTCTCCCCTGCTCCATAGCCTTGACTCAATACGGGGCCAAGCGCTTCCCAGGCCTCCCGGATCCGAGCCGGCGCCATCGGGGCGGCGCCATAGGAAAGCTGGCGCAGGGCGCCCAGGTCGTAACGGTGCAAGGCCGGATGGGCGATGAGCATGTTGATCATGGTGGGCACCATAAACGTGAACGCCGCGCGGTAGCGTTGCGCCGATTCCAAAAAGCGCTCAGGGTCGAATTTTTCGTGCAGAAGTATGGTGCCGCCCTGGAACAGGAAGGGCTGCATGAACATGCCGCTCGCATGAGTAATCGGGCCGGCAAGCGCCAGTACTTCCCCCGGCTGGGCACGCATGCGTCCCATGGCTACTTTGCGCAAAGAGGCCATGCGATTCCCGACGGTTTGCATGGCGGCCTTCAGTTTGCCGGTCGAGCCCGAGGTGAAGTGCAACACGGCCAGGTCGTCGGCCTGCATCGGAACGTCGACTATGCGGTCGGCTGCCGCCTGAAGCAAATACTCGTATTCACTCGCTTCTCCATAGACGGCGGCAAGACCGACCACATGTTGCAGCGTATCCATGTCCGCGGCTACCGATTCGGCAGCGTCCCGATGAGGCGGGTCCACCAGTATGACCCTTGCCTCTGCGTTATTCACGGTGTCGGCCAGCTCCGCCGGAGAAAGGCGAGCATTGAGCGCAACCTTGACCAAGCCTGCCTTATATAGGGCACATTCCAGCTCAATGATCTCGGGCCGGTTCCATGCCTGGATTGCGACCCGGTCTCCCTTGTTCAAGCCTAGACCAAGCAGGGCGTTGGCCAGGCGATTGGAGCGCGCCTCCAGTTCACCGTAGGTAATGACGCGATCATTGAAGATGATGGCGGGCTTGTCGCGCCAGTAAAGTGCGTTGCGGCTGACAAAACGTCCTTGATTCATGAAGATGGACCTCGAAAAGAATGAGGTCCTATGGTGAACGCGGGAAGTTCGGGATGGAATAACGGTTCCCCGCGTTCTCATGACTAAACGTTATCGAGCGGCAGCCCCATGCCTTGCCGTTATCGGATCACGGTTCCAGGGAATAAGGCTGATGCAGCCCCTGAAGTATAAATGTTGCTTTCGGCGAGACCATATGCCGGACCGGAAACACTACAACAACAGGAGACACTGCATGAAGTTCTTATCGTTTAGCCTGAGAGTGGCGTTGGCGGCAGGCATCGGCCTGGCTGCCGTTTCCATGAATCCCGCAGCGGCCAGCGACTATCCAACCCGGCCCCTGCAGTTCATCGTTCCCTTTAGCGCAGGTGGCCAGTTCGACTTCCTCGCTCGTGTCGTCGCGGCATCCATGAGCAAGAATCTTGGGCAGGAAATCGTTGTAGAGAACGTCAGCGGCGCTGGTGGAAATGTGGGCGGAGCCAGGGCGGCCAACGCCAAGCCAGATGGCTATACCCTACTTGAATATGGCGGCAACTTTGCCATCGCCAAGTATCTGACCAAAAATCTCAGCTACGATCCTGTAGCCGACTTTATACCGGTGGCTGCGATCAGCCTCGCCCCGCACGCAGTTCTGGTCAATAACGGGCTGCCAGCCAAAGACTTCAAAGAGCTGGTGGCTTACGCCAAAGCACATCCCGACAAGCTGAACTACGCGACACCTGGCGTCGGAACATCCATGCAACTCACCTTCGAGGAAATCAAATCGCATTTCGGATTTCCTGCCGTCCACATTCCTTACCGCGGCGGTAGCAACGCACTGAACGACCTCGCCAGCGGCCAGGTGGATGCAGGCATCGTGGCAGTTGCGCCAGCCATGCCCTTCATTGAATCGGGACAAATACGGGCCCTTGCAGTAACAGGTCCGCAGCGCGCCCAGTCTCTGCCGGACGTGCCGACCATTTCAGAGCTGGGGTACGAAGGTTTCAGCAGCGGTAGCTGGGCCGGCATCGCGGTTCCCAAAGACACGCCTGCCGAAATCGTCAAACGTCTGCATGCCGCAGTGCAAGCCGCCTTGAAAGACCCCCAGGTCAAGGAACGGCTCGCATCGTTATCGTTCACGCTCTTGCCGGGTTCGCAAGACGACTTCGTCGCACGTATCCAGGACGAAGCGCGGCGGTACGAGCCAATTATCGAGCGCCTGCAGCTACAACGCTGAAAGGGCAGGCCGCTGGTCACTGGCAGCGGCCCGCCCGCGCTGCTATGCTCGACGCTGACGCAAATAGTCGAGCACCGCCTGCTGCTCGCCGGCAAATTCAATGCGCACCGACCGAAGTTGGCGCTGGTAGACGTACATGGGGTCGTAGTATTCAGTCAGGAGGCCTTCGATCCAGCCGAGGTGCATTTCCACTGCGCCGCTGCGTTCCTGCTCGGCCAGGGCCGAGTCCATGATTGCCGCCAGTCGCCTGTGACGTTCATGGCCCAGACGCTTGACGATATTGTCCAGGCTCTGACGCAGGCGTTCAGCGTACAGCCCAAAGCCCTTCTCTGTGCCATGCAGCGCTTCGAACTCGGCGCGCAAGCCGACCACATAGTCGCGTAGTATGCGCAGCACCCGATTCTCAAGGCTGTCTTCCAGCCATACGACCGGAGAAGCCTGCATGCGCTGGTACAGCGTGTATGGCACATTGCAGTTGCCAATGGCTCGGCTCTCATCCTCAAGCACGAATAAATCACGGCCCGCAGCGCGCTTCTTGAGAATATCGATAGCCAGGCAGTTCTCAAAATCGATCTGCGTCGGTTGGCCGGCAGCGCGCTTGCCAAAGCTGGAGCCGCGATGCCGCGCGTTTCCTTCCAGATCCAGGCCATGGTTCAGCTGCAGCAGCACATCGGTCTTGCCTGTACCCGTCATACCGCCCAGCACCACAAAGCCGCATTCCTTGATCGCCTGCTCTGTCGTCTCCAGCAAAAAATTGCGCATGGCCTTGTAGCCGCCGGTCACACGCGGATACTCGATGCCAGCCTCTTCCTTCAACCATTGCTGAGTGATTTGCGAGCGCAGGCCGCCACGAAAGCAATACAGATAACCGTCCGGGTGGGCACGGGCAAAGTCGGCCCAGGCAGCAATGCGTTGCGCCTTGCTGCGGCCCGCAACCAACTGATGGCCAAGGGCGACGGCGGCATCCTGGCCTTTTTGCGTGTAGCACAGGCCGACTTTCTGCCGCTCAATATCGTTCATCAAGGGCAGATTGATGGCGCGGGGAAAAGCACCTTTGCTGAATTCGATGGGCGCGCGCGCGTCCATCATGGGAACATCGCCAAGAAACAGCGCCCGGTAGTTGCTGGTGTCCTCGCGCATCACACCACTTCTATCGCGTGACGCTGTCGCTCTACCAGCTCGCCAATGGACGCCAATTGCAGACCGGACTCCGCTGCAGCCGCCAGGAATTCGGCTTCCCCATCGGGCGTCACGGCCACCAGCAGGCCTCCGCTGGTCTGGGGATCGCAAAGCAGATTCAATTGATTCTGCGTGATGGGTGCGATGCGCTCGCCATAACTATCGAAGTTACGCCCTGTACCGCCCGGCACGCAGTTTTCGGTCAAGTAATAGTCGACCCCCGGCAGACGCGGCACCTTGGCAAATTCGATGCGGGCGCTGACGCCGCTGCCATCTGCCATTTCCACCAAGTGGCCCAGCAGACCGAAACCGGTGACGTCTGTCATGGCCTTCACGCACTCCAGCTTGCCAAAACGGCTGCCCGGTTTGTTGAGCGTACACATCCAGTCCCTCGCAAGGCCAATATCCTCGGTGCGCAGCTTGGACTGCTTCTCGGCGGTCGTCAGGATACCGATGCCTAGCGGTTTGGTCAGGTATAGCTTGCAGCCGACCGTGCCCGTGTCATTGCGCTTTAGCCGGACTTTGTCCACCACGCCTGTGACGGCCAGGCCGAAAATCGGCTCGGGAGCATCGATGGAGTGGCCACCGGCCAGGGGAATGCCCGCCGCATCGCAGGCCGAACGACCCCCGCGGATTACTTCGCGGGCCACTTCCGGCGGCAAGACATTGACCGGCCACCCCAGGATGGCAATGGCCAGCAGCGGATCGCCGCCCATGGCATAGATGTCGCTGATGGCATTGGTGGCCGCAATACGGCCGAAATCGAAGGGATCGTCGACGATAGGCATGAAGAAATCCGTGGTCGACACCACCCCGCGCTGTTCATCAAGCGCATAGACCGCCGCATCGTCGCGCGAGGCATTGCCTACCCACAGTTTGGGGTCGAGATTCTGCGCGCCGCTGCCCGCCAGTATCACCTCCAGCACCTTGGGCGAGATCTTGCACCCGCAGCCGGCGCCGTGACTGTACTGGGTAAGGCGTATAGGACTGTTCATGGATACTCCGCGATGGCTTGACGCTGGCCATTCTAAACCCATTACCTTGTCCGGCCCGCAAGCACTTACTGGGCGCCAGCAAGCACGTCGCGGGTAAGGCGCCGGTAAGTGGGTCAGGAGCGGGAAATAAACTCCTTCCGTTCCGAGCCGGTCCATGGCTTGCCTACTTCGGAAAGAACTTCTCGCGCCGCCATAATTTTTGAAAAAATTTTGTGAGAGAAATGCGATGTCAAGCATTTCGGTTAGGCTAGATGCTGTAATCCACCCATCTTAGTTGCAACCGAGGGTTTCTAGCCGATCCATGCGAATGTGTCGCATCCGGTCAACTCTACCTACCATTCATTAACGGATTTTGCCACGTTATGTTTAGCTGGAATCCGCTAGGCCGAATTACATTTGAACCAGAAAATTCTCGTCGAGAAACGGATTGTCATTAAGTGATTGCTAGGATCACGCGTAGTACTCAAGCCGCGTGATATCCGCGCTGTACGGGTACTCGTCTGTCTACACCCCTCGGGAGGTAATCATGGCATCAGTATCCAATGACATCTGGAACCGGGACAAGGTCCCCAACATAGGCGACGTCGTCGGCGTTGCGAAGAAAGGAGTGAGCGCGGTACTCGAAGGCGTTAACCAGCCCTCCAACGGTACGGCTGGTTACGGAAAGGCGCCCGATCATAGCCCCGGAAAAGTTCCGGACAAAGTTCCTATAAAAGGCGAGTACAAAGAGCATGACAAGGATCATGGCAAAGACTACGACAAGGACTACGACAAGGAGCCCGTAAAAGGTCGTGACAAAGACCATGACAAGGATAAAGACCATGGCAAAGATCACGACAAGGACTACGACAAGGAGCCCGTGAAAGGTCATGACAAGGACCATGACAAGGATAAGGACCATGGCAAAGATCACGACAAGGACTACGACAAGGAGCCCATAAAAGGTCATGACAAGGACCATGACAAGGATAAGGATCATGGCAAAGATCACGACAAGGACTACGACAAGGAGCCCGTAAAAGGTCATGACAAGGACCATGACAAGGATAAGGATCATGGCAAAGATCACGACAAGGACTACGACAAGGAGCCCGTAAAAGGTCATGACAAGGACCATGACAAAGGGCATGACGGCGCCGACGACAATACGCACTACCTGGACGGCGGATCGGGCGTGACGATTGACGCCGGAAAAGGCGACAACTGGATCCAGTTCACGGAAAAGGTGTCCAACCTGGTGGATGTTGGCAGCGAAACAGGCATCCGTGCCAGCGCGTTCAATATTCGTGACTTCAGCACGGGCGATACGCTGGCGTTTGGTCAACATGCCAAGGGTGCGGACCCGCGCGAACTCACGGGCCCCGTGCTCGAAGGCGAACTGGCCGATGTCACCATGGAGGCCGGCGCTACCCTGGAGGACATGCTGCAGACCGCCGCTGACAATGTCGACGTTGACGACTGGACGACTTTCCAACACTCCGATGACACGTTCGTATTCGTTCAGAACGGCACCGACGAGCTGGAAACAGGCGATGGCCTGATCCAATTGGTCGGCTACTCCGGCGAGTTGAACAACAGTAATTTCATCCTGCCTGCCGCCGTTTGATCGGCTGGCCAGGGCCACTCTCGTCAAGCTCATGCACCGGCCGCCTCAGGGCAGCCGGTGTAAACCTAAATCCCAAGATAAGCCTTTCGTAGAGCACACCAAGAATATGGTGATGAGGAAATTTTGCTGGCTTAAACGCGATGTCAAGTGGCCTGCTTAGGCTAGATGCTGTAATCCGCTTATCTTAGTTGCAACCACTGGTTTCTAGCGCGTTTGCCCAAATATGCCGACGTCCCGCCCGCGCTATCTCCCATACATCCAGGGATTTGCCGCGTTATGTTTAGCTGGAATCCGCCAGAGCCGATTACATTTGCACCAGAAAATTCTCGTCGAGAAACGGATTGTCATTAAGTGATTGCTAGGATCACGCGTAGTACCCAATCTGTGCAATATCCGCGTAGTACTGGTACTCGTCTGTCTACACCCCACGGGAGGTAATCATGGCATCAGTGTTCAATGACATCTTGGCTCGGGACAAGGTCCCCAATATAGGCGACGTCGTCGGCGTTGCGAAGAAAGGAGTGAGCACGGTACTCGAAGGCGTTAGTCAACCCTCCAACGGTATCGCCGGTTACGGTCACGGGAAGGCGCCGGATCATAGCCCCGGAAAACCACCGGACAAAGCTCCTGTGAATGGAAAGGATAAAGAGCATGACAAGGAACCCGTAAAAGGTCATGACAAGGACAAGGATAAGGAACCCGTAAAAGGTCATGACAAAGACAAGGACAAAGAGCCCGTAAAAGGTCACGATAAAGACAAGGACAAGGACAAAGAGCCTGTAAAAGGCCATGACAAGGACAAGGACAAAGAGCCTGTAAAAGGCCATGACAAGGACAAGGACAAAGAGTCTGTAAAAGGCCATGACAAGGACAAGGACAAAGAGCCTGTAAAAGGCCATGACAAGGACAAGGACAAAGAGCCTGTAAAAGGCCATGACAAGGACAAGGACAAAGAGCCTGTAAAAGGCCATG
>JAKFDW010000242.1:0-2772 GCA_036675955.1 Orrella sp. | reverse complement strand
GCTAAATGTGAGCTTGCAAAAACTCTTGCCTTATTGCGGGTTTTCCCTCACACTCATGCTTATGATGACTAAGGTACTTTTCGTTTGCATGGGTAATATCTGTCGCTCGCCAAGCGCAGAGGGTGTCTTTCGCCGTTTAATCGACGAGGCAGGGCTCTCTGAGGTCGTGGGCGTAGACTCGGCTGGCACCCACAGCTTTCATATTGGCGAGGCGCCCGACGCTCGCGCGCAGGCTGCTGCACGCAAACGCGGCTACGAATTAGCCCATTGCGTCGCGCGGCAGATCACTGCCGACGACTTCCGGGAGTTCGACCTTATACTCGCCATGGACTGGGAAAATCTTTCGGCCATGCAACAGCAATGCCCGAAAATCTATCAGCACAAGCTCATGCTGTTAATGCGCTTTGCCAACGAATTTGAAGAAGCGACCGTGCCCGATCCCTATTATGGCGGCCCGGAAGGATTCGGCAAGGTGCTTGATTACCTCGAAGACGCTTGCCAGGGCGTATTGGAAATGGTGCGCAAGCGTGCCACCCAGTACCAAGCCGCGTAACCCTCCGCAATCAGCAACGAACCGTGCCAAGCGCACGGTTTTTTTTCGCTATAGCCAAGGCAGCCATGCCTGAAAGAGGTGCCGATGGTCCGATTCGCAAGCGGGCGCATTGCCTCAGCCTCTCGGTGATTACCCTAGCAATTTAGTCGAGAATTAGCTATACTTGAGTTAATTAGTCGGGTATGCAGTTTACCCGCTGATTCATTTCTACCAGCATAAGCTTAGGCAAGGAATTCACTATGCGTTTAACGACCAAAGGGCGTTTCGCCGTGACCGCCATGATCGACCTGGCACTGCGGCAGCAGAGCGGTCCGGTCACACTGGCCGGAATCAGCGACCGTCAAAATATATCGTTGTCATATCTTGAGCAACTCTTCGGAAAGCTGCGCCGCCATGAGTTGGTCGAAAGCATGCGCGGGCCGGGCGGTGGTTATTCCCTGGCGAAGCTGGCCCGCAATATCACGGTTGCCGACATCATTTTCGCGGTGGACGAGCCACTGGACGCCACCAGTTGCGGTGGAAAGGAAGACTGCAATGTGGGCCGCAACGGAAACAGCGGCAAATGCATGACGCACGAACTATGGTCTACATTGAATCGTAAAATGATAGATTATCTGGATTCGGTTTCCCTGCAGGACCTGGTCGATCAGCAGCGCATGCGCCTGCTGCAAGAGGCAAGCAAAGAGCAGAAAGCCATACGCCTCGACCGGTCGGCAAACATATCCATGAAGTCCGTAGCGCCCGCATAAAAGTCCAGGAGCTTTTTTCAATGTCATCACGCCCCGTCTATTTCGATTACTCCGCAACTACACCCGTGGATCCGCGGGTGGTCGAGAAAATGGTACCGTGGCTGTACGAGAACTTTGGCAATCCGGCGTCTCGCAGTCATGCCTATGGGTGGGACGCCGAAGAAGCGGTCGAGCTGGCACGCACCCAGGTAGCCGGGCTAGTCAATGCCGACCCCCGGGAAATTGTCTGGACGTCGGGCGCAACCGAATCGAACAACCTGGCATTGAAGGGGGCCGCTGCCTCGCATTCTGGTCGGGGCAAGCATATTGTTACGCTGAAAACCGAGCACAAGGCTGTGCTCGACACCTGCCGCGAACTCGAGCGGCAAGGCTATGAAGTCACTTATCTTCCGGTTGCCGATAATGGTCTGGTCGATCTCGATCAGTTCAAGGCGGCATTCAGGCCCGACACCATCCTGGCCTCGGTCATGTTCGTCAATAATGAAATTGGCGTTATACAAGACATCCAGGCCATCGGCGAAATATGCCGCGAGAAAGGCATAGTTTTTCATGTCGATGCGGCCCAGGCCACGGGTAAAGTCGCTATCGACCTCCAGTCGCTCAAGGTAGACCTGATGTCGTTTTCGGCGCACAAAACCTATGGCCCCAAAGGTGTCGGCGCCCTATACGTAAGCCGCAAGCCTCGTATCCGGCTCGAAGCGCAAATGCATGGCGGCGGCCACGAACGGGGCTTTCGCTCTGGTACGCTGGCGCCTCATCAAGTCGTCGGCATGGGAGAAGCCTTCCGCCTGGCGGGGCTGGAAATGCAGAGCGAGAACGAACGCATCCGGATAATGCGCGATCGTCTTTGGGAAGGGCTGTCCAGAATACCCGAGGTCTATCTGAATGGCGACGTCACACAACGGGTGGCGCACAACCTGAACGTCAGCTTCAACTACATCGAGGGCGAGTCGCTGATCATGGCTCTCAAAGAGCTTGCCGTCTCCAGCGGGTCGGCTTGCACCTCGGCAAGTCTGGAACCCTCTTATGTGCTGCGTGCGCTGGGGCGTAACGACGAACTCGCCCACAGCTCGATCCGGTTTACGCTGGGGCGGTATACGACTCCTGCCGATGTCGATTTTGCCATTGACTTGCTCACCAGCCGTGTCGCCAGGCTGCGCGATATGTCGCCGTTGTGGGAAATGGCCCAAGAGGGCATAGACCTCGATTCAGTCCAGTGGGCTGCACATTGAAAGGACCAGCTCACCATGGCATATAGCGATAAAGTGCTCGATCACTACGAGAACCCTCGTAATGTGGGCGCGTTCGACAAGACCGATATCAGGGTGGGTACCGGCATGGTCGGCACTCCCGCCGATGGCGAAGTAATGAAGCTGCAAATCAAGGTCAGCGAATCGGGTATCATTGAAGATGCACGCTTCAAAACGTATGGTTGCGGTTCAGCAATTGCCTCGAGCTCGCTCGTTACCG
>JAKFDW010000241.1:0-29156 GCA_036675955.1 Orrella sp. | reverse complement strand
GCGGCTTCGATACGGGACCCGCCAACGTCCTGCTCGACATGTGGATACATGCCAGTACGGGCCGCGTTTTCGATGCGGACGGCGCGTGGGCGGACAGCGGGCTAGCCCATGCTCCCCTGCTTCGGTTTTTGCTGGACAGCGAACCCTGGTTCGAACGGGCACCGCCTAAATCCACGGGCAGGGACTTATTCAACTGGACATGGTTGACGCAGCGGCTGGAAGCCTTCGGCAAGCACTCATTGTCCGCGAGCGACATCCAGGCGACCCTGCAGCAGCTTACCGCCGTAACGGTGGCACAGGCTATCGCCCGCTATGCGCCAGAGACATGCGAAGTGCTGGTGTGCGGAGGGGGAGCTCTTAACGATGGGCTGATGCGCGACCTGCGCGACGCCCTGCCATGTGCAGTACGCAGCACGTCCGATCTTGGCGTGCCGGTACAGCTGGTCGAAGCACTGGCCTTTGCCTGGCTGGCCCGGGCCCATGTCGAGGGCCATCATGCGGGACTGCCCAGCGTAACAGGCGCAAGACACGCCAGTATTCTGGGCTGCCGGTACCCGGCTTGAATCAGTCAGCTTGAATCAGCGTGCCTGGATCAACCGGCTTGCAGCAATGCACAAGCCAGTGTGTTGCGTCTTGCGTCAGGGCGCGAAAGAGGATCCGCAACCGCAAGTTGAGTTGGCATTGGGATTGCGGATGACAAACTGCGAACCTTCAAGATCGTCTTTATAGTCGATTTCGGCGCCCACCAGATACTGGAAGCTCATGGGGTCCACCAGCAACTGCACGCCTTCCTTGTCGATAGTGGTGTCGTCGTCGTTGATGGTTTCGTCGAATGTGAATCCATACTGAAAGCCGGAACAGCCGCCGCCCTGCACGAATACGCGCAACTTAAGCTCGGGATTGCCTTCTTCAGCAAGCAGGTCTTTGACCTTGGCTGCAGCAGCGTCGGTGAAAAGAATAGGAGTTGGCGGGGTTTGCAGATTTACAGATTCGGTAACGGTATTCATGAGGGTACTCCGTGGCAGCCATAAGGGCTGCACAATAAACAACTATAACACCGGCAGGCTAATCGGCCGCCGATAAAGTGACTGTACGAGACACACGTACCGTACTGCCTTCCAGCACGTTGAGCGTAACGGTTTGCGGCGTGAATCCCTGAGGCAAGGTCAGGAAGCCGCCCCCGCGCTGAAACTGATCGAAGTTCAATTCGAAGCCGTTTGCCGAGGCGGTGTCTGCCGCCTGGCCGATGACACCAGGCGCTTGTGCCGACTGCAGCGTTATTTTAACCGTTTTGCCCAACTGGCTCCCTTTTGCCACGAACTGCATCTCGCCCTTGAAAGGCGCGTCGTCGGAACCATTGCGCATCAGCAGCACCCTGTATTGCAAGATGGGGCCTTGCCGCTCGATATCAAGAGCCCGTATGCTGATGGACCCCGCCGGCCCGGGCGGCAACAGCTGGTTGAAGAAGGCAAGCTTGTCTTGAGCCTGACCTAGTTCGGCCTGGCTGGCCAGCAAAGAAGCCTCAAGGCCATTCCGGGTGCTTTCCTCCACAACCAGTTGTCCCTGCATGGTGTCCAGCTGCGCGCGGACCTGATCGAGTTCCAGCCGGCTTTGATCCAGCGCGAGCTGCGCTTTCTGCAGTTCGGAATCGTACTGCCGGTTATTTTGGGCATTGAACCATAATCCGGCGCCGGCCATGCCTAACGCCATGCCTGCCACCAGCGCCATCACGATAAACCAGCGCGAGGCTCGTGCCGGTTTATCGCGCGGGGCCGTGCGTGTAGTGCGTTGTGTATCGGTGTCCATTGGATTCTGGACGGTCTTTTCAGTGCCTGCGACATTCTTCTTCATGTTCAACAGACCCGCCCAGGAGCATTCAGTTCCGGAACACGATGGCCAACTTTGTTACGGCAATACGGCGACGTGCTCAAGACCGGCGGATTCCGGCAGGCCGAACATGAGATTCATGTTCTGGACTGCCTGTCCTGACGCACCCTTGACCAGGTTGTCTTGCGTGACAAGGATCACCAGTTGATCGCCGTTATCGGGCCGGTGAACCGCGATTCGAAGATGGTTGGATGCGCGCACCGAACGCGTTTCCGGCAGGCTGCCGGCCGGCATGACGTCGACGAAGGGCTCGTTGGCGTAGCGCTGTTCAAACAAGGCCTGGAAGTCAGTGTCAAGCGCCTCCGGCAAGATACGCACGTACAGGGTCGAGAACATGCCGCGTATCATGGGCACCAAGTGCGGCACGAACAGCAAACCAACAGGCTCGCCGGCCAAGAGCTGCAACTGTTCCGAGATTTCGGGATGATGCCGGTGTCCGGCCACGCCATAGGCCTTGAAATTGTCGCTGGCTTCGGAAAACAGGGTACTGACCTCGGCCTTGCGCCCAGCCCCCGAAACACCTGACTTACAATCGGCAATGACATGCGTAGTGTCGATAAGGCGGCGCCCATCCTGGAGGAGCGGCGCCAGACCCAGCAACACCGTGGTCGGATAACAACCAGGGTTTCCCACGACCTGCGCATCGGAAATTTTCTCGCGGTTGAGTTCGACCAGGCCATACACCGACTGCCTGAGGATGTCGGGGCAGGAATGCGGCATTTTGTACCAGCGCTCGAACACTTGCGTATCCTGCAAGCGGAAATCGGCGGCCAGGTCGATAACGCGCACATTTTTTTTGATCAGGCTTTCAGCTTGGCTCATGGCAACGCCATGCGGTGTGGCAAAAAAGACGACATCGCATTCTTCAAGGTTTGCTTTTTCTGGCGTTTGAAAGCACAAATCGACCCTGCCCCGCAGATTGGGGAACATGTCGGCCACCGGCATCCCGTCTTCCTTGCGTGACGTGATTGCCGTGAGTTGTGCATTGGGATGCTGGGATAGAAGACGCAATAACTCCACGCCCGTGTAGCCTGTACCACCCACAATGCCTACTTTGATCCGTGCTGCAGCTGCCGAAGCCATAATATTTTCCCGAAATACAAATCATCAACTACACAATTATGCAACAAGCTTGACCATTGCAGGGCCTTACCCTGACAAAACCTGCGCTCGAAAGTACAAAACCCCGACCTGGGCCGGGGTTTTGTATTTGCAAGGCCGAAGCCTTGCGCACAGCAAAGATTAACGCTTGCTGAACTGTTTCCGACGACGTGCTTTGTGGAAGCCGACTTTCTTACGTTCAACTTCGCGAGCATCGCGAGTCACGAAACCGGCGTGCTTGAGCGGCGATTTCAATGATTCGTCGTAGTCGATAAGCGCACGGGTAATACCGTGGCGTACCGCACCAGCCTGACCGCTTTCGCCGCCACCGTGAACGTTGACGTGGAAATCAAACGATTCGAGGTGGTTGGTGAGCGCCAAAGGCTGACGCACAACCATGCGTCCCGTTTCGCGAGCAAAATATTCGTCGACAGGCTTGCCGTTGACGACGATCTTGCCAGTACCTTTTTTCAAGAACACGCGAGCCACCGACGTTTTGCGGCGGCCTGTTCCATAATTCCAATTACCGATCATGACCTATCCTTAGAATTCCAGCGGTTTGGGCTGCTGAGCTGAATGAGGATGCTCGGCGCCGGCATAAACCTTGAGTTTCTTGGCCATTGCATAACCCAGCGGCCCTTTGGGCAGCATGCCTTTTACGGCTTTCTGGATTGCACGACCAGGAAAACGCTGTTGCATTTTCTCGAAGGTGGTTTCAGTAACGCCGCCGGGGTATCCCGAGTGACGATAATATTTTTTGTC
This sequence comes from Orrella sp., assembly GCA_036675955.1. Taxonomy (GTDB): domain Bacteria; phylum Pseudomonadota; class Gammaproteobacteria; order Burkholderiales; family Burkholderiaceae_B; genus Pollutimonas. The sequence goes on along the minus strand of JAKFDW010000241.1, from coordinate 25,406 downwards.
TTGGGCCTTGTTGCCTGTGACAACAATTTCCGAAGCATTGATAATGACGATGTAATCGCCGGTGTCAACGTGGGGCGTGAATTCTGGCTTATGCTTGCCGCGCAAACGACGTGCGACTTCGCTGGCCACACGACCGAGGACTTTGCCCTTGGCGTCAATCACGTACCAGTCACGTTGGACTTCCTGCGGCTTGGCCACAAAGGTCTTCATGATGGTTCCTAAATATTCAAAAATAAGCCTGGCGGACATTCGTCAGGCCGTGTTTTCTGACGATAACCATGCCTAAGCGTTGTACTTCGCCCGTGCAAATCAGCCAGAAAAGCCCATAATCTTAACATACTTAGGCGATTTTCAACATGTCGGATGAGTCGCCAAAAAACAACCCCAAAAAAACCGCAGGGCAATTCGGCTTTTTTGGGGTGCAATGCCTGTGCAACGGCTTATAAGCCGAAACGAAGGTATTTATTTCTTCTGGTTGGCCAGGGCAATACCAAGGTAATTGTCGTAAGAACCTTCAGCAACGCGGAACCATGGCACCAGGCTGTCGCGGAAGCCCATGTAGTTGTCGTGGATTTTCTTGAACATGGGGTTTTTGTCGCTGAACTCTTTGTAGAGTTCGTTGGAGGCCTTGAACGAAGCATCCATGACGTCGCGCGGGAATGCCTTGAGAACGGCACCCGCACCAATCAGGCGGCGCAGCGCTGCTGGATTGTTGGCGTCGTAAGAGCCCAGCATTTGGCCACCGGCGGCGCGCGACGCAGTGTCGACCAAGGACTGGTAGCTTTTCGGCAGGCTGTTCAAGGCTTCGTCGTTTACGTAAAGCGAAACCTGGGCGGAACCTTCCCACCAGCCCGGATAGTAGTAGTACTTGGCAACCTTCTGGAAGCCCAGCTTTTCGTCGTCGACAGGACCGACGAACTCGACGGCGTCAAGCGTGCCTTTCTCGAGCGATGGGTAGATATCGCCGGGAGGGATTTGCTGGGGCACGACGCCCATGCGCGAAAGCACTTCGCCAGCGAAGCCGGCGGTACGCATTTTGAGGCCCTGGAGATCGGCTACGGATTTGATCTCCTTGCGATACCAGCCGCCCATTTGCGTGCCGGTATTACCCAAGGGGAAATTGATGATGTGACGGGGCGCGAACAATTCACGAGTCAGCTTGAGACCGTCGCCCTCGTACATCCAGGAGTACATCTGGCGTGCGTTCAGACCGAAAGGTACGGCGGTGTCGAAACAGAAGGAAGGATCTTTGCCGTAGTAATAATACGATGCCGTCTGGCCGCATTCGACAGTACGGTTGCCCACCGCGTCCATGACGCCGAAACCGGGCACGATTTCGCCGACCGGATACAGGCGGATAGAAAAGTTTCCGTCGGAGGCCTCTTCAACCATCTTGCAGAACGTTTGCGCCGTGTTGTAGAGCGCAGGCGTTGAAGGCCCATAGGTGGAAGTCATTTTCCAGCTGATTTTGGGATTGCTTTGCGCAAACACGGGTGCAGCCACGGCGGCTGAGCCGGCCATGGCGCCCAGGCCTGCTTTTTTAAGGAATGAACGACGCTGCATTAAGAACTCCTTTCGGCATTCGATTATTTTGTACGGTAAAAATTCCACTCCGGATATTACACCGCGTTGCACTTCTTGTAACGAGGGTAAAACCCTGAGAATCCTTTGCCCACGCTGTTGTCGAAAAAACTGGCGCTACCGTTACTGCCCTGCAATCGACATCTGTTCGATCAGGATCGATCCGGTCGTCTTGGAGCCGCGCGTGATCGTGTCGGCGCCAACTGCCACGATCTGGCGGAACATATCGGCCAGATTGCCCGCAATGGTGATCTCTTGGACAGCATGCTGAATCTCGCCGTTTTTTACCCAATAGCCGAAGGCGCCGCGCGAATAATCGCCACTGACATAGTTGACGCCCTGGCCTATGAGCTCGGTGACCAGAAAGCCCGTACCGAGCTTGCGGAGCATCGCACGGAAGTCGTCGGTGGGCTGGGTAAGCCGCGACTCGAGCCGCAGGTTATGCGAACCGCCCGCATTGCCGGTAGTGGTCATGCCCAGCTTGCGCGCCGTATAGGTAGACAAGAAATAGCCGTTCAGCACGCCGGCGGCGACGACCTCGCGCGGCCGCGTGAGCACGCCCTCGCTATCGAATGGCGAACTGCCCATGGCGCCCGGGATATGGGGATCTTCGGAAATATCGATATGGTCCGACAGAACCGGCTTGCCCAGTGAATCGAGCAAGAAACTGGCCTTTCGATACAAAGCCCCCCCGCTGGTGGCTTGCACCAGCGCGCCAACCAGGCCCACTGCCAGGGGCGCTTCGAACAGGACCGGAAACCGGCCCGTTTTTATACGCCGGGCCGACATGCGCGACAGCGTGCGCTCGGCCGCGTAGCGACCCACCGCGGCCGGATCCGACAATTGTTCCGGGGCGCGCGCCGATGTGTACCAGTAGTCCCGCTGCATATTGTTGCCCCGGCCTGCAATGGGCGCGACCGACAGACTATGCCGCGTGTACGGATATCCGCCCATGAAACCGCGGCTGTTTCCCAATACGAAATGGCCTTCGTACGTATCGACGGATGCGCCGTCAGTGTTGGTGATGAGCGGACTGGTGGCGTGTGCCGCGCGCTCGGCCTGGATGGCCAGTTTGGCGGCGTCCTCGGCCGTGATGTCCCATGGATGGTGCAACTGAAGATCGCGATGGGCGGAAGTGGCGAGCTGGTCGGCATCGGGCAGGCCCGCGGCCGGGTCGGCCGCGGTGTAGCGGGCAATGTGCCAGGCCGCTTCGACGGTCTCGCGTATAGCCTGCGCGGAAAAGTCGGAGGTGGAGGCCGAGCCGCGACGGTTTCCGGCGAAAACCGTGAGGTCCAGCGAACGGTCCCTGGTCTGCTCCACCGTCTCGATGTCTTTGCGGCGCACCGATACGGACAATCCGCGGCTTTCGGAAATTTCCGCGGCAGCGTCCGACGCCCCCAGGGATTTGGCATGTTTCAGCGCATCGCTGACCAATTCACGGAAACGGGTCTGGTTTTCAGATATAGGTAGATAAGATGTGGGTTGGTCGCTCATTGCTGCTCTTTCAAGTTAGACGGTTATCATAGCCAATTAAAGAACACTTTTTTGACTCCCATGCCAAACATCCCCGAAAATACCGACGAACCGGCTGATCACGGCTACGACAGGCCCAGCAAATCGCAAGTAAAGCGCGACATGCTCGAACTGCAGGATCTGGGCAAAAAACTGGTCGAGCTATCCACCGACCGCCTCAAGCAGCTGCCCCTGTCGGAGAACCTTTATGAAGCCGTCCGGCAAGCACAGCGCACAACCAGCCGCGAAGGCCTGCGCCGGCAAATCCACTATGTCGGAAAATTGATGCGCAATGCCGATGCCGATGCCATACGTACGCAGCTCGACATCTGGGAAAACGGTTCACGCGAAGAAACGCTTGCCATGCACCGGCTTGAAGCGCTCCGGGAACTGCTGCTTAAAGATGACGACGCACTTACCGGCTTGCTTGACGCCTACCCCGGCGCTGATATCCAGCATCTTCGCACGCTGATACGCGCCAGCCGCAAGGAAGCGCAGAACAACGCCGCGCTGCAGGCCGGGCAGGACCCCCAGCGCAAGCACTATCGCGCTTTGTTTCAGGCCATCAAGGCACTCAACGACTCCACGGAACAGAAATGAGCTCACCCCTACTCGAATGCCTGGAAATTGAAACCGGGCGGAACCCCGGCCACGCAGTAATCTGGCTGCACGGCCTGGGCGCCGACGGCCATGACTTCGCACCGTTGGTTCCCGAACTGGAACTGCAGGATGCACCACCGATCCGCTTCGTATTTCCCCACGCGCCCGTTCAGCCGGTAACCATCAACAACGGCATGGCCATGCGCGCCTGGTATGACATTTTCATTCCAGACCTGGTTTCGCGTGAAGACGAAAACGGTGTGCGCCAGTCCCAGACGGCCGTCGAAGCATTGATCTCGCGTGAAAACCAGCGCGGAATCCCCAGCGACAAAATCATTCTGGCCGGATTTTCGCAGGGCTGCGCCATGGCGCTGCAAACAGGATTACGCCTGGACAGCAAGCTGGCCGGCATCATCGGACTGTCGGGTTACTTGCCGCTGGCAAGCCTGTTCGAAGCCGAGCGGCACCCTGCCAACCAGGCTACTCCCATTTTCCTGGCGCATGGCACCAACGATCCGGTAGTCGTTTTCCCGCGCGCCCAGGCTACGCATCAAAAGTTGCTCGAGCTGGGCTACAAAGTAGACTGGCACACCTACCCGATGCCGCATTCGGTATGCCTTGAAGAAGTCGCCGATATCGCGGCCTTCTTGCGCAAGGTTTTGAATCAACGCTAGGAGCGTCGGGTTTCACCCAAGTCCAGCCATACCCGGCGCATGGTGGGATCTTCGGCGTCGTAGTCGTTCTGAAAGCCCAGGTGCTTCATCAGGCTGAGCATGGGACGGTTCGTGGCAAGCACCACCCCATCTATATAGGTAAGGCCCTGATATTGGGCAGCCTCGATAAGGCCGCCCATCAACTGCGAGCCTAGCCCTCGGCGCTGCCATGCGTCGCCAATGACCAGGGCGTATTCGGCGCCGCGCCCATCGGCATTGCGCAGATAATGCGCGAACCCGATTATCTGCTCGCGCGGGTGGCCGCGATGCTCGGGATTGGGCACCTGCACCGTGGCCACCAAAGCCAGTTCGCGATCGTAGTCGATACGGGTATAGCGCGCGAGCATGCGGGGCGTGAGTTCGCGCATCATGGAGACAAAGCGCATGTAGCGGGCTTCGTCGGAGAGGCCCCGCACAAACTCCTGCAACGGTTCGGCGTCTTCGGGGCGTATAGGCCGCAGCATCCACGGGCTGCCATCCTTGAACGTCTTGGATTGCACCAGACGGCGCGGATACGGGTGGATGGCCATATGCCGGTAACCCGTCGTCTCGGGCAGCACAAGCATGGATTGGCTGGTGAGTTCGATGCGCACGACATGCGCGACGATCTGCATGTCGTCGGCATACACCGGATCAATAATGAGCGAGTCCAGCGAGGGCAACTCGCTGATGAGTTCGGATATCCGCTCCAGCGTCTCCTGAAGAAGTTCCAATGCGGCCGGCGTGGACTGACGCGCAAGCCCATGTTGCCAGACGCTGCTGCGCAAGACTAGCTGGCGGGCCAGATAGCTGTTCAGCGGCGGCAGCTCGGTGGCGCTATAGGCCCCCGCAAACAGCGCGTCCTGTCCCCCGGGCCCGAATGTAATGTAAGGGCCGAACTTGGCGTCGCGCCGCACCTGGATAGACATCGGCAGACTGTCGTCGGGCTGCCCGGATGGTTGGGCGACGCCGTCTTCGGCGCCGGCAGCATAGCGCAAAGGCACGTGGAAGCAGTCCAGCAATTCCCGGCACTCGTCCGCGGTCAGGATGCGCCGGCGCTTGCTCTGGATGCCGCGCACGAGCGCGCGCGCCTCGTCCAGCCGCGGCGGCTTGCTCAAGGCTTCGGGCGGCAAGGTCTGTTGCGACAGCGTCTGGTTGTAATGATAGGAGGCCAGTATTCCGAAAGCATTGGCCGCCGACTCCGGGGTCCGGAATGCAGGCGTGCCCGCGCTGTCCAGGATATGGCGCAGCGCCCGCATTGACGCATCCCCCATGAAGCACGTGATGATGGGCTTGCGCGAGTCGGGCGATATATCGGCCAGTTGGCGCGCCACACTGTGCAGGTCGGACAAGGGGTCGGGCGCCAGCAGCACCAGCACTCCGTCGACACCGGGGTCGTCAGCCAGGATACCGATGACTTGCTTGACCTTCTCCGGCGTCAAAGGGGCATAGGTGACGACCGGATTCCGGCTTTTTCCGCCCTCTTCCAGCAGGGCATCCAGAGACTTGATGCTGCCCTGGCCCAGTTCGGCCCGGAATACGGCTTCGGTATCTCCCATGACGTCCAGCGCCAGCTGAGCCGCGCCATCGCCGTTCGAAAAAAGCGCAATCTTGCGGCCGCGCGGATGCCGTGTGTAGACCAAAACCTTGATGGCGGAAAACAGTTGCACGAAATAGCGGATGCGTACCGCACCCGCCCGGCGCAAGAGCACGTTGAACACCGCATCTTCGGTGGACGCCGCATCGGCGTTGTGGCCGACCTTGAGCACGATTACCGGCTTGACGCTTGCCGCGGCACGCAGCGCACTGGTGAAGCGGCGCGACGACGAGGTTTCTTCAAGATACAGGGCAATGCTGTCGGTGCGCGGATCCATGGCAAGGTAATCGAGCGCCTCGGAGACATCGATAGTGGTTTCGTCGCCCAGCGACACGACCGCCGAAAAACCCAGCCTGACATCCTCGGCCCAATCCAGGACCGATGCGGTAATGGAGCGGGATTGCGCCACCAGAGCAACGCGTCCGCCCAACCCCACGTGCGGTTCATGACTCAGGTTTATGCCCAGGTGCGGGCGTTGCACGCCAAAAGACCGCGGGCCCAGCACCATGCAGTCGTTAAGCTGACCCCACGTCCTGCAATAGACCATATCTTCGACAGGATCGTCTGACACGGCGTGATGGGGCAAGACAGTCAGGCACCGGGGTCGACAGGATTTGATGGCTGCAAGCGCCTCGGGCAGGCGCTGCGGGGCGACGCAAAGCAGGACTTGGTCTACGCGCGATCCCTCGCTGACCCCGTTGAGCGCCTTGGGCAAAGCGATGGGTTGAGCGGGATCGGCGTCGACTATTGTGATGGTGTTTTGCAGCGAACGCGGGACGCTGTGCACGATGGGCAAGGGGCGGTCTGACAGTACCACGAGCGAGCTGGGTTCGAACAATGCGGTAAGGCGATGTCGAGGCATACTTTATCCGGTTCAAGCGAAAATTGATGTGTACTCTAAAATAGGCGTCTTGCTACTTTCCTGCGCATGCGGCCGATACCGCCACATGACTAGCCTAACGACTTACCATGACCACGTCTACTTCTTCCGCCGTTCGCACGCGTTTCGCCCCTTCTCCCACCGGTTACCTGCATTTGGGCGGTGCTCGCACCGCCCTGTTTTCATGGGCTTTTGCGCGACATCACAAAGGCACCTTCGTATTGCGCATCGAGGACACCGACCTCGAACGCTCCACGCCCGAAGCCGTCCAGGCCATACTCGACAGCATGGCGTGGCTGGACATGCAGCCCGACGAAGGGCCTTTCTACCAGATGCAGCGCATGGACCGCTACCGCGAAGTCGTGCAGACCATGCTGGAAGAAGGCAAGGCCTACTACTGCTACAGCAGCCCCGAAGAAGTCGAGGCCATGCGCGAAAAAGCCCGCGCCGCCGGACTGAAACCGCGCTATGACGGCACATGGAGGCCGGAAACCGGCAAGACCTTGCCCGCCATCCCGGCCGACCGCAAGCCAGTCGTGCGCTTCAAGAACCCCCTGGAAGGAGTCACCGGATGGGACGACCTGGTCAAGGGACATATCAGCTTCGACAACAGCGAACTCGATGACCTGATCATCGCAAGGCCGGACGGCACACCCACCTATAATTTCTGCGTGGTCGTCGACGACTGGGACATGAAGATCACGCATGTATTGCGCGGCGACGATCACGTGAACAACACCCCGCGGCAGATCAATATTCTACGCGCGCTGGGCGCCGCCCTGCCCGAGTACGGACACGTCCCCATGATACTGGGGCCCGACGGCGAGAAGCTCTCCAAGCGGCATGGCGCTGTCAACGTCATGGAATACGACAACGACGGCTACCTGCCGGAGGCCATGGTCAACTACCTTGCGCGCCTGGGCTGGAGCCACGGAAACGATGAACTGTTCACCCGCGAACAGCTGGTCGAGTGGTTTGACACGCGCAACTTGACCAAGTCGGCTGCGCAATGGGACCCCAAAAAACTGAACTGGGTCAATGCTCACTACATTAAAAACAGCAGCGATGCCGATCTGGCCGAGCGCGTGGCACCCCGCATACGGAAGAATAACGGCAATCCTCAAGCCGTCGACCTGCAGGCCGTCATGGCCTTGCTCAAAGACCGTGCCGAAACGCTGAACCAGCTGGCCGACGGCGCAATGCTTTTTTGCGGTCCCTACACGCCGGCCGCCGCCGAACTGCGCGACGAGCACCTGGATGAACAGGCCAAAGTGTTATTGAAGCACTTCGAACAACAAGCAAAAGCCTTGCCGGATTGGACACCCGAATCGCTGGACGCCCTGATCAAGACGCTGCTCGCCGAACACGGCGTCAAAATGCCGAAGCTGGGCATCCCTTTGCGTCTTGCCGTCACTGGCCAGAAGCAAACACCCGCCATAGGCGCAGTGCTTGCCATCCTGGGCAAAGACCTTGTGCTGGAACGGCTCGCGGCAGTATGAAAAAGTCGCCTCGCCGTCTGGCGTGTCGACGCCCGGCATAAAACTTTAAAACGGCAGGCGATATCCCGGCGACATACGCCTGGCGGTGATGGTGGAGCCATCCGCAGCCTTCAAGGTCAGTGCGTTGGCGCTGGCCGAGACAACGGCGTAGCGATTGGTATAGATCGGATCTTCCAGGTTCACGGGAGCTCCATTGGACTCCAGCGTCTGGAGCACCAGCGTTTGTTTGTCGCGGCGCCAGCAACCTCCTTCGTCCAGCCCTTGCGATGGATTCTTGCCGCGCTTCAGTTGCTCTGTGTACGCCATGGCGCCGTCGGCATGCAGGGTATACAGGGTACGAAGCTCGCCGGCCACGCCCTTTTGTTTGCGTACGCTTAACCAGTTGCCCACCAGCGGATCGCCCGCCGCGGCGGCTGCGCATTTGGGAACTGTCTTGACCGGCTCGGGCGGGGCGCTGACCGGCGCGGCGCAACCGGCCAGGAACACCGCTGTGGCAAAACCGGTCATTAACAAGCGCGGACGAAGCAGGAAATCGTACATAAGAGGCCTTCCTTTAAACGCAAAACGTCTACGATTTTAGCCGCAACGCCGTAAATCCGGAGCGCCGATATGCACGGGCTTCCGAAATCGCGAATACCACCGCGGGAATCCACGTAGCCAATGAGGAATCACAAAGGAAAAACAGGAGCCAGACCTACAATAGGTGCAATCACTTGCCATAGGCGTACAAAATCCATGCCTTATTCAGTCCTGATCACACTGCACTTGTTCGCGGCCTTCATATTTGTTGGCACCGTTTTCTTTGAAGTGCTCATGCTCGAAGGCATACGCAAGCACGTGTCGCGCGAATCCATGCGCGAGGTCGAGCTTGCAATCGGCAAACGGGCCCGGCAAATCATGCCCTGGACCTTGCTGGTCCTGTACAGCGCGGGCATCGGCATGGCGTGGCATTACCGCGGCGTCCTGGCCCAGCCTTTCGACAGCGCTTTCGGCACCATGCTCACCGTAAAGATAGTGCTCGCGCTAAGCGTGCTGGGCCACTTCATCACCGCCATGGTGCTGGGCAGCAAAGGGCTTTTGAATGCCCGCTACGTCCAACGCATACATACCAGCGTATTCACACATATGGTCGGCATCGTGCTGCTTGCCAAAGCCATGCTTTACCTCAACTGGTAATCACAGCGGCAGCCTGACGTCGTGCTTGATCTCGCGCAACGCGACGATAGTGCGTGTTTGCCGCAGGCCCGGCAGGTTGAACAGAAAACGGTGCAGAAAGCTGTCGTAGGCCTCGGGGCTGGGCACCACTATCTTCAATAAAAAATCGGAATCGCCAGTGACGGCGTAGCACTCCAGTATCTCGGGCGCGTCCCGCACGGATCGCTCGAAATTCTCGACGATTTCCGCCGAATGCCTTTCCAGGCTTATCTGGGCGAACATGCAGCCCTGCAGCCCGACCTTGTGGCGATCCACCTTGGCGTAATACCCCTGGATAACCTTATTGGCCTCGAGCGCTTTGACGCGGCGCCAGACGGGTGCCGCGGAAAGCCCGACCTGGTCGGACAGCTGCTGCGCCGAAGCGCGGCCCTCTTTTTGCAGCTGCTGAAGTATTTTGATATCAATCTTATCCATTCCGGCTCCCTCGCGAAACAAACGTTTCGTTAGCTAGGGATTCTACGCGATACAAACGCAATAAAACCAGACCGGCAAGTCTCTATCATGGGTTGAAATACCGGAGTCTTGCCATGTCAGTCCCCAATATAGACACTCAATATCGACTTTCCGACAATTTGACTGCGACGTCGGGCCGCATCTTCCTGACCGGCACTCAGGCGCTCGTGCGCATGCTGCTGGCCCAGCGCCGCAGCGATGAAAGCCACGGCTTGAATACCGCCGGCTTTGTCACCGGATACCGCGGTTCGCCGCTGGCCGGCGTAGACATGGCCATGTGGCGAGCGCAGAAACTGCTGGAGGAAAATCGCGTCAGTTTCCTGCCCGCCATCAATGAGGATCTCGCTGCGACCATCGTCATGGGCACGCAACAGGCCGGTGTCCGCGACGATAGGCGCGTCGATGGCGTATTCGGCATGTGGTACGGCAAGGGGCCGGGTGTAGACCGCGCGGGCGACGCGCTGCACCATGGCAACGCCGCCGGCGCCTCCCGCAACGGCGGTGTGCTGCTGATCGTGGGCGACGACCACACGGCCGCGTCGTCCTCCATTCCGCATGCCAGTGAAACTTCATTGCAGGGATGGAGCATACCCATTATTCATCCGGCTTCCGTCGAAGAATATGAATTGTTCGGCCTGTGGGGCTGGGCGTTGTCGCGCTACTCCGGCGCCTGGGTGGCCTTCAAGGCGGTTACCGAAACGGTAGAGAGCGGGCGGTCGTTCACGCTTGGCCCCATGCCGGACTTATCCACCAGCGACGAGGACCCGCACAAGGGTGCGCTGGAATACAGCGCGCGCGAGTTCCTGACACCTGGCATCGAGAATCGCATGGCCGACCGCCTGGTCGCGGTCAAGGCGTTTTCCCGCCAACACTCCCTGGACCGCCTGGTCGATGCAGCGCCTCAAGCCAGGCTGGGCATCATCACTACCGGCAAGGCCCATCTTGACGCACTCGATGCATTGCAAACGCTGGCAGATGCGCAGCAAGCCACTCTCCCGCCCTTGCGCCATTACAAGATAGGCCTGAGCTGGCCCATCGATGAACCAGGGTTCTTGCGCTTCGCCGAAGGCCTGGAGCATATCCTCGTTCTCGAAGAAAAAGCGCCGCTGATCGAAGGTCAGATCAAGGACTTGCTGTTCAATCAAGCAGTGCGGCCGCGTATTGCAGGCAAGCGGGATCTGGAAAACGAAGTCCTGGTTCCATCGACCGGCCAGTTGCGGCCCGCCCTCGTCGCGGGCGTGCTGCGCCGCTGGCTGGCACAGGCAGCGGGAGTTGAGCTGAATGATCCCGGCCGCGATTCGATATCGGGGCAATCCGCCAGAACGACCGCAGTCGCCCGGCGGCCTTATTTCTGTTCAGGCTGTCCGCACAGCACTTCCACCAAAGTACCTGAAGGCAGCCAGGCCTTGGCCGGCGTGGGTTGCCACTATATGGCCACCTGGATGGATCGCGACACCAGTGGACTGACGCAAATGGGCGGCGAAGGCACCGACTGGATAGGGCTGTCGCGCTATACCACGATGCCGCATATCTTTCAGAATATGGGCGAAGGAACTTATTTCCATTCCGGCTACCTGGCAATACGCCAGGCCATCGCCGCGAATGCCAACGTCACTTACAAGATCCTGTTCAACGATGCGGTGGCCATGACCGGTGGACAACCGGTGGACGGCTCGATTTCGGTATTGCAGATTTGCCAGCAAATGTTGGGCGAAGGCGTGCAGCGCGTCGTGATCACCACCGACGAGCCGGACAAATACAGAGGCTGCGCGCTGGCGCCAGGTGTCGCTGTGCACCATCGTCACGAGCTTGACCGCTTGCAGCGCGAACTGCGCGAAATCAAAGGCGTGACCGTGCTCATCCACGATCAGGCCTGTGCCGCCGAAAAGCGCCGCCGCCGCAAGAAGCACGCATACCCCGATCCCGCGCGCCGCCTGTTCATCAACACGGCGGTATGCGAAGGTTGCGGAGATTGCGGCGTTCAATCGAACTGCCTGTCGCTGGTTCCGGTGGAAACGCCCTTCGGCCGCAAGCGCGCCATCGATCAATCAAGCTGCAACAAAGACTACTCATGTGTAGAGGGCTTCTGCCCGAGCTTCGTATCGGTGATCGGAGGAACGCCACGCAAGTCAGGCAACGAAGGCGACGCCATGGCGCGCCAGAAAGTTCGAAGCCTGATTTCCCAATTGCCGCCGCCTGCATTCGATGCGGCGAAACGCGACTGCGACGTGCTGGTCGCCGGCATAGGCGGAACCGGCGTCATCACCGTGGGCGCCATACTGTCGATGGCTGCGCATCTGGAAGGCCGGGCAGCATCTGTCCTGGACATTACCGGCCTGGCGCAAAAAGGCGGCACCGTCATCAGCCACATACGCTTGTCCTGCGATGCACAGCCGACGGCAGCGGTACGAATAGAAGCACAGCAGGCCGACGTGGCCATATTCTGCGATGTCGTGGCCGGGACCAGCCCCGAGGCCTTGAAAACGTTGCGGATGGGCAAGACGCAGGTAGCGCTGAATACTTACCTCGCTCCTACTGCCGAGTTCACCCGCGATCCTCAAGCCAGCATGGATCCTCGACCCTTGATCGACATAGTGCGCGAAACGGCCGGCACATCGAATACCTGGCAGCTGGACGCGCATTCCGTGGCTATCCAGCAGTTCGGAGACAGCATTCTGGCCAACATGACGATGCTGGGCTTTGCCTGGCAGCGTGGATGCATCCCTTTGAGCGAAGAAGCCATCATGCGGGCGCTGGAACTCAATGGCGTTGCCGTCCAGGCCAATCAGGACGCGTTCCGGATTGGCCGCCTTGCGGCATGGCAGCCGGATGCGCTTCGAGCGGCCGGCGCTTCCGGCGATAAAACGGTCGTCATCCACATGCCCGAATCGCTGGACAAGATAGTCGACCGTTGCACAGCGGCGCTGACCAGCTACCAGAATGCCGCCTATGCGAAACAGTATGCCGGCGTCATCGATAAGGTGCGCGCCGCCGAGCAAGCTCTGTATCCGGACGCCAAGCCTCGCTTGACCTCGAAGGTGGCGCAATCCCTTTACAAGCTCATGGCGTACAAAGACGAATACGAAGTTGCCCGTCTTTTCACCAACGGCGATTTCCATAAAGAGCTGAAAGAAAAGTTCGAAGGCGATTTCAGCCTGCAGTTTCACCTGGCTCCTCCATTGCTTGCCAGGCGCGACCCGGTAACTGGCATCCCCAGAAAGATGACGCTGGGCCCCGCGACCGAAAAAGCATTTCGCCTGCTTGCGCGCTTCAAGTCGGTGCGCGGATCATGGATGGACGTTTTCTCGTATACTGCCGAGCGCAAAATGGAGCGGCGGCTGATTCGGGAATACGTCGACGCGGTCTTGGCCATGGCCAGGAAGCTGGACGCCGGTAATTTTGCCACCGCACTGGAAATTGCCGAGTTGCCGCAGGCCGTTCGAGGCTTTGGACATATCAAGGCGGCCAATGCAGTCAAATACCAACAACGCCTGGACCAATTGCTTGCCGAGCTTGATGGCCCCGTCATGAATGCTAACAATATTCATCGGGCGCAGGCATGAACCGCCAAAAGTTGTGCGCATGAGGCCCGCCGGGCCTTATGCCGTATGGCCGATACTTTTTTCCATGAAAAAATAAAAAATCAAGTCCCTACCATGCTTGATTCATGTCAGATCCATCACTACAATTAGTGTCAGTCAAATAAGAAACCACAATATGTAGTGGTCTCCTACCACAGTTAGATGTAGAGACTATTACGGACGCCACCCACAAAGAACGCTGCCCCAACGCGCTTGATTGCAGGCGCATTACGCTCAGGAGTATCCATGCAGACCATACAAACCGCCGATGCCAGGCCCGAATCCGCTCAATCGAATCAGCCGACAGCAATAACCGGCTTGGCAGAAGGCCAATGGCATAACTTCCATATTATCCGGCGCAACGGCGCGGTCGTGAGCTTCGAACCCGGCAAGATCGCCATAGCCATGACCAAGGCTTTTTTGGCAGTAAAAGGCGGCCAGGGTGCCGCCTCGGCGCGAATACGCGAACTTGTCGAGAACTTGACCGAACAGGTATCCAACGCGCTGGCGCGCAATCGACCGAGCGGCGGTACCTTCCATATCGAGGAAATACAGGATCAGGTCGAATTGGCCCTGATGCGCTCCGGCGAACATGACGTTGCCCGCGCGTATGTGCTGTATCGCGAGAAGCGCACGCAGGAACGCGCCACGAAAGCCAATGCCAGCCAACCCGTAGCCGTCGAGCATGCCCTGAACGTCAGCGAAGATGGGGTAAAACGGCCGCTGGACCTCGTCAAGCTGCGCGAAACGATAGTCGAAGCGGGGATGAACCTTCCTCATGACATCGACGCAGACGCCATTCTCAAGGAAACAGTGAAGAACCTCTACGACGGCATTCCCGTCGACGAGGTGTTCAAATCCGCCATTCTTTCGGCGCGCGCCATGGTCGAGAATGATCCGTCCTACAGCCAGGTAACGGCCCGACTGCTGTTGCATACAATTCGCAAAGAAGTCCTGGGCGAAGAAGTCTCGCAAGCTTCCATGGCAAGCCGCTATGCCGTCTACTTTCCACAATTCATACAAACCGGGATTGAAGGCGGCTTGCTTGATGCCAAGCTTGCGCAGTTTGACCTGGAAAAACTCGGCAATGCCCTGAAGGCCGACCGCGACTTCCAGTTCAACTACCTGGGCCTGCAGACCCTGTACGACCGCTATTTCCTGCATCTTCGCGGCCGACGCATCGAACTTCCACAGGTCTTCTTCATGCGCGTCGCCATGGGCCTGGCATTGAAGGAAGCCGATCGCGAAACACGCGCCATCGAATTCTACGAAATCCTGTCGTCGTTCGACTTCATGAGCTCCACGCCGACACTATTCAATTCCGGCACGCTGCACTCGCAGCTGTCATCGTGCTATCTCACTACCGTATCCGACGACCTGGCCGGCATTTACGATGCCATCAAGGAAAACGCCTTGCTGGCCAAGTATGCCGGCGGCCTGGGCAATGACTGGACACCCGTACGCGCATTGCGCAGCCACATCAAGGGCACCAATGGTGAAAGCCAAGGGGTAGTGCCGTTCCTCAAGGTCGTCAACGACACCGCCGTCGCCGTCAACCAGGGCGGCAAGCGCAAGGGCGCGGTCTGCGCCTACCTGGAAACCTGGCACCTGGACATTGAAGAGTTCCTGGAGCTGCGCAAGAATACGGGAGACGAACGGCGCCGCACGCATGACATGAACACGGCAAACTGGGTTCCAGACCTGTTCATGAAACGAGTCATGGAAAACGGCGACTGGACACTCTTCTCGCCATCGGACGTGCCCGACCTTCATGACAAGTACGGCCGGGATTTTGAAGAAGCCTACACCGCCTACGAAGCCAAGACAGCCAGCGGCGAATTGCCCCTGTTCAAGAAAGTGCCCGCCAATTCGCTATGGCGCAAGATGCTGTCCATGCTGTTTGAAACCGGCCACCCATGGATCACTTTCAAGGATCCCTGCAATATCCGCTCGCCGCAGCAGCACGTCGGTGTCGTGCACAGTTCAAACTTGTGCACCGAAATCACGCTGAACACCAGCGATACCGAAATCGCCGTCTGCAATCTGGGGTCGGTCAATCTTGCCGCGCATCTCAAGCGGGATGACGCCGGAAATTATGTGCTCGACCACGAGAAACTCGAGCGCACGATCACGACCGCGATGCGCATGCTCGACAATGTCATCGACATCAATTACTACGCGGTCGAAAAGGCCCGCAACTCCAATGTGCGCCACCGCCCCGTGGGCATGGGCGTCATGGGCTTCCAGGACTGCCTGCAGTTGATGCGGGTGCCTTTTGCCTCTGATGCTGCGGTCGAGTTCTCTGACCGCTCCATGGAAGCGACCTGCTACTACGCGTACTGGGCTTCCAGCAAGCTTGCCGCCGAACGCGGACACTACGAGAGCTTCAAAGGCTCTTTGTGGGACCGCGGCATATTGCCCCAGGACACCCTGGCCATGTTGCGCGACGAACGCGGCGGCTACGTTGAAGTCGACGACAGCAGCACGATGGATTGGGACAGCTTGCGTGCGCACATCAAACAGCACGGCATGCGCAACTCGAACTGCGTGGCCATTGCGCCTACGGCCACCATCTCCAATATCATCGGCGTGTCGCCGTGCATCGAGCCCAACTATCGCAACCTCTATGTCAAGTCGAACCTGTCGGGCGAGTTCACGGTGGTCAATGACTATCTGGTACGCGACCTGAAAGATCGCAAATTGTGGGACGAGGTCATGGTCGCCGATCTGAAGTATTTTGACGGCAGCCTGGCTCGCATCGACCGCATCCCCGACGATCTGCGCAAGCTTTACGCGACAGCCTTCGAAATCAACCCAAGCTGGGTCGTCGAGTGCGCCGCGCGTCGCTCCAAATGGATAGACCAGGCCCAGTCACTGAACATCTTCATGACCGGTGTGTCGGGCAAGAAACTGGACGACACCTACAAACTGGCATGGCTGCGCGGCTTGAAGACAACGTATTACCTGCGCTCCAACGGCGCCACGAATGCCGAGAAATCGACAGGCCGCGGCGGCGAACTCAATGCCGTTGCCAACGGCACGCATGCTCCCGCCGCCGCCGCTGCCGAACCCGCACTGCCAGAGGCGGAAGTAATGGGCGTGGCTTGCACCATGCGCCCCGGCGACGAAGGCTTCGAAGAATGCGAAGCCTGCCAATAACCTGACACGGACATCTATCATGCTGAACTGGGAAGACGCCCCAACCACCTCGCCTTCAAACGCAGACAACCATACCGGAACTGCCGCGGCACGTGCACAAGACAACCGTCTCGACAACAATGCTATCGCAAGCGCCCCCGCTGCATCGCCGGCTCCTGCCGCCGATACCAGCGCCCGGGTCCGTGCTTCCGACAAGCGCATCATCAATGGCGAGACCGACGTCAATCAGCTCGTTCCATTCAAGTACAAATGGGCCTGGGAAAAATACCTGGCAACCTGCGCGAACCACTGGATGCCGCAGGAAATAAACATGTCGCGCGACATAGCGCTGTGGAAGAATCCGAATGGGCTTACCGATGATGAACGACGCATCGTCATACGCAATCTCGGCTTCTTCACAACGGCCGACTCGCTTGCCGCCAACAACATTGTGCTGGGCACGTATCGCCACATCACGGCGCCCGAGTGCCGGCAATTCCTGTTGCGCCAGGCATTCGAAGAAGCCATCCATACGCATGCCTACCAATACATCGTCGAAAGCCTTGATCTGGACGAAGGCGAGATATTCAATGCCTACAACGAAGTGCCGTCGATACGCGCCAAAGATGAATTCCTGATTCCCTTCATCAATGCAATTGCCGATCCGAATTTCAAGACCGGCACGCCGGAAGCCGATCAGACGCTGCTCAAATCGCTCATCGTATTTGCATGTTTGATGGAAGGTTTGTTCTTTTATGTTGGATTCACGCAAATTCTTGCGCTGGGTCGCCAAAACAAAATGACAGGCGCCGCCGAGCAATACATGTACATTCTTCGCGATGAATCCATGCACTGCAATTTTGGCATCGATCTCATCAACACGATCAAGCTCGAGAACCCGCACTTGTGGACAGCGGCATTTCGCGAAGAGCTGCGCGATCTGTTCCGTCAGGCTGTAGACCTTGAATATGCTTACGCTGAGGACACAATGCCGCGCGGCGTCCTCGGTTTGAACGCATCGATGTTCAAGGCATATCTGCGTTTCATCGCCAATCGCCGTTGCCAGCAAATCGGCCTCGAAGCACTGTTTGCGCAAGAAGAAAATCCGTTCCCATGGATGGCCGAAATGATCGACCTCAAAAAGGAACGCAACTTTTTCGAGACACGCGTGATCGAATATCAGACCGGTGGCGCATTAAGCTGGGAATAATGCTTGGAATAGAGTAAGAGCTTACGTTAGACTCTAAGCGTGCAAAGTACTAAGTGCTTTGCACGCTTGCGCCATTTGAGATGGGTCGCACCCAAGGTGGGGGCCATATCAAATGGGTGGACGTTCTCTTCGACTCAATCTCAAGGAGCATTACTATGGCAACAGCCAAGAAGGCCGCAACAACCTCGGCCACCAAAAAAGCTGCACCCGCCAAGAACGCAGCACCGACCAAGAAAACCGATGTGAAAAAAACAGCCGTCGCTAAAAAGACAACGGCCGCCAAGAAGTCCACTCCTATCGCAAACAAGACTGCCGCCACCAAAGCCGCAACAGCAAAGAAAGCAGCAAGCAAGAACGTAGTAAAAAAGGCAGCGCCGGCAAAAAAATCGGCACCCGCCAAAAAGGCAGCACCCGCCAAGAAAGCGGTTGCCAAGAAAGCCACTCCAGTCAAAGCGGCATCTGCCAAGAAAGCAGTAGCCAAGACCTCTCCCGCAGCAAAGAAAGCAGCACCGGCCAAGAAAACGGCGCCTGCTAAAAAAGCAGCACCGGCGAAAAAAACAGCGCCTGCTAAAAAAGTTGCTGCCAAGAAAGCGGCGCCAGCCAAAGCGGCAAGCGTGAAGCAAGCGGCAGCCAAGAAAGCAGCGCCGGCGAAAAAGGCCACTGCCAAGAAAGCAGCACCTGCCAAGGCGGCCCCAAGCAAAGCCGTTCCAAAAAATGCAGCGCCTGCTAAAAAAGCGGCCACCAAGGCTGCCGCAAAAAAGACTGCGCCCGCCAAAACGGCAGCGGCCACCAAAGCACCGGCCAAGTCCGCAATAAAGAAAGCGGTTACCCAGAAGGCAGCACCGGCCAAAACGGTCGCCGCCAAAAAAACGGCGAGCAATAAAGAAACTGCTCCGGCAAACGAGGCGGAATCCGTCAAGGCGGCGTCAGCCACACAGGCTGAAAAAACCGCAGCTAAACAGCCTGCGCCCAAGAAGCCGAATGCCAAATCTTCCGCGAAGGCGACCAAAGCGGCGACAGCGGCTCCTGCCAGCAAGAAGACTGTCAACCCGGCGGCCTCGTGGCCGTTCCCAACAGGTGGTCGCCCATAATGTAGCGGTCACATTGCTGCGCATTTGCGCTGAGCTTGCCCAAGCCCTACGGGGCGGCAGCAACTTTGTGCGGCGCCAAGTAAAACTGCCCGGCAATGCCGGGCAGTTTTACTTGGCGCCACTGCTTTCAAGCCATCTACTCTCGTGCGACAATGGCGCTTCTGACATCCCCTGTGGCCTAACCATGTTCAGCGAAGTCCTGCACTTTTTAATCAATATCATTTTCTCTTTGTTCGGCATCGCACTCATCGTCCGGGCCTGGATTTACGCAATACGACTGCATCCATTCAATCCTTATTCGCAGGCAGTGCTGCGTACCACCGATTGGCTGGTCAACCCCATACGTTCAATCGTAGGTCCCGGCAAGCGCATAGACTGGCCCAGCCTGATCGCGTGCTGGCTTACGGCGCTGGTTTTCCTGCTGCTGACCGTGCTGACGCTCAGCGGCCAACTGCCTCCGTTGGAAAGCGTAATTCCGATTCTGTTGACGGCCTTGCTGACGATGCTGAAGTGGACGTTCAACCTGATTTTGTGGATCACCTTGATACAGGCAATCTTGTCATGGGTAAATCCACTTGCGCCGGTGATGCCTGTATTGCAAACCTTGACTGCGCCCCTGCTTAATCCCATACGGCGCATTCTGCCAAACCTTGGAGGCCTGGATCTATCGCCGTTGGTACTGCTGGTGCTGGCCCAGGTTGCAATGATGGTCTTGCAGCGCTTCACGTTTTCATTGTTCGGCGTCTGAACAGCAATATTGCCGGATCAGCGTCCAGAGCGGGCGTCGATCCGGCAAATGTTTTGCCTACAAAGGTGCGACACGCGTCGGGCCGTTGCCGCTGATCAGGCGAACACGCTGGCCCACCCCGATCTTTACGTCGTCCGCCTGTGCAATAACGCGCGTTTCACCGTTATCGAGACGCACTGTGATTTCGAGTCCGCGGGTTTTTCCAACCTGGTTCTCGACGGCATTCCCGGCCACCGCACCCAGAATGCCGCCGCCTATCGTTGCCAATATATTGCCGGTGCCGCCGCCCACGGTACTGCCCGCGACGCCGCCAAGGGCACCGCCCGCCAGCACGCCGGCGCCGCTGGACCGGTCTTTCTGGATAGTGACATTGCGCACCGACTCTACCGTGCCCAAACGCACGATTTGTTCGCGTTGGGCCTGACCATAGTTATAAACGGAGCTGGACGCGGTATCGTTGGCGCACCCTGCCAATACCGCCATCGAGCCCGCAATCAAGGCTATGCCAAGAGTCCGGCTGCGGCGTACACCCGCATGTTTAAGATTCGTTGTAATCATGAAATACTCCTAGTAGATCGGTCCGCCCGGCAAGTCATCGCTAGATACGGCATGCCGGTCAACCTAATAAGTTCAGGCCATAATGTTGACTAAGGGCTGAACTCAGGTCGGCGCGCGAGGGCCGATGGTTTTGTGGACCCTTCGATGCAATTTTAAAGCTGCCCATGACGTTCGCCAAGCAGCATGCATCGAACAGGTCCCAGTTCTGGGTAAGGCCGTATAGCAATCCCGCCCTGTGCGCATCGCCACAGCCGGTCGGATCGACCACATCCTTGACCGCAACCGGCGCGATTTTCGTTTCCGTGCCGCCTGCATACAGCATTGCGCCATCGCCGCCATGAGTCACGACGACCGCCTGCAGGGTCTGAGCGATTTCGGGCATGCTGCGACCCGTTCGCTGGGCCACGATGCTGGCTTCGTAGTCATTGGCGGTAAGGATGCTTGCAAGCTTCAACATCTCGTTGATGTCATCGCCTGAAAACAGCGGCATTGCCTGGCCCAGATCGAAAACAAAAGGAATGCCCTGCGCATGCAATCGTTGCGCGTGAGCGAACATGCCGTCCTTGGAATCCGGAGACACGATACCCCACGCTGCCTCATGCCCCGTCAGATCATTTTCAGCGGAAAGCATCATGGCGCCGGGATGAAATGAAGCGATCTGGTTGTTGTCCAGGTCGGTGGTAATGAAACACTGGGGCGTGTACATATCCGGCAGTACCCGGATGAGGCTAGTGTCGATACCCAGCTGCTGCATGTAGACCAGGTAGTCGGATGCATCGGCGCCCACCGTACCCACCGGCACGGGATGTCCGCCGAGAAGGCGCAGGTTGTACGCGATATTGCCGGCGCACCCTCCGTATTCCTTGCGCATGCTGGGCACGAAAAATGACACGCTGAGTTTCTGGATATTATCGATGAGGATGTGGTCCTTGAAGTGCCCGTCGAACACGGCAATAGTGTCGAAGGCCACCGACCCGCAAATCAAAACTTTGTCAGACATTACATCCCTTATGGAAAAAACTTGCCCAGTTGATAACCGTTGACCTTCAGGCCGTTCAAGACTATAGGAACCCCAACCGTAATCTCGCTGGATGGGGCAAACGGCTGCTGGAGCGCTTGCGGTGTCAAATAACTTGATGGAGGAAGGTTTTTCCTGACTACCAGGGTACCGGAAAAATCAGTCAGATCCAGGACCAGCGTCGGCCACTCCTGGGGCTTGTCATGGGTGTTGCGCAGAGTCAGCTGCAAGATCATGGAGTCTGCGGCGGCCGACGATGGCGCGGCTGGCGCATCGCCCGCCGCGCCAGTGGCCGGTGCTCTCGATGCTGCCGCGGCATCGGCCGCAGGATTTGCCGAAGCCCTCAGCGAGGAGCTCATGATGGAAATAAGATTGATCTTGCGCGAATAGGGCACCTCGCATCCCAGCTGGGCGCAAGCTCCGGTCAATAGAGGCCGCAAGGCGGGGACTTGCCCGGCGATCTGCCCGCGGTACACGTAGGCCAACTGCGCCAGCAGAAGCACCAGGCCGGCCACGATAAGCACGCCCCAGAACAGCGACACAATACTACGATAGCGCGGCACATCGGCGCCAAGAAGGTCGGACGTGCGTCTATGGTCGTCGGCAGCTGCCGCGCTGCGCGGTTCGGCATAACTGCGGGGCTCGACATAAATTTGGGGAGCCGGTCCCCGCATACCGCTGTTGTGCCGCACATCCCGATGCAACTCCGTGATGCTCGGCTCGGGCGGCGCAATAATATCCCGTTCACGGCCCAGAACCGGCTCGGGACGGCGCCCGCGCACGACGGCCGGATCGGTTCCGGCGGTTTCGGCGTCGCCCATGCGGAATACCGGATCCTGGCGCGACGGATCCCGGCTTATTTGCTGGGTGGTTGAAATACTGAATGCGGGCCTGGCCACAGCCGAGGGTAGCTTGCGCACCGGCTCGGGCTCGCGCGCCGGACCAGTTGCGAATGCAGGTTCTTTCTTGCCCTGCCGCTGACGCAATACGCTGGGGATGGACGCCGTGGCGGCCGGAGCAGGCGCGGCAGATGGTTCGCCTCCCGGCACGACAGCGTCGTAGCCATCGAAAATGTGGGCACAACTGATGCACCGGATATAGCCCTTGCGCAACTGCAGTTGCTCAAGAGTTGCGGTAAATACAGTGCCACATTGCGGGCAGCGCGTGGTCAAGTCCATATATGTAGAAAAATCTTCTGGCCCTCAGGCCGTTCTTTGGCCGTGTAAACAGACCCATCCGTCCCTTGCGCGCCATACACTCATGTCCAACCAGGGCGCATAGGCTTGCGCGACTTCCTGTGCCTGACGTTCCAGCACGCCCGAGAGCACCAGGTGGCCACCTGGCGCCACACGGCTGGACAACATGGGCGCAAGCACCTTCAGCGGGTTGGACAGAATATTGGCCACGACGACCTGGGTTCGTCCCTCGGGCAACTCATCGGGCAGCATGGCGTGTAAATCGACTCGATTAACCTTTGCATTGTAGCGGGTGGATTGCACCGCCTGCTCGTCGATATCGACAGCCTGTATATAACCTGCCCCCAGAAGTTTTGCCGCGAGGGCAAGTATTCCGGACCCGCAGCCATAGTCCAGCAGCGTCTCGTTGCCGCGCAGGTTTTCGGCTAGCCACTCGAGACATAAATGGGTAGTGGGATGACTGCCTGTGCCAAACGCCAGGCCTGGGTCCAGTTCGATGTGTATCACGCCACTCTTGTCGGCAGCCTGCCGATCGGCCGCCACGGGCACCTCGGGATCGTCGCGATGCCAGCTCGGAACAATCCATATGCGCTCGCCCACCTGTATCGGTCCGAACTGGGATTGCGTCAAACGCACCCAGTCGGCATCGGGAACATCGCGCAGGGACCATTGATCATCGGAATAATCGGCGACGTCCGCGTCGCGCAGTTGTTCCAGAACCTGACGCGGATCCAGTCCGTCAGGCAACAAGGCGACGACACGGTTGCGGTTCCAGGCGTTGATCTCCGGCTCCATGCCCGGCTCGCCGAACAATGGACTCTCGATATCGGTATCGCCGTCGGCATCTTCCACGGATACCGATAACACGCCGGCTTCCAGCAAGGCGTCGGAAAGCGCTTCCGCCTGTGCTTCGGGGCAAATCAGCACGAGTTCGCGCATAGTATTTCCATCAGTAAAACAGGGGCTGCGCCCCCGTTCATCAAACCAGATTGCACGCGCGTGTCAGGGACGCTGCGACAACTTGTGTTCGAGGTAGTGAATGCTGGTTCCGCCCTCGACGAAGCGGGCGTCCTGCATGAGCTCGCGGTGAAGAGGAATATTGGTCTGCACGCCTTCGACGGCCATCTCGGACAGTGCGATCTCCATACGGGCGATCGCCTGCTGGCGTGTGTCGCCGTAGGTGATCAGCTTGGCAATCATGGAATCATAATTGGGCGGGACCATGTATCCGGTATATACGTGCGAATCCATGCGCACGCCGGGTCCGCCCGGCGCATGCCAACTGGTGATGCGCCCCGGGCTGGGGGTGAACTTGAAGGCATCTTCGGCGTTGATGCGGCATTCGATAGCATGGCCCTTGATGACCACATCCCGCTGTCTAAGCAGAAATTTTTCGCCCGCAGCGATGAGAATCTGCTGCTGCACCAGATCTATACCGGTAACCATCTCGGTGACCGTATGCTCGACCTGTATGCGGGTATTCATCTCGATGAAGAAAAACTCGCCATTTTCGTACAGGAACTCAAAAGTACCGGCACCGCGATAGTTGATCTTGCGGCATGCTTCGGCGCAGCGTTCGCCAATACGCTCGATAAGACGGCGCGCTATGCCCGGGGCCGGCGCCTCTTCGATAACCTTCTGGTGGCGCCTCTGCATGGAACAATCGCGTTCGCCCAGCCAGATTGCATTGCGCCCGCCATCGGCCAGAACCTGGATCTCGATGTGGCGCGGATTCTCCAGGAACTTCTCGAGATAGACCTCGGGGTTGTTGAAGGCAGCGCCGGCTTCGGAACGCGTCATGGTGACGGCATTCAGCAAGGCGGCCTCGGTATACACGACCCGCATGCCGCGACCACCGCCTCCGCCCGCAGCCTTGATGATGACGGGATATCCGACGTCGCGCGCAATACGCAGTATTTCCTGGGGGTCGTCGGGCAGCGCGCCTTCAGAGCCCGGAACGACCGGTACGCTTGCAGCAATCATGGCATGCTTGGCGCTGACTTTATCGCCCATGAGGCGTATGGATTCGGGGCGTGGACCGATGAAGACAAAACCGCTTTTCTCAACCCGCTCGGCGAAGTCGGCATTTTCTGCCAGGAAGCCATAGCCAGGGTGTATGGCCTCGGCATCGGTGACTTCGGCGGCCGAGATAATCGCCGGCATGTTCAGGTAGCTGTCGCGAGCTGGCGCCGGGCCTATGCATACCGACTCGTCGGCCAGCCGCACGTATTTGGCGTCGCGGTCGGCTTCGGAATGAACCACGACTGTCTTGATGCCCAATTCACGGCACGCACGCTGGATGCGAAGGGCGATTTCTCCGCGATTGGCTATGAGAATTTTTTCAAACATGAATTAGCCAATGACAAACAAGGGTTGACCATACTCGACGGGCTCGCCGTTCTCGACCAGGATTTCCTTTATAACGCCGGACTTGTCAGCCTCGATCTCGTTAAGAAGTTTCATTGCCTCGATAATGCACAGCGGCTCGCCCTCTTTGACTGACTGCCCGACTTCGACAAAAGGCGATGCGCCAGGATTGGGTGCGCGGTAGAACGTACCGACCATGGGGGCCTTTACGGAATGGCCGACCGGCGCTGCAGGCGCTGCCGGCGCGGCGGGTGCAGCCGGCGCCGCCGCAGCGGGCGCCGCCACCGGGGCTGGCTCGGGCGCATACGCCACGGGCTGCATCGCCTGGGAAAATTTCACGATTCTGACCTTGCCTTCGCCCTCGGTAATTTCGAGTTCGGCTATGCCCGACTCGGCAACCAGGTCAATCAAGGTTTTCAGTTTTCTTAGGTCCATACGAACTTCCCGTGGCACTGCTCTGCTGCCATCGC
>JAKFDW010000240.1:0-29117 GCA_036675955.1 Orrella sp. | reverse complement strand
TCGGTAATGCGGCGCACGTCGGTCAGCACGTCATCCAGCGTGTTGATGCCCAGATCGGGCAAGCCCAGCGAGCCGGCGGCAACGCCGCCGCCGGAAAGGTAGATGGCCCGGTAGCCGGCGCGCTTGGCCAACAAGGCATGATTAGCGTTGATGGCGCCAATAATTTGTAGCGGCTGTTCTTCTTTCAATGCCTGGCGAAACAGGGCACCTGGAGAGGCGGGTCGGGTCATCGGGAAACTCCGGAAATGGCTGCGTGAGCCTTGATTGGTAGTGGCGGACAAGGCACGGATCGCCGTGCCTTGTCTATGTTGCGTTGCTTTACTTGAGCAGGTCCTGCACGCCGTCGCGCTCTTCGAGCAGCTCTTTCAGCGTGAAGTCCATGCGTTCGCGCGAGAAAGCGTCGATTTCCAGGCCTTCGACGCGCGTGTATTCGCCATTGGCGGTAGTTACCGGCACGCCGTAGATGATGCCTTCGGGAATGCCGTAGGATCCGTCGGAAGGAATGCCCATGGTGACCCACTTGCCGTTCGAACCCAGCACCCAGTCGCGGATGTGGTCGATGGCGGCATTGGCAGCCGAGGCAGCCGATGACAAGCCGCGCGCTTCAATGATGGCGCCGCCACGTTTTCCGACAGTCGGAATGAATGTGTCGCGGTTCCAGGCTTCGTCGTTGATGACGCCTTGCAGGCTTTCGCCGCCGACTGTGGCAAAGCGGGTGTCGGGATACATGGTGGGCGAATGATTGCCCCAGACGATCAGTTTCTCGATTTCGGCGACAGGCTTGCCCGATTTGGCGGCCAGTTGCGACAGCGCGCGGTTGTGGTCCAGGCGCAGCATGGCGGTGAAGTTCTTGGCCGGGAGATCGGGCGCGGACTTCATGGCAATGTAGGCGTTGGTGTTGGCGGGATTGCCGACAACCAAAACTTTTACATTGCGGCTGGCGACATCGTTCAATGCCTTGCCCTGGGCCGTGAAGATCTGGGCATTGACGTGCAACAGGTCTTTGCGCTCCATGCCGGGCCCGCGGGGGCGTGCGCCCACCAGCAAGGCAACGTCGACATCCTTGAACGCTTCGCGTGCATCGCTGTGCGCGCTCATGCCCGCCAACAGCGGAAAGGCGCAATCGTCAAGCTCCATCATGACGCCTTTGAGCGCCTTCTGGGCTTTCTCGTCGGGAATTTCAAGCAGCTGAAGAATGACGGGCTGGTCTTTGCCGAGCATTTCGCCTGAGGCGATACGGAACAGCAGGGCGTAACCGATCTGGCCGGCAGCGCCGGTGACGGCGACACGCATGGCGGGTTTGGACATGAACAATCTCCCGTAGATAGTAGGAATGAATGGATACAGACAATGACAGTGTAGTGCTTTCGGGTGCCTGTACGCGAGGCATGACAGGCATGGCATGCAGGCGCAACTATAGCGGGCGCGCACGCAGCGGCAGCATGTTAGATTATCTAAAAACAGTGGGTCCGTCAATTGTCTTATATCTTATATAAGACAGAAGAGTGTTAGACAGAAAGCGTCAGGCATGCGAAAATAGCGGGTGCCCCTTGAAAGTTTCCAACGCCTCGCCGAGCCCCACGCAAACCAATCCTTGTCTGTCTTATGTCCAATAGTCCGCCAACTGATCGAGCCTCAGACGCTGATCGCTCTGCAAGCAGCGCGGCCTTCAGTCCCTTGTATCAGCAGATCAAGGGCTTGTTGCTGCAAAGCCTGGACCGCGGCGAATGGAAGCCGGGCGAAGCCATACCCAGCGAACTCGAGCTCGCCGGCCGTTTCCAGGTCAGTCAGGGCACAGTGCGCAAAGCCATCGACGAACTCGCCGCCGAAAATTTGTTGCTGCGCCGGCAAGGCAAGGGCACCTTCGTGGCCACGCACCACGAAGCCAAAGTGCGGTTCAGGTTCCTGCGGCTCACGCCCGACGATGCCAAGCAGTCTCTGTCCGGAAGCCAGGTCCTCGACTGCCGTCGGGTCAAGGCGCCCTCCGACATCGCTGCCTTGCTCGATTTGCGCACGTCCGACATCGTCGTCAATATCCGGCGTTTGCTGTCGTTCGACCAAATACCCACCATACTCGACGACATCTGGCTGCCGGGTGCCGTATTTCGCGGGCTTACCGCCGATTCACTGGGCCGCTATCGCGGCCCCCTGTATGCGCTGTTCGAATCGGAATTCGGTGTAAGCATGGTGCGGGCGGAAGAGAAAATACGGGCCGTTTCGGCCTCCGAAGACCAGGCCGGCTTGCTGCAGATTGCCGCCGCCAGTCCTTTGTTGCAAGTCGAGCGTGTGTCCTATACCTATGGGGATAGGCCCATGGAGGTGCGCAGGGGGTTGTACGTAACAGAACGATTCCATTACAAGAACAGTTTGAATTGATTAGATTTTTTTGTCCATTTGGTAGAGCGTCTCCAAATAGGCGAAAATACCAGTAGCTCTTTGCAATAAATTAATTGTTATAACTCGAGGCCGTCATGTCCGATTCAGCTTCAAAGCCACGTCCGCAGTTTCGCAACCTAAGCATTCCGCAGATCATGAGCTATCGCCTGCCATTGGCAGGAAAAACGTCAATTCTGCACCGCGTCAGCGGCGCATTGTTGTTCCTCTGTCTACCGTTGGTCATCCTGCCGCTTTTCGCGCTCAGCGTGACCTCTCCCGAAAGCTATGCAAGCATCCAGTCCTGGGTCGCCAACCCATTGTGCAAGCTGGTGCTGCTGGCCCTCATCTGGGGTTACCTGCATCACTTCTGTGCCGGCATCCGCTACCTGGTAATCGACCTGCATATTGCCAACGACAAGCACTCGGCCCAGAAAACAGCCGGTGTGGTCCTGGGAGTCAGCCTGGCGCTGACCGTCGTCTTTGGTCTTAAACTGTTTGGGGTGTGGTAATGACAACTCAAGAACGTCTCGGCACGAAACGCCTCGTGGTGGGTGCCCATTACGGCACCATGGACTTCATCGTTCAGCGCGTTACCGCCATCATAATGGCCATCTATACGCTGGTGCTTTTTTTCGGAATTGTTTTCACATCCGAAATGAATTTCGAAAGCTGGCGCCATCTTTTCACCTTTGCATGGTTCGGTATGCCCGTGGGCTCCTTGCTGGCCACGCTGGCATTCTTGTCGCTGGCCTGGCATGCATGGATAGGCGTGCGCGACATCTGGATGGACTACGTCCGGTCGGCAGGCCTGCGCCTGTTCCTGCAAGTGCTGACCATCCTGTGGCTGGTCGGCTCTGTCGTATTCTTTGCAAAAATTCTCTGGAGCTTATAAGCCGTGGCTGCTGTCAAAAATTCCTTACCGCGCCGCCAGTTTGATGTGGTGGTTGTAGGCGCCGGCGGAGCCGGTATGCGTTGCTCCTTGCAACTGGCGCAGGCCGGCTTGTCCGTCGCAGTCCTGTCCAAAGTGTTCCCGACGCGTTCGCATACTGTAGCCGCCCAGGGCGGCGTCAGCGCGTCGCTGGGCAACATGAGCGAAGACAACTGGTACTGGCATATGTACGATACCGTCAAGGGTTCCGACTGGCTCGGCGACCAGGACGCTATCGAGTTCATGTGCCGCGAAGCCCCCAATGCCGTCTACGAACTCGAACACTTCGGCATGCCCTTCGACCGCAATCCTGACGGCACGATTTATCAGCGGCCTTTTGGCGGCCATACCGCCAACTTCGGCGAGAAGCCGGTGCAACGCGCCTGTGCTGCCGCCGACCGCACCGGGCACGCCATGCTTCATACGCTTTATCAGCGCAACGTGGCCGCTCGCACGCAATTCTTTGTCGAGTGGATGGCCCTCGATCTGCTGCGCAACGATGCGGGCGATGTACTGGGTGTTACCGCCCTGGAAATGGAAACCGGCGAAATCTACGTGCTCGAAGCCAAGCAGACCGTGCTTGCCACCGGCGGCGCGGGCCGCATCTGGGCTGCTTCGACCAACGCCTTCATCAACACGGGCGACGGGCTGGGCATGGCGGCGCGTGCCGGCTTCCCCTTGCAGGACATGGAATTCTGGCAGTTCCATCCTACCGGCGTGGCCGGCGCCGGCGTGCTGATCACCGAAGGTGTGCGCGGCGAAGGCGGCATCCTGTTGAACAAAGACGGCGAGCGCTTCATGGAACGCTATGCCCCGACGCTCAAGGATCTGGCTCCGCGCGACTTCGTCTCACGCTCGATGGACCAGGAAATCAAGGAAGGCCGGGGTTGCGGAGACGGCAGCTATGTTGTTCTCAAGCTCGATCACCTGGGCGCTGAAACCATACAGAAGCGCTTGCCCTCGATCCGCGAAATCGCCATCAAGTTTGCCAACGTAGACCCCGCCAAGGATCCCATTCCCGTGGTGCCCACCATCCATTACCAAATGGGCGGTATCCCCACCAATATCTACGGTCAGGTGGTCAGCGTCGCCAACGGCGAAACCACGGCCGTCAATGGCCTTTACGCCATCGGCGAATGCGCGGCTACGTCGGTGCACGGCGCCAACCGCCTCGGTACCAATTCCTTGCTCGACCTTATCGTGTTTGGGCGCTCGGCGGGCAACCATATCGTTGCGTCGCATCCGGAACGCCAGCGTGCGCACCAGTCCATACCCGAGTCCGCTATCGATTTCTCGCTCGACCGCGTGAACAAGCTCGAAGCGCGCACCGATGGCGAGAAGACGCAAGACGTGGGCAACGCCATTCGCGTCGCCATGCAGCATCACTGCGGCGTGTTCCGCACGCTCGACCTGCTGAACAAGGGCGTCGACGCCATCGACAGCCTTGTTCCCCAGGTAGACAGTCTCTACTTCAAGGACAAATCCAAGGTTTTCAATACCGCACGCATTGAAGCGCTCGAGGTGACCAACATGATCGAAGTGGCGCGTGCCACCACGAAGTCGGCCGCCAATCGTACTGAAAGCCGCGGCGCGCACGCTCTGAACGATCATCCAGAGCGCGACGATGAAAACTGGTTGCGCCATACAATGTGGTTCTCGGAAGGCAGCCGTCTCGACTACAAGCCGGTGCAAATGAAGCCGCTTACCGTAGACAGCTTCCCGCCAAAATCGCGGACCTTCTAAGCAGGATATCGAAATGAGTCAAAAACGTACCGTCAAGTTTGAAATATACCGCTACGATCCCGATAAGGACGAGCGGCCTTACATGCAGAAGCTGGAAGTCGAGCTGCAGCCTACCGACAAGATGTTGCTCGATGCCATCATCCGCATCAAGAGCGATGTCGATGACAGTCTCGCCATACGCCGTTCGTGCCGCGAAGGCGTGTGCGGTTCCGATGCAATGAACATCAACGGCAAGAACGGGCTGGCGTGCACGACCAACCTGCGCGAGCTCAAAGAACCCATCGTTCTCAAGCCTTTGCCGGGCCTGCCGGTGGTGCGCGACCTCATCGTCGACATGACGCACTTCTTCAACCAATATCATTCGATCAAGCCTTTCCTGATCAACGACCAGCCGCCGCCCGAGAAAGAGCGCCTCCAGACTCCGGAAGCGCGCGACGAACTCAACGGCCTGTACGAATGCATCTTGTGCGCCTGCTGTTCCACCGCATGTCCGTCGTTCTGGTGGAATCCCGACAAGTTCGTCGGTCCGGCCGGCTTGCTGCAGGCTTACCGCTTTATTGTGGACAGCCGCGACGAAGCCACGGGCGAGCGCCTCGACAATCTGGAAGATCCATACCGCCTGTTCCGCTGCCACACCATCATGAACTGTGCCGACGTCTGTCCCAAGGGCCTGAATCCATCGGCCGCGATCGGCAAGATCAAGGAACTTCTGGTTCGCCGCACTATATAAAGGTTTGGATCATTGATGAGAAAGTTGTCAGAACTAGAGCGTGCCCGCCTCAGGTGGCGCGCTCGACGGGGCTTGTTGGAAAATGACCTGATCATCACTCGATTTTTAGATCAATACGAAACAGAACTGACCGACACCGACGTGTCTGCCCTGACCCTGCTGTTCGAGATGGATGACAACGAATTGCTTGATGTATTGCTCGGCCGGGAAAAGCTGGATGGGGTGTATGACACACCCGATATCCAGCGTCTGGTTGCGCAAATGCAGAAGCTCTAATTTTTAAGGAAAAATGTGATGCAATTGTCAGATAAAAAAGCCACGCTATCGTTTTCCGATGGCAGTGCGCCGATTGAGTTCCCGGTGTACCAAGGTACGGTCGGACCCGACGTAATCGATATCCGCAAGCTGTACGGTCAGACCGGCATGTTCACCTACGATCCGGGCTTTCTGTCGACGGCATCCTGCGAATCCGGCATTACCTATATCGATGGCGACAAGGGCCAGCTGTTGTACCGCGGTTACCCCATCGATCAACTTGCCGAGAATTGCGATTTCCTCGACATCTGCTATCTGATCCTGAACGGCGATCTGCCCAACGGCACTGAAAAGACCGATTTCGATTCGCTGGTCACCCATCACACGATGGTCAACGAGCAGTTGCATTTTTTCCTGCGCGGCTTCCGCCGCGACGCCCATCCCATGGCTGTATTGACGGGTCTGGTGGGTGCGTTGTCGGCGTTCTACCACGACTCCACCGACATCACCAATCCGCATCATCGCCACGTGTCGGCTATTCGCCTTATCGCGAAAATGCCCACACTGGTCGCCATGGCGTACAAGTATTCCCAGGGCCAGCCTTTCATCTACCCGCAAAACGATCTGTCCTACACGGGCAATTTCCTGCGCATGATGTTCGCTACGCCTTGCGAAGAATACAAGGTCAACGACGTCGTCGAACGTGCGCTGGACCGCATCTTCATTCTGCATGCCGACCACGAGCAGAACGCATCCACCTCCACGGTTCGCCTTTGCGGTTCGTCGGGCACCAATCCCTTCGCGGCCATCGCGGCTGGCGTAGGCTGCCTGTGGGGCCCGGCTCATGGCGGCGCCAACGAAGCATGCCTGCAAATGCTTGAAGAGCTCCAGGCCAATGGCGGTGTCGCCAAGGTCGGCGAGTTCATGGAAAAGGTCAAGGACAAGAATTCGGGCGTCCGCCTGATGGGCTTCGGCCACCGTGTCTACAAGAACTACGACCCGCGCGCCAAGCTCATGCAGGAGACCTGCAAGGAAGTGCTCGCAGCACTGGGCCTGGAAAACGATCCTTTGTTCAAGCTGGCCATGGAGCTCGAACGCATCGCCCTGGAAGATCCGTATTTCGTCGAGCGCAAGCTCTACCCGAACGTCGACTTCTACTCGGGCATCGTTCAACGCGCCATTGGTATTCCAACTTCCCTGTTCACGGCCATCTTCGCACTGGCGCGCACAGTAGGCTGGATTGCCCAATGGAGCGAAATGCTGTCGGATCCCGATTACAAAATCGGCCGTCCTCGCCAGTTGTACACGGGTTCGGTACCACGCGACATTCCCGCCAACCGCAAGTAGTCGGCTGAATCGGGAAGGGCGCCTTGCATGGCTTATGCAAGGCGCTTTTTTTTTGCGCGGCCATGCGCAGGCGGACCGCTGCTCGGCTGTCCGGCGTACACCCGGAATAACACTGTATTGTCTTGTGGGCGGGTCGCCCATATACTGCGGTGGTGACCAACTCAGGAAACAGCATGCATGCGATTCGCTACCTATCTTTCTAATGGACAGCATTGTGTAGGCGTCGTTTCCAGCGACGGACAGTCCGTACAACGCCTAAATCTGGGGCCCGACGATGCCCGGCGCGGCGTCCTGGCGCTGGTCGAACTGGCATCGGCAGGGCAGGACCTGGCCCATTTTTCGCGTGGCGGGCCCGTCGCCATGGATGGCATAAGCCTGCTGGCGCCCATTCCGCTACCCCGCCGCAACATCTTTTGTGTGGGCCGCAACTACCATGCGCACGCCAAAGAATTGTCGGGCTCCGTGTTCAAGGCCAGCAATACCGACACCACGGCCTGGCCCATCGTCTTCACCAAAGTGCCCGAGTGCGTCGTGGGTCCCGGCGACGACGTGATACTGCCAGCGAATGTATCCACCCAGATCGACTACGAAGCCGAACTCGCCGTCATCATAGGCACAGGCGGCAAGAATATTTCCAGGCAAAGTGCGCTGGATCATATCTTCGGCTACACCATCGTCAACGATGTCACCGCGCGCGACGTCCAGATGCGCCATCAACAATGGGATCTGGGCAAATCATTCGATACCTTTTGCCCCATGGGCCCATGGGTCGTCACGGCCGACGAACTCGACGGTACCGATACGCGAGTGCGTTGTTGGGTAAACGGCGAATTGCGCCAGGACGCCGGCACACGCGACTTCATCTTCGATCTGCCCGCGCTTATTGAAACCTGCTCGCGCGGCATAACGCTTTTTCCAGGCGATATTATTGCCACAGGCACTCCGGCCGGTGTCGGCATGGGCCTGAATCCACCGCAGTATCTCAAATCCAAAGACACGGTCCGCATCGAAATCGACGGTCTGGGCAGCATCGAAAACCGCTTTGTCTGATTGCGGGGCGGTCCTTCACCAAGGAGGCAGCGATGAAAAGCACGATACCCACGAAGCTGGTCACGGCGGCCGCCGCGCTGCTTGCAGCCGGCGCGGTCATGGCAAAGTACCCTGACAGGCCCATTACCATGATCGTGCCTTTCCCGCCGGGAGGCGTTACGGATACGGTGGCGCGCCCCATTGCCGACGCCCTGGGCAAGGACCTGGGCCAATCCGTTGTGGTGGAGAACAAGGCAGGCGCGGGCGGTGCCATCGGTGCCGGCGCGGCGGCCAAGGCAAAACCCGACGGCTACACCATCATGCTGATGCTGTCATCCATTTCCATCCTGCCCGAGGCCGATCGCATACTGGGTCGCGAGCCGGCCTACGATACCAGCGATTTCAAGGCCATTGCGCGCATCACCGCAGACCCGACGGTATTGGTCGTGCGCGCGGATGCGCCCTGGAAGACGGCGAAGGATTTCATTGAATACGCCCGCCAGTCGCCAGGCAAAATCGACTATGGCAGCTCGGGTATTTATGGTTCTATGCATGTGCCCATGGCAATGCTGGCAAACGCCACAGACACCAAAATGACGCACGTACCCTACACGGGGGCGGGGCCCGCCGTGGCAGCATTGCTGGGCGGGCAGGTCGATGCGATTTCCACAGGGCCTTCCAGCATTCTCCAGCATATCAAGGCCGGTACTGTGCGGCCCCTGGCGCACTGGGGCGACAAGCCCCTGGCAACCTTGCCCGATGTGCCCAGCCTTGAATCACTGGGCTATGACGCCAAGTTCGTGCAATGGTCCGGCATTTTTGTGCCGGCCGAAGTGCCCCAGGAGGTCCTGGACACGCTGCGCGCAAGCGCACGCCGGGTCGCCAACGACCCGGACATCAAGGCCAAGGTGCTTGCCGCCGGCAGCCCGGTCGAATATCTCGATGCGCCTGAGTTCCAGGCTTACTGGGATGCCGACGACAAAGTGCTACGCAAAGCCGTCCAGGAAATCGGCAAAGTGGAATGATCCGGCATGGAATGTCCCGCATGAAATGCTCGGCATTCCATGCGGGACATCGACGGCCTCTCGTGAAATGACCACGCACGCATTGCCCGGCATGCTCTGCCGGGCAATGCGTTTACAGCTCGACCTGGCCAGCCTCTTGTTGGGCATCGACCACGGCCAGCGCCGTCATGTTGACGATACGGCGCACTGTGGAGCTGGTCGTGAGTATATGCACCGGCCGTGCCGCGCCCAATAGCACCGGTCCCATGGCAACCCCGTTGCTGCCGGTCATCTTCAGCATGTTGTAGGTGATATTGCCGGTATCCAGATTGGGCATGATGAGCAAATTGGCGGGGCCCTTCAGCGTCGAGTCGGGAAATGCCTTGAGCCTGATCTTTTCAGACAGCGCCGAGTCGGCATGCATTTCACCGTCGACTTCCAGTGTAGGCGCGCGCTCCGAAATAAGTTGGCGGGCCTCGGCCATTTTGCGCGACGATTCCGTGGACCGGCTGCCAAAGTTGGAATGCGACAACAAGGCGACTTTCGGGATGACGCCAAAACGCAAGATCTCGTCGGCAGCCTGTATCGTCATGTCGGCGATCTGCTGGGCGCTGGGATTTTCGTTTACATGCGTATCGCAAATGAACAGCGTCTGCGAAGGCAGCATCAGTACATTCATGGCGGCAAATGTCTCGGCGCCCGGCTTCAGGCCTATGACTTCCTGCACGTACTTTAGCTGATTGTCGAACCGGCTGGCGACGCCGCAAATCATTGCATCGGCATCGCCGCGCTGCAGCAGCATGACCGCGATCAGCGAATTGTGCTTGCGCACCATGGCCTTGGCAATATCGGGCGTCACGCCGTCGCGGCCCTTCAGCTTGTAATAGGCCGACCATGTCTCGTTGAAACGTTCATCGTCTTCGGGATTCACTATTTCAACGTCGCGGCCCACTTCCAGGCGCAGGCCGTATTTCTTGAGACGCATCTCGATAACCGAGGGGCGGCCCACCAGTATGGGATGGGCGAATTTTTCGTCGACCACGGTCTGCGCCGCACGCAATACCCGTTCGTCTTCACCGTCGGCATAGATGACACGCTTGGGTGCGCTCTTGGCTTGCATGAACAGGGGCCGCATCAGCTGGCCGGTGTGGTACACCAGGCTCATCAGTTTTTGCCGGTACGCTTCCAGGTCTTCGATAGGGCGCCTGGCGACGCCGGACGCCATGGCCGCCTCGGCGACCGCCGGAGCGATCTTGACGATAAGCCGTGGATCGAATGGCTTGGGAATAATGTAATCGGGGCCGAAAGCCAGTTCCTGTCCGGCATAGGCGGTCGCGACTTCATCGTTCTGTTCGGCTTCGGCCAGTTCGGCAATGGCTTTGACGCAAGCCAGCTTCATTTCTTCGTTGATGACGGTGGCGCCCACGTCGAGCGCGCCGCGGAAGATGAACGGAAAGCACAATACATTATTGACCTGGTTCGGGTAGTCGGAGCGTCCGGTCGCGATGATGCAGTCCGGACGGGCCGCCTTGGCGACTTCGGGCCGGATCTCGGGCTCGGGATTGGCCAGCGCCAGGATGAGCGGGCTTGATGCCATGGACTTGACCATGTCGGCCGTCAGCACTCCTGGAGCTGAACAGCCGAGGAATACATCGGCGTCAACGCAGGCGTCGGCAAGGCTGCGGGCATCGGTGTCCTGGGCATAGCGGGCCTTGTTGGGCTCCATGTTCTGTTCGCGGCCATTCCAGATCACCCCGCGCGAGTCCACGACATAGACGTTGGAACGCTGTATGCCCAGATGCACGAGAAGGTCCAGGCAGGCAATGGCCGCCGCACCGGCGCCGGAGCACACCAGCTTCACATCTCCGATCTTCTTGTCGATGACCTTGAGTCCGTTGATGATGGCTGCCGACGAGATGATGGCCGTGCCATGCTGGTCGTCGTGGAAGACCGGAATCTTCATGCGTTCGCGAAGCTTCTTCTCGATATAGAAGCACTCGGGCGCCTTGATGTCTTCGAGGTTGACGCCGCCCAGCGTAGGCTCGAGCGCGGCAATAATATCGACCAGCTTGTCGGGATCGGTTTCATCCAGCTCGATGTCGAAGACGTCGATGCCGGCAAACTTGCGGAACAGGCATCCCTTGCCTTCCATGACGGGTTTGGCGGCCAGCGGGCCAATGTTGCCCAGTCCCAGCACCGCTGTTCCGTTGGTGATGACGCCGACAAGATTCGAGCGCGACGTGTACTTGGCGGCGGCATCTTCGCCCTGGGCGTGAATATTCATGCAGGCGAATGCCACGCCGGGAGAATACGCGAGCGACAGGTCGTCCTGGTTGGCAAGCGGCTTGGTGGGCATGACGGAAATCTTGCCGGGGGACGGGTAGGCGTGGTAGTCCAGCGCAAGTTTTTCAAGGTCGGAATTAGCGTCCATTTGATGGAACTCCTGAGTCGCGAAGTGATTGAACGAAAACCCACAAGTGTAGTGCCAACGTGGATCCATTGGGTGCCCGAATTGCAATTGCGCAATACGCAAAAAATGTGCCGGTTCAGCCTTTAAAAAGACCAAGGTGTTTGTTAATGCCAACGCTTTGTGGCTTTTGCCTGGCATTTCCCCAGCCCAGGGTTGTCCCCCTCTGCCTGGAAGGTATACTAGCAAGAATACGGCTTATCAAGGCGTCGTACGTTGCCTTCTGCCCCGCTATCCGCTAACCGGTCTGGCCGTGTCGCGGAAGGTTGTTCCCTGCATCATAACGAGTGAGACACTCGGATAGGTGAAGCGCATTTATGTCATCGGAAATAGAACTTTTATCCAATTCTTACCTGTTTGGTAGCAACGCCCCATATGTCGAGGATCTATACGAATCCTACCTCGACAATCCCGGGTCTGTGCCAAACGAGTGGCGCGATTATTTCGACCAGTTGCAGCACCAGCCTGCCACCGACGGTCGAGAAGTCACGCGCGATCAGGCCCATGCGCCTATTGTCGAATCATTTGCGCAACGCGCCAAGGCCAATGCCTTTGTGGCGCGTGCCCAAGAACCTGACCTGAAGGTCGCCAGCAAGCAAGTCTACGTTCAGTCCATCATTGCCGCCTACCGCGTCCTGGGCTCCCGCTTTGCCGACCTCGATCCGCTGAAGCGCCAGGATCGCCCGGTCATCCCGGAACTCGATCCAGCCTTCTATGGCCTCACCGAAGCCGACCTCGACCAGGTCTATTCGGCCACCAATACGTATTTCACCAAAGCCGACACCATGACCATGCGCGACATGCTCAAGGCTTTGCGGGACACCTATTGCCGCAGTGTCGGTGCCGAGTTCATGCATATCTCCGATCCGGCCGCCAAGCGCTGGATCCAGGAACGTCTCGAATCCACTCTGGGCGTACCGTCGTTCTCGGCGGAACGCAAGCGCCACATTCTGCAGCAAGTCACTGAAGCCGAAGGGCTCGAACGCTTCCTGCATACCAAGTATGTCGGGCAAAAGCGTTTCTCGCTTGAAGGCGGCGAAAGCTTCATTGCCTGCATGGACGAAGTCGTCGGACACGCGGGTGAAAACGGCGTGCAGGAACTCGTGGTCGGCATGGCCCACCGCGGCCGACTGAACATGCTCGTGAACATCATGGGCAAGATGCCTGGCGACCTGTTTGCCGAATTCGAGGGCAAGCACGCCGAAGGGCTCACTGACGGCGACGTGAAATATCACAACGGCTTCTCCAGCGATCTTTCCACGCGTGGCGGTCCGCTGCATCTTTCCCTGGCGTTCAACCCTTCGCATCTGGAAATCGTCAACCCCGTGGTCGAGGGCAGCGTACGCGCCCGCCAAGACCGCCGCGGCGACGAAGTCGGCTCCCAGGTCCTGCCTGTGCTGGTTCACGGCGATGCCGCCTTTGCAGGCCAGGGCGTCGTCATGGAAACCCTCAACCTGGCGCAAACGCGCGGTTACGGCACCGGCGGCACGCTGCATATCGTCATCAACAATCAAATCGGCTTCACCACTTCCGATCCGCGCGATACGCGTTCCACGCTGTATTGCACCGACGTGGTCAAAATGATCCAGGCGCCGGTCTTCCACGTGAACGGCGATGATCCCGAAGCAGTGGTCTACGTTACCCAGCTGGCTCTCGACTACCGTCTGCAGTTCCATCACGATGTCGTCATCGATATCGTCTGCTTCCGCAAGCTCGGCCACAACGAACAGGACACGCCGTCGCTCACCCAGCCGCTCATGTACAAGAGCATAGGCAAGCATCCCGGCACCCGCAAAGTGTATGCCGAGAAACTGGTGGCCCAAGGCATCCTCTCCGAAGCCGAAACCGACCAGCTGGTCAAGGATTACCGCCAGCTCATGGAAGACGGTCAACGCACCATCGAACCGGTCCTGACCGACTACAAGAACAAGTACGCCACCGACTGGTCCCCATTCCTGGGCGCCAAATGGACCGACCAGGCCGACACCGGCGTGCCGCTGGCCGAGCTTACCCGCATTGGTGAAAAGCTCACGACGGTGCCAGAGAATTTCACGCCTCATTCGCTGGTCAACAAGCTGTTGAATGACCGCCGCAATATGGCGCGCGGCGAGCAGAACGTCGACTGGGGCATGGGCGAGCATCTTGCCTTCGCCACGCTCGTGGCCAGCGGCTATACCATCCGCATCACCGGCCAGGATTCCGGACGCGGCACGTTTACCCACCGCCACGCGGTCCTGCATGACCAGAAGCGCGAGCGCTGGAACGACGGCACCTATATTCCCCTGCAGAACGTTTCCGAAAACCAGGCTCCTTTTACCGTCATCGACTCGGTATTGTCCGAGGAAGCCGTCCTGGCATTCGAGTACGGCTATGCAACGGCCGAACCGAACACGCTCACCATCTGGGAAGCCCAGTTCGGCGATTTCGTCAACGGCGCGCAGGTTGTGATCGACCAGTTCATTACTTCGGGCGAAGCCAAATGGGGCCGCCAGTGCGGTCTTACCATGATGCTGCCGCACGGCTATGAAGGGCAGGGCCCGGAGCACTCGTCGGCGCGCATCGAGCGCTTCCTGCAGCTGTGTGCCGATAACAATATCCAGGTGGTGCAGCCTACCAATGGCGCGCAGATTTTCCATGTATTGCGCCGCCAGATGATACGGCCGTTCCGCAAGCCGCTGATCATCCTCACGCCCAAGTCCTTGTTGCGCAACAAGGACGCCACCTCGCCTCTGTCCGACCTGGCCAACAGTCATTTCCTGCCGGTTATCGGCGAACAAGACGCAAGCATCGATCCTGCTGCCGTCAACCGGGTGCTGGTCTGCTCGGGCAAGGTCTACTACGATATAGTCCATGCCCGCAAAGAGGCCGGTCGCAGCGACGTGGCAGTATTGCGTGTCGAACAGCTGTATCCGTTCGCGCACAAGTCCTTCCAGGCCGAATTGCAGAAGTACGCCAATGCCAAGGAAATTGTCTGGGTCCAGGATGAGCCCCAGAACCAGGGCCCCTGGTTCTATATTCAGCATCATCTCTACGAGAACATGGCCGACGGCCAGAAGCTGGGCTATGCAGGACGTCCGGCGTCGGCGTCTCCGGCCGTGGGCTATCTGGCCAAGCACCAAGAGCAGCAACGCAACTTGCTCGATCAGGCCCTGGCGCCCAAGTTCAAGAGCTTCATGCTGACTAAATAACGAATACTTTCAAAACGGAATACATACCATGGCTATTACTGATGTTCTCGTTCCCCAGCTTTCCGAATCGGTTTCCGAGGCGACGCTGCTCACATGGAAGAAGCAACCCGGCGAAGCGGTCGAAGCAGACGAGATCCTGATAGAAGTCGAAACCGACAAGGTGGTTCTGGAAGTTCCTGCGCCATCGTCCGGCGTGCTCAAGGAAATCGTCAAGGGTGACGGAAGCACCGTTGCGTCGGGCGAAGTCCTGGCCCGTATCGACAGCGAAGGGAAGGCTGCTGCAGCCGCTGCGCCGGCTGAAGCTCCTGCGGCGACAGCCCCTGCAACGGCTGCCGCCGCCCCGACTCCGGCCGCTGGCGCACAGTCAGCCTCCGCCGCAGCGTCTCCCGCGGCAAACAAGATCCTGGCCGAAAAGGGCGTGGATCCTGCTTCGGTTGACGGTACCGGACGTGGTGGCCGCGTGACCAAGGGCGACGCGCTTGCCGCCGATAACACTCCTGCCAAGAAAGCCGCCGCGCCAGCCGCTCCCGCCACGATGTCGCTGGACGGCCGTCCGGAACAGCGTGTACCCATGAGCCGCCTGCGCGCCCGTGTTGCCGAGCGCCTCCTGCAGTCGCAAGCCGACAATGCCATTCTCACGACTTTCAACGAAGTCAATATGCAAGGCATTCTCGATCTGCGCAAGAAATACAAAGACCAGTTCGAGAAAGAACACGGGGTCAAGCTGGGTTTCACTTCCTTCTTCGTCAAGGCTGCGGTCGCCGCGCTCAAGAAGTACCCTGTCGTCAACGCTTCGGTCGATGGCAAAGACATCATCTACCATGGCTACTTCGATATCGGCATTGCAGTCGGCAGCCCGCGCGGTTTGGTCGTTCCCATTTTGCGCAACGCCGACCAGATGTCGATTGCCGACATTGAAAAGCAGATCGCCGATTTCGGCAACCGGGCACGCGACGGCAAACTGACCCTCGAAGAGCTCACCGGCGGTACGTTCTCCATTTCCAACGGCGGTGTTTTCGGCTCCATGCTTTCCACGCCCATCATCAATCCTCCGCAGTCGGCCATTCTGGGCATTCATGCCACGAAAGACCGCGCGGTCGTCGAGAATGGCCAGATTGTGGTGCGTCCCATGAACTACCTGGCCATGTCTTACGACCATCGCATCATCGATGGACGCGAAGCGGTACTGGCCCTGGTCGCCATCAAGGAAGCGCTGGAAGATCCTCAGCGCCTTCTGCTGGACGTCTAAGCATGCGGGCTACGGCGCAATAAAATCCCGGCTGGCGCTCCTCGTGCAGGAAAAGCCGGCCGGGTTTTTTTTAACGTCTGTTCTCGTCGTGGAAGCGCTTCGTGGCAACGCCGCCGCTTCCTCGCTATTCGCGAAACCTTCGGGTGGTTCGCGTCAACACTATCTAGATCGGAAAAGAAAATGGCTAAACAATTTGACGTGGTAGTCATCGGTGCAGGCCCCGGCGGCTATATCGCCGCAATTCGCGCTGCCCAGTTGGGCCAGAGCGTCGCATGTATCGACGCCTGGAGCACGGCAGACGGCAAGCCCGCTCCCGGCGGCACTTGCACCAACGTGGGTTGCATTCCTTCCAAAGCCCTGCTGCAGTCATCCGAGCATTATGAGCAGGCCAATCATCATTTCGCCGAGCACGGCATCGAGATCAAGGGCGTCGAACTCAAGCTCGACACCCTGGTCGGGCGCAAAGATACTGTCGTCAAGCAGAACAACGACGGCATTTTGTATCTCTTCAAGAAGAACAAGGTCACATTCTTCCACGGCACGGGTTCATTCGTGGCGCATGTCGATGGCGGCTGGTCCATCAAAGTATCGGGTACATCCGACGAAGACCTTGTCGCCAAGCATGTGATCGTGGCGACCGGTTCCTCGCCCCGTGCATTGCCCGGCTTGCCGTTCGACGAAGCACAGGTCTTGTCCAACGATGGCGCCTTGCGCATACCGGCCGTGCCCAAGAAGCTGGGCGTCATCGGCGCGGGCGTAATCGGCCTGGAGCTGGGCAGTGTATGGCGCCGCCTGGGCGCTGAAGTCACCATACTGGAAGCCATGCCCGAGTTTCTCGCGGTAGCCGACCAGCAGGTGGCCAAGGAAGCCCAGAAGGCATTCGCCAAGCAGGGTCTTGCCATCCATACCGGTGTCAAGATCGGTGAAGTCAAATCCACGGCCAAATCGGTTACCGTTCCTTATACCGACGCTTCGGGCGCAGAGCAGAAACTGGTGGTCGACCGTCTCATCGTATCCATCGGCCGTGTGCCCAATGTCTCCGGTCTTGGCGTGGAAACTGTCGGTCTCAAGCTGGACGAGCGCGGCTTCATTTTGGTTGACGATGACTGCAAGACCAATTTGCCCAACGTCTGGGCCGTAGGCGACGTCGTGCGCGGTCCGATGCTGGCACACAAGGCCGAGGAAGAGGGCGTTGCGGTGGCCGAGCGCATTGCCGGACAGCACGGCCATGTCAACTTTGGCACGATTCCTTCCGTCATCTACACCTCGCCGGAAATTGCCTGGGTGGGCAAGAACGAGCAGCAGCTCAAGACCGAAGGGCGCGAGTACAAGGCGGGCAGCTTCCCCTTCATGGCCAACGGGCGCGCGCGCGCCTTGGGCGACACGACGGGTTTTGTGAAGATACTTGCGGATGCCAAGACAGACGAAGTGCTGGGCGTTCACATTATCGGTCCGCTGGCCTCTGAACTGATTTCCGAAGCCGTCACGATCATGGAATTCCGCGGCGCCGCTGAAGACATCGCCCGTATCTGCCATGCTCATCCAACCCTGTCCGAAGCCATGAAAGAAGCGGCTCTGGCCGTCGACAAGCGCACGTTGAACTTCTGATCACCGATTTTGCGCGCAACGTGATGTTGATGAAGGGCGGGCGTTTGACCTGCCCTTCATCGTTATACGAGTCTGTCCAATGAATGTTCTTGAGTATT
The DNA here is from genome assembly GCA_036675955.1 of Orrella sp. Classification (GTDB taxonomy): domain Bacteria; phylum Pseudomonadota; class Gammaproteobacteria; order Burkholderiales; family Burkholderiaceae_B; genus Pollutimonas. The sequence goes on along the minus strand of JAKFDW010000240.1, from coordinate 11,095 downwards.
ACCACCAGGCTCTGAACGAGCGCGGTTACCAATGCGACGAAGCACAGCTGGCCGCCATAGAGCGTTTGCAGGTGTATTTCGACGAATGGATAGAATTCAAGAAGGCGCGTTCTTCATCATTCAAGAAGATTTTCCGCCGCCCGGATGTGCCAAGGGGCGTCTACTTGTGGGGCGGAGTGGGGCGCGGCAAAAGCTTTCTGATGGACGCCTTCTATCTTACTGTTCCGGTCAAGCGCAAGGCGCGCGTGCATTTCCACGAATTCATGCGCGGCGTGCACCACGAACTGGGCGAGGTGCGAGGGCAGCAGGATCCGCTGGACGAGGTGGCTCGGCGTATTGCCAAGCGTTATCGCCTGATCTGCTTTGATGAGTTCCATGTCTCGGACGTGGCCGACGCCATGATTCTCTACCGCCTGTTGCTCAAGCTGTTCGAGCACGGTACGTCGTTTGTCATGACTTCGAACTACGAGCCGTCCACGCTTTACCCTGACGGTTTGCACCGCGACCGCATCCTGCCGGCGATCAAGCTGCTGCAGGAGAGAATGGATATCCTCAATGTAGATACAGGCATGGACTATCGCCGCCGTGCGCTGGAGCAAGTGCGCATGTACCTCACTCCCATTACGGCTGAAACCACTAAAGAGCTTGAGGCTGACTTCAACCGTCTGCTGGACACCGCGCCCATGAAGCCGGTGCTTACGGTCGAACATCGCCAGCTCAAGGCCATTGCACTGGGCGGCAGCATAGTCTGGTTCGATTTCGCCACCTTGTGTGGCGGCCCGCGATCACAGAATGATTATCTGGATCTGGCGAGCCGTTTCCATACGGTTATATTGTCGGATGTGCCGCGCATGAGCGCGCGCCATGCTTCCGAGGCGCGTCGCTTTACCTGGCTGATAGATGTGTTCTACGATCACAAGATCAAGCTCATCATGTCGGCCGAATGCGAGGCCGATGAACTGTATACAGAAGGGCCGATGGCCAACGAATTCCACCGCACGGTGTCACGCATCATGGAGATGCAGTCGCTCGAATATCTCGAGGCCGACCGGCGCGAAGCCGTTACGCTGTAGAACGCCGCCAATTTGAAAACACGGCACTTTTCCCGCAACCTGTCTGAATCAAAGTATCTATGAATACCCGCGTATTAACCGGCATTACGACTTCCGGAACTCCCCACCTGGGCAACTATGCAGGCGCCATCCGGCCGTCGATACAAGCCAGTAATCTGCCCGGGGTAGACGCGTTCTATTTCATGGCCGACTACCACGCGCTCATCAAATGCGAAGACCCGCAACGTATTGCGCGCTCCCGCCTCGAGATAGCTGCCACGTGGATCGCAGCGGGACTCGATCCCGAGAAAGTCACTTTCTATCGGCAGTCCGATATTCCAGAGATCCCCGAGCTGTGCTGGATGCTCACCTGCGTGACGGCCAAGGGCTTGATGAACCGGGCCCATGCCTACAAGGCGTCCGTGGATCAGAATGTTGCGAGACAAGCCGAGCCCGACGACGGCATCAATATGGGACTGTTTTCCTATCCCATATTGATGGCGGCCGATATCCTGCTGTTCAATGCGCACAAGGTGCCGGTGGGCCGCGACCAGATCCAGCACCTGGAAATGACGCGCGACATCGCCCAGCGCTTCAACAGCCTGTATGGATGCGGCGCGGATTTCTTCGTGCTGCCCGAAGTGCAGATCGACGACGACGTGGCGACGTTGCCTGGCCTGGATGGCCGCAAGATGTCCAAGAGCTATGACAACACCATACCGCTGTTCGAAGGCGGGGCCAAGGCCTTGCGTACTGCGGTCAAGCGTATCGTGACCGATTCGTTGGAACCAGGCCAGCCCAAGGACGCCGAAGGATCGCATCTTTATACGCTATACCGGGCGTTTGCCACGCCGGCCGAAGCCAGGAGCTTTCGTGAACAGCTTGAAACGGGACTGGGCTGGGGCGACGCCAAGGAATTGTTGTCGGACCGCATCGAGCAAGACCTGGCTCCCATGCGTGACCGCTATGCCGACCTGATGGCACATCCCGAACGCATTGAAGACATCCTGCAGGCTGGCGCCAGCAAGGCGCGCAGTCTTGCGCAACCGTTCATGGCTCGTTTGCGCGAGGCCGTGGGCCTGCGTAGTGCGCCGACACCGCGGGCCGCGTTGTCGGCCGGCGATAAAAAGCAGGCCGTCAAGAAGGCGCGCTTTGTCAGTTTCCGCGACGAGGATGGGAAATTCCGTTTTCGCCTGCTGGGCGCGGATGGCCAGGAATTACTGTTGTCCGAGCCATTCGACAACCCCAAGGCGACCGGCGTCCTGACCAGGGCGCTGCAGGAAGCGCCGCTCGCCAGCCTGATACGGGAAGAAAGCGGAACGGTGCTCGTCGATATAGAAGGAACGCTTGCCGTGCGCTTTCCGTCGGCCCAGCTTGAGTCCGTAACGCAAGCCATCGAAGGCCTGCGTGCGGATCAGACCTGACCGGGTCACGAATGACCGGGTCGCGGACGACCGGGTCACGACTGACCGGGTCACGACTGACCGGGTCACGACTGACCGGGTCACGACTGACCGGTCAAGCCATTGAAGAAGCTGGCCAGATTGATGTCCAGCGTCGCGATGTGATAGCCGCCTTCCTGCACCACCAAGGTGGGAAGGCCCAAATCCTTTACCGCTTGGGCGAGGCGGTGAAACCCTTCGGTTGAGACAGCGACCTGGGCCTGGGGGTCTTCTTTGTAGATATCGAATCCCAGCGCCAGCACAAGCACGTCGGGTTCGAAGCCATGGATGGCGGCAATGGACTCGCTCAACCGGTTAAAGAACACATCTTCCGGCGAACCATGCGGCATGGGCAGGTTCAGGTTGTAGCCCTCGCCTTTGCCGGAACCGCGTTCATCGTCGAAGCCGGTGACGGCGGGATAGAAATTGGTCGGGTCTCCGTGTATGGAGATGTAGAACATATCGTCCCGGTCATAGAATATTTCCTGTATGCCCTGGCCATGATGCATGTCGGTGTCCAGCACGACGACCCGTTTATATTTCTGGCGCAGCACCTGTGCCGCAATCGCGGCATTGTTGAGATAGCAAAAACCTCCCGCGGCCTCGGCCCTGGCGTGGTGGCCCGGCGGGCGGCACAAGGCATAGGCCTTGTCTTTCCCATCGAGCAGCGCATGGGCTCCGGCTATGGCGCTTTGGGCCGACCAGTAGGCCGAACGCCATGTTGACTCGCCCACGGGACAACTTCCGTCGGCAAGGTAGCGCGCGGCCTCGGCCAGTATGCCCCGCAGCGCATTGGGCTCGCGTACATAGATGTTGGAAATCACTTCATCGCCCCAATCCGACGGCAATTCCTTCCAGCGCCGATGCGCTGCCTCCAGGAAGCGCAGGTAGCTGATGCCATGCACGTCAAGCAGCGGCTGCATTCCGTAATCGCGAGGTTCGATTATCGAAAACCCCAGCTTCTTTACTGCCTGCACCATGCGGGTGGCCCGCTCCGGTATCTCCTGGGGCACCCGCATCTGACCGCGTGAAAGATACGTCTGTGGATGATGCAAAAGCTGCTCTGGGTGAAAGAAAGTATCCATTCGGGCATTTCCTCGGATCGGGATGTTCAACGATGATGGGCGTGCAGCTTGTTCAGGACTCGCTTGTCGTGGGCTCAGATTTTCCGCGTGCCGGCGACCGCGGCTGGCTGCGGCCCCGCAACCACTCTAGGGTCAGAAGCAGGCCCGTAGAAAAAAGAATAAGTATGGTCGCGACGGCGGCAATGATGGGGCTGATGTTTTCGCGTATGCCGGTGAACATCTGCCGCGGCAGGGTGACCTGTTCAGGCCCCGCCAGGAACAGTGTGATGACGACCTCATCGAAGGAGGTGGCAAAGGCGAACAAGGCGCCCGCGATGACGCCGGGGGCGATAATGGGAAGCGTGACGGTAAAGAATGCTCGCAGTGGATTGGCGCCCAGGCTGTAGGCGGCGCGCAGCAGGTTCCGGTCGAATCCTTGCAGCGTAGCCAATACGGTCGTGACGACAAAGGGCGCACCCAGGGCGGCATGGGCCAGGATCAGGCCGGTATAACTGCTGGTGAGGCCATAGGGCGCAAAAAACAGGTAGATGCCGACCCCGACCACGACCAGCGGGACGATCATGGGTGAGATCAATACCGCCATCAGCAGGCTTTTACCGAGGAAATTGCTGTTGTGCAGCCCAGTGGCCGCCAGTGTGCCCAGCACGGTGGCAATCACAGTGGCCGATGGCGCGACAATAAAACTATTGCGGGCCGCGCGCATCCAATCGCCGGACTCGAAGAGGGCTTCATACCACTTCATCGAAAAAGACGGGATGGGATACATCAGCAGGCTGCTCGCGCTGAAGGAAAGCGGGACAATGACCAGGATGGGCAGCAGCAGGAACAGCAGCGTAAGAATGCTCAGTATCCGGTGACCGTAATACCAGGCGCGTTGAGGCCCGGACGTATAGGGTGGAAAGTGGCTGACGCTCATGGCTATCCTTCCTGATGAACCGGGCATCAGCCCAGCCCGAGTTCGCGTCCGGACAGGCGCCGGTACAAGGAATACAGTATCAGCGTCCCGACAAGCAGTATGAATCCGAGCGCGCTCGCCATGCCCCAATTGATGGTCTGGTTGGTGAAATACGCGACGTAATAACTGATCATCTGGTCGCCGGCGCCGCCCAGCAAGGCCGGCGTAATGTAGTAGCCCACGGCAATGATGAATACCAGCAAAGTGCCGGCGCCTATTCCGGGATAAGTCTGTGGAACGTACACCCGCCAGAATGCCGCGAATGGATGGCTGCCCAGCGATACGGCCGCGCGCTGGTAGGTCGGCGGTATGGACTGCATCACGCTGTAGATGGGCAGAATCATGAAGGGCAGCAGGATGTGCGTCATGGCGATGTATACGCCCAGGCGATTGAACAGCAGATCCACCGGCGCGTCAGTAAGTCCGGCACCCATCAGCGTCTTGTTTACCAGTCCCTGGCGTTGCAGCAGCACGACCCATGCGGCGATGCGCACCAGAATCGACGTCCAGAACGGTATCAGGATGCATATCATGACCAGATTGGCTCGCCGCTTGGACAAGGTCGATATCCAGTAGGCCAGGGGAAAGCCCAGAAGCAAGGTCGCCACGGTGACGACCGCGCTGATGAGGAAGGTTCGTCCGAAAATCTCCAGGAAAGCCGACGTGCTGGGCGGTACGCGGGCAATGCTGCCGTCGGTTTCCTGTTTCAGGTCGAGCGCAGCCAGGAGATAGTAAGCCGAGTACGGCGTGCCATTGTTTGCGATGGCTTGCCAGTAGCGGACTTCGCCCCAGCGCGGATCCAGCTGAAGAAAACGTGTCTTGACCTGGTCGTCGCTCAGCGCGTTTGCATCATCGAAGGGCAGGCGGCGTACAGTCTTGAAGATCAGCGTCCGGTAGCCCGATATCTCGTAATTCAATCTGCGCGCCAGACTGCCTGTGCCGGAATCGGCCTTGGCTTGAAGCAGGTCGCTCATCAGTGCGGCATAAGCGGTATCGGCAGGCGTATCCCGGCCGTCCCAGTTCTCCAGGACGGCAAGCGTTCGTGGAAGGCGTTCTATCACTTCCGGATTGTCGACCGCACGATACAGCAGCGCGCTGATCGGAACGACAAAAATGACAAGCAGAAAGACGGCCAGCGGCGCGATCAGCGCAAATGCGCGCCATTTTTGCTTGCGGGCCGTCGCCGCCATGGTTTTCGCCATGGCGGCTCGGTCAACGTGGCCTGATTGCGTCATGCGCGCGGCTTAACGCGTGGACCAGGCCGAAAAACGTTGGTCCAGCTCTTCGCCGTGGTCAGCCCAGTAGTCGTAGCTGGACAGCAGGGCGTTCTTGATGTTGTCGGGAGAATTCGGCATGTCGGCCAGCAATTTGGGGTCGAGCTTGGCGATCGCCTGCTTGTTGATAGGCCCATAGGCGATATGCTGCGCATAAACGGATTGGGGGCCGGCCGATGACGCGAACTTGATGAATTTCTCGGCCAATTCCTTGTTGGGGGAGCCGGTCGGGATCACCCAGTAATCCAGATCGTAGATGCTTTCGTTCCATACGATCTTCAGCGACTGGCCTTCACGGTTCGCCGCGTCGATCCGGCCGTTGTATACGGTGGACATGACGACATCGCCCGCCGCAAGCATCTGGACTGGCTGGGCGCCTGCCTCCCACCACTGGACGTGAGGCTTGATCTCATCCAGTTTCTTGAAGGCGCGGTCTATGCCTTCGGGCGTGGCCAGGACTTTGTATACGTCTTTGGGGGGCACGCCATCGGCCATGAGCGCGAACTCGAGGTTGTAGCGGGCGCCTTTGCGCATGCCCCGCTTGCCGGGGAATTTCTTGACATCCCAGAAATCGGCCCAGTTCTGCGGCGCGGTTTTCAGTGTCTTGCCGTTGTAGCCCAGCACGGTCGACCATACAAACGTCCCAACGCCGCAGTCGTGGACAGCCTCGGGAATGAAATCGTTCTTGTCGCCTATTTTGCTCCAGTCCAGTTGTTCATACAGACCTTCCTCGCAGCCCCGCCCGAGGTCGGCGGTTTCTACTTCGACAGCATCCCACACCACGTTGTTGGTTTCGACCATGGCTTTTACCTTGGCCTGCTCGCCGTTGTAGGCCACACCGATGATATTGATGCCGAGTTCTTTTTCCAGCGGCTCGATGAACGCGATTTTTTGCGCGTCGCCGTTGGCGCCGCCGAAGTTGACGACAGTCAGATCGCGGGCCGTCGCCGACCCGATTGCCGTGGCCATCAAACAGGTGGCGAGTCCGGTGCTTTGAAGGATGCTTCTAATTTTCATATTTGTCTCCATGGCGTGTTTTGTATTGCTTTCGGGTAATGCCTAGGGGCGGAACGCTCTGACGTGCTGCGGCAGAGCCTGTAAGAAAATGGTGTTGCCGGGATTTATTGCGTCGATGGATAAGCCATCCCGCAGCGGCAGTTTGACGAAAACGGATGCATGGTCGCCTATCTGGCAGCGCAACCTTACGTGATCGCCGAAGTACACGGTATCGAGCGCCGTTGCGGCGATGGCGTTGGATACGCCATTGGCGGCGATGTGCAATCGCTCGGGGCGTATGGCCACAATGCAGGACGAGCCGGCGTCAAGGTCGTGGACATTCAAGGCGGTCAGGGGCGAGTTGTCCGGGAGCCGCACGACACAGTTGCCGCTCTCGGCGGACTCGACGACGGCCGTCAATTGATTGCAATCGCCCACGAATCCGGCCACAAAGGTGCTGCAGGGCGACTCGTAAAGCGTGTCCACGGCCGATACCTGCTGGATTATGCCTTGGTCGAATACCGCGACCCTGTCTGACATGGTCAGGGCTTCGCTTTGATCGTGGGTGACGTATACAAACGTAATGCCCAGTGATCGATGCAGGGCCTTGAGTTCCAGTTGCATGTGCTCGCGCAGCTGCTTGTCCAGCGCACCTAGCGGCTCATCCATCAAGACCAGTTTGGGATCGAAGACCAGGGCGCGGGCCAGTGCTATGCGCTGTTGCTGCCCGCCGGAAAGCTGGCCGGGATAGCGCTTGGAAAAGCCGCCCATCTGCACCATGTCCAGGGCGTCGGCGATACGTTTCCGACGTTGCGCGGCCGGCATCTTCCTGACTTTGAGCGGGTATTCCAGATTCTTTTCAACAGTCAAGTGGGGGAAAAGCGCGTAGTTCTGGAACACCATGCCGATATTGCGCTTATGCGGCGGCACATGGTTCAGACTTTGGCCATCCAGGAAAATTTCGCCGCCCGTGGGAAACTCGAACCCGGCCAGCATCATCAGGCAGGTGGTCTTGCCCGAACCGGAAGGCCCGAGCAAAGAAAGAAACTCCCCCGGGTATATGTCAAGATTCAGGTCCCTGACGACCAGCGTCTCGCCGTCGTACGACTTCTGTACATTACGGAAACTGACCAGGGGATCGAGCTTTGATGCCATGTCCATACCTGCCGCCGGTGACTGAGTTCGACATATTCCGGCCCGCTGGCCGGCTGACTTTTATTCGCAGCGTTGCGCCTGTAACCCGAGTTCGCGGCACAACGACAGGATCTCGGGCACCTTGTCCCGGTGGACCAGGATGACCTGGAAGTCGTGCGTGTAACTTTCGCCAAAACTGATCAGGCAATACTTTTGATGGTGCGTCTGTAGTTGCTGATCGACCCAATGGTAGAAGTCGGTCAGGGTCTCGAAGTTGTTGTTGTCGTAGGGATATTCGGGCAGTGCAGGGTGTTCGAAGGCATCGACGATCTGCTCGTAGAGTTCGTCCACGGTATCGGCAACGGCGAAGTAGTCCTCGAGTTCAACAAAGATGATGAACGGTGTAACGCCCTGGGAATCGTATTCGGCCACTTTGGCCGCATCGGCGCCGTAATTGTCCTTGAGCGTCTTGACGGCATCGGTTCTGGCCTGGAGGCAGATGTTGACGATGCGCGATACTTCGTGCTCATCGAGGTCATCGCAGGAAAGCAGCCGGATAAGCGCGGCCAGTTTTTGCGGAAGTGAATCGGGTTCGGTGATCATAGATTCTTATTTTCTGAGTTTGGCGAAAGCGGCGGCCATGGCGCCTGCAGCGGCCGGTTCCGGCGCGCGCTTCGCTTGAGCATGGCGAGGCGCTGCGCCGGCGCCAGGGCGATGGTCAGACGCAGCACGGCGCGCGGGCGCGGCATTGTCATTCAGACGCATGGTGAGCCCGATGCGCTTGCGCGGCGCATCCACTTCCTGGACCTTGACCTTTACGGTTTGACCGACCCGGACGACATCGCGCGGGTCTTTGATAAAAGTATCGGACAGGGCGGAAATATGGACCAGTCCGTCCTGATGCACCCCTATGTCGACAAATGCGCCGAAGTTGGCCACATTGGTGACCACGCCTTCCAGTATCATGCCGGCGTGAAGATCGTTGATGGTGTTGACGCCTTCCTTGAATTGCGCTGTCTTGAATTCAGGGCGCGGATCGCGGCCTGGTTTTTCGATTTCGGCAAAGATGTCTTTCACCGTAGGAAGCCCGAAGCGTTCATCGGTAAACTCGGATGGCGAGACACCTTTGAGCGCGCCTTGCTGCCCCATGATCTGGCGCGCCTCGGCCTTGGTCTTTGCCAGTATGCGCTCGACGACAGGATAGGCTTCGGGGTGAACCGAAGAAGCGTCCAGCGGATTGTCGCCGTCGGGCACGCGCAGGAAGCCTGCCGCCTGTTCGAAGGCCTTGTCGCCGAAACGAGGCACTTTGAGCAAGGTCTTGCGGTTAGGGAAGGCGCCGTTTTCATCGCGCCAGCTGACGATGTTCTTGGCCAGCAGCGCGCTAAGGCCGGAAACCCGCGTAAGCAAAGGCACCGACGCCGTATTGACATCGACGCCGACGGCGTTGACGCAGTCTTCGATGACCGCGTCCAGCGACCGCGCGAGTTCGCGCTGGTTCACGTCATGCTGGTATTGACCGACACCTATTGCCTTGGGCTCGATCTTGACCAGTTCGGCCAGGGGATCCTGCAGACGCCGGGCAATGGAGACGGCACCCCGCAAAGTGACGTCCAGATCAGGGAACTCGTGGGCGGCCAATTCCGATGCGGAATACACCGATGCGCCCGCTTCCGAAACCATGACGCGCGTGAGCGCGATGGCCGGATACTGTTCCATCATGTCGATCACGAGTTTCTCGGTTTCGCGCGAGGCGGTACCGTTGCCTATGGCCACGAGTTCGATCTTGTGCTTGGCCACCAGGGCGGCCAGCGTCTTGATGCTGCCGTCGCGATCGCGGCGCGGCTCGAACGGATAGATTGTGGCGGTATCCAGCACCTTGCCCGTGGCGTCGATAGCCGCGGCCTTGACGCCCGTGCGTATGCCGGGATCAAGGCCCAGCACTGCCTTTGGGCCGGCCGGGGCGGCCAGCAGCAAGTCTTTCAGGTTTGCGGCGAACACGCGTATTGCTTCCTGTTCGGCCGTGTCGCGCAAGCGGCCTATGAGTTCGGACTCGAAGGCAGTCAGCAATTTGACGCGCCAGGTCCAGCGGCATACCTCGCCCAGCCAGCGCGCCCGGGGAGTTGCTTCGGGCGTAAAGCTGGCCTGCACCTTCAGGAACTCTGCGATCCGGGCCACGCAAGGGTGGGGCGTTTGCGATTCGAGCTCGGCTTCCAGGCCCAGGCGGATATCCAGGGCGCCTTGCTGCCGTCCGCGAAGCAAGGCCAGGATGCGATGAGAGGGCAGCAGGCGCAGCGGCTCGCTGAAGTCGAACCAGTCGCGGAAGTTGTCGCCGTCGTTTTCCTTGCCTTCGACCACCTTGGAGTACAGCAGCCCGGTGTTCCACAAGTAATCGCGCATATTGGCCAGCAGGTCCGCGTTCTCGGCATAGCGTTCTGCAAGGATATCGCGGGCACCATCCAGTGCTGCCCGGGCATCGTTGATGGAGGCTTCGGCATTCAGATAGCCGGCGGCCAACGCCGCGGGATCGCAGGCCGGATCGGCGATAATGGCATCGGCCAGCGGTTCAAGGCCGGCTTCGCGGGCAATTTGCGCCCGGGTGCGCCGTTTGGGCTTGAAGGGCGCATACAGGTCCTCAAGACGCTGCTTGGTCTCGGCTGCATTGATTTCCTTGTGCAGCGCCTCGCTCAGCTTGCCTTGCTGCTCGATGGACTCCAGGATGGCAGAACGCCGTGATTCGAGTTCGCGCACATACAATAACCGTATTTCAAGATTGCGCAGTACTGTGTCGTCCAGCCCCCCGGTGGCTTCCTTGCGGTAACGGGCAATGAATGGAACTGTCGCTCCGTCGTCCAGCAGTTCTACCGTGGCTGCAACCTGCGCTGCCCGAACATTGAGTTCGTTGGCCAGCAAGGCAACAATGCGGGCGGGATCCGCTGCTTGTACAACAGAGGCGGGTTTGGCTTGAACAGAGGTATCAGTCATGAGTCCATAATAAAAACATAAATCGTGCGGCGAATTTTGCCACAAGCCAACAGCGTAGCCGAAAATACGCGGGTATCATCACAGGTGGCGCTCCTCTCCGGGGACTTTACCCTTTTTCTGTACCCCATTCATGCGGATAGATTCCGTATTTACCCTCAATGCTCCTGCAAGAACT
>JAKFDW010000239.1:0-26532 GCA_036675955.1 Orrella sp. | reverse complement strand
ATATAGGCGTCGGCCTCGCGGCGTGAACATAGGCCCTGTTCGGCCATCAATTTTGAAATTCGTGTCTTTTCCATGAGCGGTATTTTATGACTTTGGCGATAATATAGTTTATGGAACTCTTCCCGCCTTATAGCAGCGACTGGCTTGCCTTGCCGTCGCCATCACTCAGTCAGCAACAAAAGTATTGGTTATTTCGACCTGGAGCCCTGACCGCGGGCCTGCGTGAAATTGGCAATGTGCAGCTACAGGTCGTGCGCGAACAAGCGCAGGGCCTGCATTCCAGCGAAGCATGGATGCTGGATGGCGTCCCGCGTTCGCCGATCTGGCTGCGCGAAATCGTCATGTCGATCAATGGTACGCAAAGCGTGTTCGCGCGCAGCTTTACCCCGCTGAATGCTTCACATGGCCTATGGCAGGGAATGCGGCGGCTCCGCACCCGTCCGCTGGCCGATATGTTGTATCACGACTCGCAAATTACACGATCGCAGTTTTTCGCCTGTCGCCTGAACGAGCAGAATCCCTTGTACCGGTCGGTCCGACGCATGATGGGGAATCAGTGCCCCCCGGCGCACCGGATGCTGGCCCGCTGCTCGGTATTCTGGCGCCAGCATCAGCCTTTATTGGTTGCCGAATGCTTTTTGCCGCAGTTCTGGGCCGTGGCAGGCAGGTAGGCCCGCCATACAGGCAGCGGCGCATCATACCATTCCCGCGGCATTCAAGCGTGTCCGGTCACAATGCGGGTCAGCGCCACACGTCGATATCGACCGAAACGCTATCGTCGGCGGATGTAACCAGTGCGGTCCCTTCTTCGATGGTCACGTGCAATGTCATATTGCGCGTGACAAGCTTGGCAAGCGCCTGAACCTGCGCCGGACTCACGGAAATGATGTTCAGGTTCTGAGCCCGGGCGACTCCCGCCTCTACGCCCTGCCACCAGACCTGGCTGGCATGTCCGCCGTAGCAGAAGACGACGACGCGGTTCGATCTGCCACTGGCCTGCAGCATGCGACGCTCATCGGGGTGGCCAAGTTCGATCCAGGTCAGGATGGTGCCGGTAAGGTCTTTTTCCCAAAGCGAAGGTTCGTCGGTGGTGCTGAGCCCGCGCGTGAAGGAAAGCCCCTCGCTCGCGTACAAAGCATACGCCAGTACGCGCAGCATCATGCGCTCATCGGTCTCCGATGGATGGCGCGCAAGTGTGAGTGTGTGACTGTCATAGTAGCCGCGCACCATATCGGCCACGTGCAGTTCCAGCTTGAAAATCGTGGCACGCAATGCCATAGAATGCCTTTGCTACTTTCGGAGAAAAATGCAGGGCCGGCACCGGAGCCGGCCCTGACAGGTACATGAACTAGAAACCGACTGCCTGGCCGTCGCGGCGGCTGTCGCTGGCCGCCACGTATCCGCGGGCGGGGTCGTCGGACAAGCGGCAAATAAACTGGCCCGCACCGAAATCCATATAAGGGTCGTCCACAGCCTTGAGCACGTGCCCTTTGGCCTGCAAGCCTTCGGCTACGCTGGCACTGATGCCTGTTTCGAGATCCAGCGTGAAGTCGCGGTTGAGCTTCCAGCGCGGCGCGCAACATGCCGCCTGCGGCTGCTGGTCGTAGTCCAGCATGCGGACCACCGTTTGCAGATGGCCTTGCGGTTGCATGTCGCCGCCCATGACGCCAAAGCTCATGATGGGCTTGCCGTCCCGGGTGAGGAAACCCGGGATGATGGTGTGGAAAGGACGCTTGCCGCCTTCGACGACATTGGGCGACGCCGGATCCATGGAGAATCCATAGCCCCGGTTTTGCAGGCTGATCCCGGTACCCGGCACAACCACGCCGGAGCCGAAACCCATGTAGTTGGACTGAATAAAGGAGACCATCATGCCGCTTTCGTCGGCGGCCGTCAGGTAGATGGTGCCTCCAGAAGCCGGACGGCCCGGCCCGAACTGGGTGGCGCGGTCGCGATCGATCAGGCGTGCGCGACTGGCCAGATATGCATCATCGAGCATTTCGGCGGGAGTCACCTCCATGCTGCGCGGGTCGGCCGCATAGCGATACAGATCGGCAAACGCCAGCTTCATGGCCTCGATCTGCAGATGCTGCGACTCCAGCGAATCAACCGGCAGATCGGCCAGATTGAAATTCTGAAGAATGCCCAAGGCCATCTGGGCGGCAATACCTTGCCCATTTGGCGGGATCTCGTTGAGGGTGTAGCCGCGGTAATCTTTGGCGATCGGAGCAACCCATTCCGGCTGGTAGGCGCGCAGGTCCTCGAGCGTCATTGCCGCGCCGCAAGCCTTGCTGAATGCGGCTATTTTCTCGGCCAGCTCGCCCTCGTAGAATGCCCGCCCCTTGCTTTCTGCGATCAGCCGGAGCGTGCGGGCGGCATCGGGAAGCGAAAAAAGCTCGCCGATGTGCGGCGCCCTGCCTTCGGGCATGAAGGCCTCGGCAAAGCCGGGCTGGTTCTTGAGTTCGGCCGCTGCAGCGACCCATTTTCGATGAACGACGGGAGGCACCGAAAAGCCGCGCTCAGCGATCTCGATAGCCGGCTCGAACAGCGACTCGAACGGCAGTTTTCCATGGCGCTCATGCAGAGCCGCCCACCCGGCGACGACACCCGGCACCGTGACGGTATCCCAGCCGCGCAGCGGCATGGCGGCGAGACCCTGCGGGTTGCTGCCATATTTACGCTTGAAATACTCGACATTCCAGGCGGCCGGAGCCACCCCGGATGAATTCAAGCCCTGTAGTTGCTTGCCATCCCACAATATTGCGAAGCAATCGCCGCCCAGGCCGCAGGAAACCGGCTCCACGAGCACGATGGTGGCCGCCGCGGCGATGGCCGCGTCCACCGCGTTGCCGCCCTTGAGCATCATGCGCAGCCCTGCCTGGGCGGCCAAAGGATGCGAAGTCGACACCACGTTGCGCGCAAAAAGCGGTGTGCGCTCGGTGCGATAAGGATTATCCCAATTGAACGGCTTCATTGCTATACCTCGGCGCCCGCCGCGTGCCGGCAAGCGCATGTTAATAAAATTATTCCCAACCCAGCCCTACAAAGCGTCTATTCCGCTTTCACCGGTACGAATGCGTATGGCCTGCTCCACCGCCGTGACGAAAATTTTGCCATCGCCGATTTTACCCGTGAAGGCCGCTTTGATAATGGCGTCGATAGCGGCTTCGACCATAGGGGCCGGCAACACAACTTCCACGCGGATCTTGGGCAGGAAATCGACGACATACTCGGCGCCCCGATACAGCTCCGTATGACCTTTCTGGCGGCCGAAACCCTTGACTTCGGTAACTGTAAGCCCACTGACACCGATGTCGGCGAGCGCTTCACGCACTTCGTCGAGCTTGAACGGCTTGATGATTGCCGCAACTAATTTCATAGGATGGCTCCGCTTTAAAGAAAAAATTATCGCATGTTGGCGAAGTCGCTGCCTGCCGGGGCCTGATACAGCCGCAACGACATCTCGGGAAGTATCGCCACGAGGTGGTCGAAAATATTGCCTTGAATACGCTCATACTCGACCCAGGCAGTGTTATTGGCAAAGCAGTAAACCTCCACCGGTATGCCCTCGGATTCGGGCTCCATCATGCGCACCAGCATCATCATGTCCTGGCGCACCTCGGGCTGCTGCCTCAGGTAGGCCAGCCCATAGGCTCGAAACGTACCGAGGTTGGTCAGGCGGCGCCGGTTCACTTCCAGGTCGGCCAATGGGCCCAGCGCCCGGTTGCTTTGTTCAAGCTCGTCCTGCTTGCCGTCCAGATAGTCGCGCAGCAAGGCAAAGCGCCGCAACGCCACGATCTCGTCTTCACGCAGGAACCGTACGGTGCTCGCATCGATGCGCAATGTACGCTTGATGCGCCGGCCACCCGATTCGAACATGTAACGCCAGTTGCGGTAGCTTTCCGAGAATAGTTTGTAGGTCGGTATGGTGGTGACAGTCTTGTCCCAGTTCTGCACCTTTACCGTGTGCAGCGCCATGTCGATGACAAAGCCATCGGCGCCGGCCTGCGGCATTTCGATCCAGTCGCCGATGCGCAGCATATCGTTCGATGTCATCTGCGTGCTGGCAACCAGCGACAAGAGCGTGTCCTTGAACACGAGCAGCAGTACCGCCGACAGTGCGCCAAGCCCCGAAAGCATCAATAACGGCGAGCGGTTGACCATGATTGATATGATGAGGATCACGCATATGGCCCAGAACACGATCTTGCCGAGTTCGAGGTAACCTTTTATGGAGCGGGTCTGTGCCCTGGCGCTGGAGGCATAGATGTCTTGCCATGCCGTAAGGGCGCCGTTGATGGCCAGGAAAAAAAACACCAGGCCGGCGGACAGGAAAACGCGTGCCAGAATTCCGCCGTATTTTTCGTCGACAGGCAGCACGCCGATATTGCCCATGATGACCAGCAGGGGAACGGCATAGCTGAGTCGACGAAACACGCGCCGACGCGCCAGCGCGCGGGACCAGTCATCGTGGCCGATGGCCGAGAGCATGCGCCGGGCGACCGTGGCCAGCACGCTGCTCATGATCCACCCGGTAACGACAACGAGGAACGCCAGCACCAGCAAGCCCAGGGCGATCTGTGCCCACAGCGCATCGGGCATGTGGCTGCTCAGCCAGTTATTGTCCACCCATTGAACCAGGGCATTGTTGTCTTGCATCGCCTGCGCCATACCTCGTACATTGATAAGCTGGAAAGCCCACTAATATACCGTAGACGCCCTTCCCTTATAATCACCGCACTATGTCAAAAAACAACTCATCACCGCAGCAAAACCAGTTTGCAAACAAGGCTCAGGCCTGGTCCGCGCGTTTTTCCGAACCCGTCTCCGACCTCGTCAAGCGCTATACCGCGTCGGTCAACTTCGACCAGCGCATGGCCGATTTCGACATCCAGGGGTCCCTGGCGCACGCCGACATGCTTGCATCCATAGACATCATCAGTGCCGACGACAAGGCAGCCATCGAACGGGGCATGGCGCTGATCCTGGAAGAAATCCATGCGGGCCGCTTCTCGTGGTCCATCGACCTCGAAGACGTACACCTCAACATCGAAAAGCGCCTGGTCGAACTCATCGGCGATGCCGGCAAGCGGCTGCACACGGGCCGTTCGCGCAACGACCAAGTGGCGACCGACATCCGGCTTTGGGTACGCAACGAAATAGACATCGCCATCGGCCTGCTTCATCAATTGCGCCAAAGGCTCGCCACACTTGCCCTCGAACACACCGACACCATTCTGCCGGGCTTCACTCATCTGCAGGTCGCGCAACCCGTAACCTTCGGCCATCACCTTCTGGCCTATGCCGAGATGTTTGGCCGCGATGCCGAACGGCTGGCCGATTGCCGCAAGCGTGTGAATCGCCTTCCGCTGGGCGCCGCCGCACTGGCCGGCACTTCCTATCCTATCGACCGCGAACGTGTCGCACGGACGCTGGGCTTTGACGGCGTATGCCGCAATTCCCTCGACGCCGTGTCCGACCGCGACTTCGCCATCGAATTCTGCGCGGCCGCCGCGCTCATCATGACGCACATCTCGCGGCTTTCCGAAGAGCTGGTCTTGTGGATGAGCCCGCGCGTCGGCTTCATCGACCTGGCCGACCGCTTCTGCACCGGCAGTTCCATCATGCCGCAAAAGAAAAACCCCGACGTCCCCGAACTTGCTCGCGGAAAAACCGGCCGTGTGAACGGCCACCTTGTCGCCCTGCTAACGCTTATGAAAGGCCAGCCGCTGGCCTATAACAAAGACAATCAGGAAGACAAAGAAGGCCTGTTCGACTCGGCCGACACCATACGCGACACACTGACGATATTTGTCGATATGGTCGGCGGCATACGGGTCAAGGCCGACGCAATGCGCGCCGCGGCGCTGCAGGGTTTCGCCACCGCCACCGACCTGGCCGACTACCTGGTCAAGAAAGGCGTACCCTTTCGCGATGCGCACGAAACCGTGGCACACGCGGTGCGCGAATGCGAACAGCGCGGCTGCGACCTGGCCGATTTGCCTCTGGCTGACCTGCAAGGCTTCCATGCCCTCATCGAACAGGATATCTACGGTGTGCTGACACTAGAGGGCTCCGTCGCCGCACGCAGCCATATCGGCGGCACGGCGCCCGCACGCGTCAAGGAAGAAGCCGAGCGTATTCTGGCCGAGCTTCCTGTCGGCCAGTAAATGCGTCAGCCGGCGTCGAACACGGCAATGGATTCCACATGGCCTGTATGTGGAAACATGTTGACGACGCCGGCGCTTAGCAGCTTGTAGCCTCCTTCATGCGTCAGTATCCCGGCATCGCGCGCCAGGGTAGCGGGACTGCAGGAAACATACACAATGCGTTTCGGGCGCTCGGCCGGCGTCAGCGC
The DNA here is from genome assembly GCA_036675955.1 of Orrella sp. GTDB lineage: Bacteria > Pseudomonadota > Gammaproteobacteria > Burkholderiales > Burkholderiaceae_B > Pollutimonas. Next base: position 20,174 of record JAKFDW010000239.1, on the reverse strand, counting down.
GGCCAGCGCACGCGCCACGGCTTCCGCGCCTTCCCGCGGTGGATCGATAAGGATGCGATCGAAACGACCAAGGTCGCGCAACCACTGCACATCGACCTCGAACAAATTCAAGGTGGCAAAACTGGTGCGATCGTCCAGCCTATGGTCGCGAGCCGCCTGGAGAGCCCTTTCCGTGAGCGCTGCGCTGCCCTCTATACCCACCACGCTGCCGGCCCGGGTCGCCAACGGAAGCGTGAAATTACCCAGTCCGCAGAAGAGGTCGGCGACGCGATCCGAAGCCCGGACGTCCAGCAGGGTAAGTGCCTTGGAAATTAATACCCGATTGATCGCGTGATTGACCTGCGTGAAATCGGTGGGGCGATATGGCATGCGCAAGCCGAATTCAGGCAAGGTGTAGGCCAGCTTGTCGGCATCGCCGGGATTCAGCGGATGCACTGTCTCGGGGCCCTTGGGCTGCAGCCACCAGGTCACATTATGCTTCTGGCCAAACTCGCGCAATAAGGCGATATCGTTATCCGTCAGCGTTTCCATGTGACGCAGCAGCAAGACCGTGGTCTGGTCGCCAACGGCCACCTCGATTTGGGGTATGCGATCGGGCTGTGCGAAGGCGCCCACCAGCGCGCGCAAGGGCAGCAGCATATTGGACACGTGCGGGGGCAGCACCCGGCATACGCCGATGTCGGCCACATAACTGCCGCGACGCTCCCGAAATCCAACCAGAACCGTGCCCTTCTTGCGCACTGCGCGCACCGACAAACGGGCCCGATAGCGGTAGCCCCATGTGGGACCATGCATGGGCGGCAGCACCGTAGCCGGACGGACGCGACCTATATGCCAGAGCGTATCTTCCAGTACGCGTTGCTTGATGGCCACCTGCGCCGACGCATCGAGGTGCTGCATGGCGCAGCCGCCGCACATGCCGAAATGCGGGCATCCGGGCTTGATCCGTTGCGAGGATGGCTTGATTACCTGCTCGAGTCGGGCGGTATCGAAAGACGCCTTGCGCTTGGCAATACGGGCCACAACCCTTTCGCCGGGCAATGCGCCCTCCACAAAGACGACCTTGCCCTCGCGACGCGCAACACCGCGCGCCTCGAGGTCAAGAGACTCTATATCAAAAACTTCTAACGTCATTATTCGGAAATCCAAGGAGACAGGCCCGAATTTTGACATCCCCGCGACAGTAAGTCGAGCCGCGAGCTTGCCAGCCCGCCCTCCACCTATGAAGCGATTTTCGCCGGTGCGGTCGCGGCGCCGCGGTCACCGTGTTTTTCCGCATGCTTTTCGGCACGCTTGGCGAATTTCTCCGCGCGCTCATTCAAATGGACAGCAATCTTGTTCTGCTGGGATTCATCCAGCGCGTCCCAGACGGCCAGCCATTTTTCATTGAGCTTGCTGCGTTCCTCGCGGACTTGATCGTGCGCCTTTTCAGCCTGCTTCAACGCCGCCTTGGGATCCAGCTTGCCACTCTTGATTTGTTCCATCCGTTCGTTCTTCCCGGCCTTCATGGCGTCGCGGCGCGCGCTGCGTGCTTCTTTCTGCTCGGCCTGGGCTTCCTTGACCAGCTTGGCTTGCGTATCGGTGAGGGCAAGCGATTCAACAAACTTGGCGCGCAATGGCCCGTAGCCTGGCACCACGAGCGCTGCATCGCGCATGTGATGACCGTGCATGGACTTGTGATGGCGGCCGTGCTTGTAATGTTGGCCGGATGCTTGTTCCGGCGCCGCAGTCGCGGCTGCCTGTGCCGCGGCGGCCGCTGCCGTGACCGGCGCCGATGAGGAATCACCGGTGGCCGCATATGCCGCTCCGCATAGCGCCAACGCCGCAGTCACGGTGGCGAGCTTGATGGACACAGAAGATAGTGTGCGTTGCATGATGAGGTTTCCTTTGTTTGGTGAGGAGAACCCATTGTGCAACCGAAGCCGTTACTGATCTGTTTCAGCAAAAACGCAGGCTTTTCAGTCGGCTTCAGACCGGACTGTTCCAGGCCTGCAAATATTCCTTCCAGTGCGCTGCGTCACTGCCCTGCAAGGTGTCGCGCACCAACTGCACTTCGGCATCGTAGGATGCGCGGTCGAGCTCGCCTTTCAGGAAGCGGAACCGGCAATACACCAGCCAGGTATTGACCACGTCTGTTTCGCAATAGGCACGCACTTCATCGGCCTTGCCGTTGGCCCATGCCTGCCATACCTGGCTGCCATCCATGCCCAGCTTGCCCGGAAACCCGCAGAGCTTGGCCAGATCATCCAGCGGAGCATTGGCGCGGCCGTTATATTTGGCCAATAGATCCATCAGGTCGATGTGCCGGCTGTGATAGCGGCTGATGTAATTGTTGTACTTGAAATCGCGGTCGTCTTCGCCCATGTCCCAGTAACGGGGAGCAGGCACTGCGTTGATCAGGCTGCGGTAGTGCAATACCGGCAAATCAAAGCCGGAGCCGTTCCAGCTGATCAGGCGCGGCGTATAGCGTTCTATGGTCTTGAAGAAACCCGCAAGCAAGACGTCTTCAGTGTCGTCGGCCTTGCCCAGTGTTTTTACGCGGAATCCCTGGTCGTCGCGGAATACGCAGCCGATCACGGCTACCTTATGCAGGTGCAAAGGCAAAAAGTCGGTGCCGTGCGATTCCCTTCGCGCAGCCAAGGCCATCTCGATGACCTGCGTGTCGGTGAGTTCAGTATCCCAATGCGGATTCAAACGACGCAGGCCGGCTGCGTCGGGAATTGTCTCGAGATCGAAGACCAGGGTGGGTATCATCGAGCGGGCAAGTAAGACATGGGGTCGACAGGTGTGCCGCGACGGCGGATTTCGAAGTGCAGGCGCGGCGACGTTGTATCGGTCTGGCCTATTGCGGCGATTTTGGCGCCCTTCTTGATTTGCTCTCCGGTCTTGACCAGCAGCGATTGATTATGGGCATAAGCCGTGATGAAGCCATTGGAGTGACCCAGCAGTATCAAGTTGCCCAAGCCCCGCACGCCATTGCCCGCGTACATGACTTTTCCGTCGGCGGCCGCATGGACCGGCTCGCCTACCGCGCCGGAGATATCGATGCCTTTTGTGTTGGCGTTGAAGCTCTGGATGATTTTGCCCGACGCTGGCCACCCCCAATTGATGACCGCCGCATCGCTGGCCCGAGGCGCAGCCACTGGTTCGGCCGGTTTGACAGGCGTAACCGGTACCGGCTTGGCAGTGCTGGCGACGGGTGCCGGCGCAGGCCCGGACTCGTCCAGACGCAACACTTGCCCGACCCGCAACTGACTGGGGTCGGTGATGTTGTTCAAGCGTGTAAGGGTTGCAATCTCCATCCCGTTGGCCTGGGCGATCTTGTACAGCGTGTCGCCCGGACGCACGACATAAGTGCCGCCCGTTGCCGGAGCAACAGGCGCGGCCGACATGTCGGTGACGGGTGCCTTGGTACTGCGAGACGCACATCCGGCCAGAATGGTCGTGGCAACCACGGCGGCAATGACCAGATAACGAGTTGCGGGTTTCCGGTAATCAGTTGTCAGAGCGGTAGAACGTAACGTCCCTGCATGCATATAGCTCTCCTGGAAGCTTAAGACTGTGTTCCTGCCCGTAGCGGGACAAAGCGAACGGATTCAAGTTCGTCACGGCGCCATGTCGAGGCTCCCGTGCGTTCTATGAGAATCAAACGCTGCGCTGTCGACCCTTCCGGGGCAATTAATCGGCCCCCAATGGCCAACTGTTCCAACAGTGCCTGGGGAATTCTAATACCGGCGGCAGCGATGATGATGGCATCGAACGGCGCTGTGCCGGGTAATCCTGCCATGCCGTCTCCGAACACCAGACGAACACGGCTTATGAGCTTGAGCGCCCTGAGATGATCGCGCGCCAGTTCGTACAAGCCGCGAATCCGCTCGATGGTGTGCACTTCCTTGACGAAATGTGCGAGCACCGCTGCCTGATAGCCGCAACCGGCGCCGACTTCCAACACTTTAACCGGAACACGGTTCTCGCACATCACGGAAATCATGCGCGCGACCACCCAGGGCTGCGAGATGGTCTGCCCATGGCCTATCGGCAAGGCCGCGTCTTCGTAGGCGCGGCTGGCCAGACCCTCATCGACGAACAAGTGCCGCGGCACCGACATCATGGCGTCCAGCACGCGATCATCCTGGATACCCTGATTGCGCAGGCGCTGAATCATCATGCCACGCGACCTTTCGGAGTTCAAACCCAGATTGGGACTGACCGGCGAATGGCGTAGCACCGGAACAATGGGCGCCGTACGCCCCTGGGCGAACACTCGCGTATTGCTGTTGGCGGTGGACAGGCCGCCACCAAGGCTGGAGCGTCCGAAACGGTTGGTGGTGCCGTTGGCCAAGGGAAACGGCACTACTGGTTTTCGCATAGTGGCACCGCCCAATCCCTGACTAATGACAATTGTTCGTAATGCGTAAGGTCTAGCCGCAATGGGGTTACGGACACCGCATGCTGTTCGATGGCGCCGAAGTCGGTGTCCGTGGCCGAGTCGGACACCCGGCCGACCGGCCCTATCCAGTACACCGGGTCGCCATAGGGCGTACTGCTTTTAACGACAGGCTCGGACGGATGACGTTTACCGAGGCGTGTAACGCGAACTTCCCGTATGGCCTCGTAGGGCACGCAGGGAATATTCACATTGAGCAGGATATTGCCCGCCAGCGGTGTCGCCGTTTGTTGTTCAACGATGCGGCGCGCAACCCGCGCCGCGCTGTCGAGATGTTCCCACCCTTTTTCGACCAGGGAAAAAGCGATGGCCGGAATGCCGAAAAGATAACCCTCGGTCGCGGCCGCCACTGTGCCCGAATACAGTGTATCGTCACCCATATTGGCGCCATTATTGATGCCGGATACAACCAGGTCGGGGCGAAAGTCCAGCAGACCGGTCAGGGCGATGTGCACGCAATCGGACGGCGTGCCGTTCACATAATAAAAGCCGTTGGCCGCCTGCCGCACTGACATGGGCCTGTTAAGGGTAAGCGAATTGGATGACCCGCTGCAATTGGTCTCGGGGGCCACAACGGTTAAATCGCCCAGCCCTTTCAAGGCCTGCACCAGGGCTTCGAGGCCTGGGGCGGTGTAGCCATCATCGTTGGACACCAGTATGCGCATTGCCCTTCCATAGAATTCAACCGAACGTAGCGAATTGTACCTGCTCGTATTGGTGTTTTGGGCGACACTCGGTAGAATCCTGGCAAACCCACTGGAGTCTTTGAATTTATGACCGTTGCCGCCTCGATCCTGATCGCTCTCGTACTCGTTTTTTTATCGTACCTGCTCGGGTCCGTATCGTTTGCCGTGGTCGTAAGCCGCGCAATGGGGTTGCAGGATCCGCGCAGCTTCGGGTCAAAAAACCCCGGCGCCACCAACGTATTGCGTACGGGCAACAAGACAGCGGCCGCCCTGACGCTCGTGGGCGATGCGGCCAAGGGCTGGCTCGCCGTCTTCGCAGCGTCCTACGCGGCGCAGCAATGGGATCTCCCGTCTTTCAGTGTGGCGGCTTGCGCCGTTGCCGTCTTTCTGGGCCATGTATTTCCTGTATTCCTGAAGTTCAAGGGCGGAAAAGGCGTGGCGACGGCGCTGGGCGTGTTGCTGGCTCTCAATCCATGGCTGGCGCTGGCCACGGTGGGAACCTGGCTGATCATCGTCTATGTAAGCCGGTACTCTTCGCTGGCGTCCATCGTAGCGGCGATCTTCGCACCCTTGTACTACTTGCTGGGCGGCAATGTGGCCTGGCCGCTGGACCCGGCCGTGGCATTTGCCATAGTAATCATCAGCGTGGTGCTGCTGTTTCGACATCAAGCCAACATCAGCCGGCTCATGACAGGCAAGGAAAGCCGCATCGGCAGCAAGACAAAATAAGCCCTTGCGCTATACGGCCGCGGCAGTTGCGGGCTGGCAGATGTCGTGAAGTTCCCAGCGCGGCCTTACAGTAAACGCATGGCTTGTATCGGCCAGGTCCACCAAGCCTGCGTTCACCCGCATGGCGGCCGCGAAAGCGATCATGGCGCCATTGTCGGTGCACAGGTCCAGCGGAGGAAAAAACACCTGCCCGCCCAGTTTTCCCATGGCCTGCACCAGCCTGGAGCGCAAGTGGCGATTCGCCCCTACCCCGCCGGCGACGACCAATCGCTTCAAGCCCGTCTGCTTCATCGCCTTAATCGACTTGAAGGCAAGCACGTCGACAATGGCGGCTTCGGTGGCGGCAGCCAGGTCAGCGCGCTGCTCCGACGATAACGGGCCGCCGGCTTTCTCCATACTTTTGACGCGGGTCATCACCGCCGTTTTGAGGCCGCTGAAGCTGAAATCCAGATCCGGGCTGTGCAGCATCGGCCGCGGGAAGTCATGGGCCGCGGCGTCGCCCTGCTGGGCAAGATTGGACAACGCCGGTCCGCCGGGGTAGCCCAGCCCCATCAGCTTGGCGGTCTTGTCGAAGGCCTCGCCGGCCGCGTCATCCAGCGTTTCGCCCAGCAGTTGATAGTTTCCGACGCCGTCAACGCGCATGATTTGCGTGTGTCCGCCGGAAACAAGCAATGCCACGAATGGAAAATCGGGACGGGGAGCCGCCAGCAAAGGCGACAGCAAGTGCCCTTCCAGATGATGGATGGGAATGGCGGGCAGGCCGCGGGCCCACGCGAACGATTGCGCAACGCTTGCGCCGACCAGCAGCGCACCGGCCAGGCCCGGGCCAGCCGTATAGGCTACGGCATCGATCTGGTCCGCGGCCAGGCCTGCCGCGGCCAGCACTTCGCGCGTAAGGGGCAACACCCGCCGTATGTGGTCGCGCGAAGCCAATTCCGGCACGACGCCGCCATACTGCTGATGCATGGCGATCTGGCTATGCAGGGAATGCGCCAGCAAACCCCGTTCGGTACAGACCAGCGCGACGCCGGTCTCATCGCAAGAGCTTTCAAAACCAATAATAATCATGAGCGCTAGTTTACAACCAGTATTAAATCCGCCTTAGAATTCAGGCTTCGATATTTCAAATGATAAAGCCTGCCCCTGCATGCGGGCCAGCCCACCCTGCTAATCAAGCATATTCCTAGGAAAGACCCATGCTCGAACGTTTCTTCCAGTTGCGTGAACACGGAACGACAGTGCGCACCGAAATACTGGCCGGGATCACGACATTCCTGACAATGTCGTACATTATTTTTGTGAATCCGGAAATCCTGTCGAGCACCGGCATGGACAAAAGCGCCATCTTCGTGGCCACCTGCCTGGCGGCGGCCATAGGCACGCTTATCATGGCCTTCCTCGCAAACTGGCCCATAGGCATGGCGCCCGGCATGGGCCTGAACGCCTTCTTCGCCTTCACCGTGGTCGGAGCGCTGGGTTACAGCTGGCAGCAGGCACTGGGGGCCGTATTCATATCGGGCGTCATCTTTCTCTTGCTCACGCTGACCGGCATCCGCTCCTGGCTGGTGGCAGGCATACCCAAGTCCCTGCGCGCCGCCATTGCAGCCGGCATAGGATTGTTTCTGGCCATTATTGCACTGGGCAGTTCGGGCATCGTCGTGTCGAACCCGGCTACCAAAGTCGACCTGGGCGATCTCACTGCCGCACCGGCGCTGTTTGCAATCCTGGGATTTTTCATCATTGCGGCGCTGGACGCCATGAAGGTAAGGGGCGCCATCCTGATCGGCATTCTGGTGGTTACGGTCCTGTCCATGCTGACCGGCCATAGCGAGTTCTATGGGGTGTTTTCCGCGCCGCCCAGCCTGGCACCCACCTTCATGCAACTTGACATCATGGGCGCGCTGCATACCGGCTTTGTGCACGTCATCCTGGTGCTGGTATTGGTCGAGGTATTCGATGCCACGGGCACCATGATAGGCGTGGCCAAGCGGGCCAATCTGGTCCAGGAGGGCAAGCCCAACCGCCTGGGGCGCGCGCTGATGGCGGACAGCACTGCGATCGTGGCGGGCTCGTTCCTGGGAACCAGCAGCACCACGGCCTACGCCGAGAGCGCTTCAGGCGTTCAGGCCGGCGGCCGCACAGGCCTTACCGCGCTCACGGTCGGCGTACTGTTTTTACTTGCACTGTTTGTGGCGCCCCTGGCCGGATCGGTACCTGCCTATGCAACAGCCCCCGCCCTGCTGTATGTGGCGGGACTGATGCTGCGCGAGATAACTGAAATCGACTGGAACGAGATAACGGAAGCGACCCCCGCCGCCTTGACCGCCATCATGATGCCGTTTACCTACTCCATTGCCGATGGGCTGGCTTTCGGCTTTATCAGCTATGTTGTGCTCAAGGCCATAACCGGCCGTTTTCGCGAAATCCACATGGCGACGCTCCTGGTGGCCGTCCTGTTTGTCATCCGATACGCGTTTTTTCCTGCCTGAGGAGCGAGTCAGGGGGTGTGCCGCGCAACGGCGTTACGCCCCGAAACCGTTGCGCGCGGTAAAGCGCGCTACACTACCCGGATATTTTAATCATTACAAAGCGGCTATAAGCCGCTTTTTGTTTGGGGAGATACCATGGGCACCATCGAATTGAACAAAGACACATTTCAGGCGGCAATCAAGGAAAGCAAGCCGCTGATCGTGGACTTTTGGGCACCCTGGTGCGGCCCCTGTCGGAATTTCGCGCCCATTTTCGATGCGGCGTCCGACCAGCACGACGATATCACCTTCGCCAAGGTGAACACCGAAGACCAGCAGGAACTGGCTACCGGCATGGGAATACGTTCCATCCCCACCCTCATGGTGTTCCGCGAGCAGGTCCTGCTATTCTCCCAGCCGGGCGCGCTGTCGGCCAGTCAGCTGAACGAACTAATCACCCAGGTCAAGGCCGTTGACATGGACAAGGTGCACGCTGAAATCGCCGCGCAGCAAAGCCAGGACGACGCCGACGAGTCGTAGAGCCACAGGGCCCTGTCCGGCTTCACCTTTGCAGGAGACTACCGCTGCACGGCGGCCGGTCCCACACCGCTCAAGAAGGCAATATTGACGCTGCGATCTCTTCGGTGTGCTGGCCGAATTCGGGCGGGAGTCTGCGCAATGTCGCAGGAGTCCGCGAAAGCTTGATCGGGGATGCAATGGCGCGGTAGTTTCCCTGTTCTATGATCATTTCCCGATACTTCGTATGGGGATGCTTCAGAATATTTTCCACGTTCAACACCGGGGCGGCCGGTACGCCTTTCTTCAGCAACATCTGCGCGACATCGGCCGCCACAAGATGTTCAAACAAGGCAGCCAGAATATTTCGCAGCTCGGCCCTGTGGACCAGACGGTCGGCATTCGACTGAAACCGGGCGTCCAGCGCAAGAGTCTCATCCCCCAATACCTGTGCCAACAACTCGAACTGCCTGTTGTTGCCAACCGCCAGGAAAATTTCGCCGTCCCGGGTTTCAAATGATTCATAAGGTGCGATGTTAGGATGCGCATTGCCAGTGCGCTGGGGAATATTTCCGCTCAGGAAATAATTGGCCGCATGAGGATGCAATAACGAGATAGCACAGTCGAACAAGGTGATATCAAGAAATTGCCCTCTGCCGCTGCGGTTCCGCTCGTTGACAGCCATAAGTATGGCCAGCGCGGCATTCAGGCCTGTTACCATGTCGACCACCGGCAGGCCCACCCTGGTCGCGGAACCGTCGGCGTCGCCATTGACGCTCATCAGGCCGCACATTGCCTGGGCACAAGCGTCGTATCCGGGCAAGCCGCCCAACGGACCTTCCGCCCCAAACCCGCTTATACGACAATGTATGAGGCGTGGGAACTGTTCCTGCAGCAGGGCCGAACTCAAACCCCACTTCTCAAGGGTGCCGGGCTTGAAGTTCTCTACCAATACATCGGCGTTCTGCAATAGACCCTTCAAGAAATCCTGGCCCTCGGGAGTCGACAGGTCTAGCGCCAAACCGTATTTATTTCGATTGACACCCAGAAAATACGAAGCTGTCCCATCAAGAAAGGGTGGCCCCCAGCCTCGGGTTTCATCGCCCGACGGGGGCTCGATCTTGAAAACGTCGGCCCCGTGGTCTCCAAGGATCTGCGTGCAATAGGGGCCGCCGAGCACCCGGGAAAGGTCTATGACCCTGCAGCCGTGCAAGGCGCCCACATCAGCCGTTGTATTCATGCTCACTTTCCTCAATCCAGTGCAATATTCGCGCTTTTTACCAACTCGGCCCATTTAGGCACTTCCTTGCCGATGAAAGTCTTCAGACCGTCTGGAGTCTGGTCTGTCGCTTCCACAATGCCCTGGTGCGCCAGGGTCTGCTTTATTTCGGGAACCTGCATAGCCGTCTGGAATGCCTTGTTCAACTTATCCACGATAGGAGCCGGCGTACCTTCAGGGGCGACGATGCCGAAGAACACACTGACGTCATACCCTTCCAGCCCCTGTTCGGACAAGGTGGGCAGGTCTGGTAAAGCCGAGGAACGCTCGGCGCTTGCCAATCCAATGGGACGAAGCGCTCCGCTCTTGATATGCGGGAGTGCAGTCAGAATATCGGTAAATGACATCGATACCTGGGCGCCGAGCAAGTCATTCAGGGCGGGACCGGTGCCCCGATAAGGGATATGCTGGATATTGGTTCCCGCCATCTGGTTGAACAGCACGCCGGCCAGATGAGACGAAGCGCCATTGCCCGACGAGGCGAAGGAAAGCTTATTGGGATTCGCGCGGGCGTAGGCGATAAGCTCTTCCAGGTTCTTCACGGGCAGGGATGAATTCACGACCAATATATTCGGAAGATGGCCGATTCGGATAATGGGGCTGAAGCTTCGGCGCGGATCATACCCGAGCTTCTTGTACAAACTTACATTAATGGCAAGAGGACCCGATGTCCCGAACAGAATCGTATAGCCGTCGGGCTTGGACTTTGCCACATACTCCGATCCTATGTTGCCGCCGGCCCCTGATTTGTTCTCCACGATGACAGGCTGTCCCAGCGGTTCGCTCAAACCCTGCGCCAGACGGCGGGCGAGCGCATCGGTAGGACCGCCGGGTGGAAATGGCACGATAAGGCCGATGGGCTTTGCGGGATAGCTTTCTGCGGTGTCCGCCGCCAGCGCAGGAGCTGGAGCCGCGGAAACGAGAGCCGAGGCAATCAACGCAGCAATAGACGAGAGGTTCTTCATAATGTCTCCTTTTTTTAAAAATCGTCAGCCGCCTGGCCTGCGCGGCGCTTAGAAAAGTGTCCGGGAAAGCAAGCCATGATCGAGATCCGGAGCATCGGAGACACACGGATCGCGGGGTGCAAGCCGATGCAGCAAAACCAGATCGGCAAGATCGTTTCTGCTCAGCAAGGTGTCATGCCGCGCCTCCCATCGCATAGCGGCCATGGAAACAACGTGGTAGAGAGCGGACGCTACTTGTCGCGCCAACTCTGACCGCCCTTGTCTGGCAGCGTCATCGGCAAGCTTGTAGGCCTTGTCCAGGCAATCAGACTGGAGCGCCGCCAACGCGCCGGGGCACGGCGCGCCTTCGGCCAGAAGCTTGGCTACATGGTTTTGCAAGACTTCCAGGCAATTGTTCTTTGTGATCGCCCGCAGTACGTCCAGGGCGACAATATTGCTTGTACCCTCCCATATCGAGCCCAAATGGGCATCCCGCACCAGCCGGGGTTCCACCCATTCTTCGATATAGCCGCAGCCGCCGCGGACTTCCATGGCATCGCCGGTGACTTTCCTGGCGTCGCGGCATGCGCGAAACTTGATCAAGGGCGTCAAGATACGCACCAGGGACTTCGCCTCGGAACTGCCTGCGTCCGCGCGCTCCAGTCCGGCAGCGGTCTGGAACATTACCGAACGGGCTTGCTCGGTTCGTATTGTCATTTTCAGCAATTGCCGCTGCATTAACGGCATATCGATCAATCGCGTACCGAACGCGCGTCGATTCCGGGCCACAAAGGTGGCTTCGCTCAATGCCCGGCGCATCAGGCCCGCGGCGCGCATGCCATTGGATAAACGCGAGTTGTTGATCATGTCGGCCATCTGCTGGAAACCCTTTCCTGGATCCCCGATAAGCCAGGCATACGCGCCTTCCAGCCGGATTTCACCACTGGCCATGGAACGGGTGCCCAGCTTGTCTTTCAACCGGAGAACGCGGTAATGATTGTGGCCCCCGTTGGGCAAATCTCGCGGCAGCAAAAACAGCGAAACCCCGGCAAGGCCCTTCTTGGACTCGCTGCGCGCCAACACCATTGCGAAACCAGCATCCGGGTTGGAGCAAAACCATTTGTCGCCATATAAGCGCCACTGCCCGTCATCCTGTAATTGCGCCTGGGTTTCGGTTGCGCTTACATCGGATCCGGCTGCCTGTTCGGTCATAAACATGGCACCCTGGCGCAGTTCGTCGAAGTCGAGCGCCGTAAGCTGCGGCAGCACCCTGTCGATCAACTCCGCCTCGCCGAACTTTTTAAGTGTCCGCGCAAGCGAGTCGGTCATGCTGACGGGGCAGCACAAACCGAACTCGGCCTGAACGAATAGATGACTCAGTCCATACTTTGCGGCGGGCGGCATGGGCTGCGGCCAGCCCAAAGCGCCGCCTCGATGCGACATCGCCGCCAGCCCAAGCTCTTGGTAAGCCACTTTTTCCAACTCGACATAGGCGGGATGCTTCACGACCAGGGATTCATCCTGGCCCGATCGGCTGCGCACTGACAACTCAGGGGGATTTTTGTCGGCGACGGCGGCCAGCACGTCCAACGTCGATCCCACCATTTGCCCCAGTGCATCGAAATGCGGCAACAGATGCGCGTGCAATTCGCCCGGGAGATAGGCCTCAAGCAATCCGCGAGCAAAAGGATCCACCTGAAACAGATTGATTCCCCGTGAATCCGGGATATTCGACGCCGCGACGGGCTGGAGTTCATGTGCCATATGGGTGACCTTCGAAAATATTGATCTATCTTAAGTTCAGGCATTAATATCTACCAATACCAATTACCTTACGATCAATACATAGAAAGTATAGAAAGACCATGGAACTCGAGCCGCGCCTGCTTCGATATTTCGTAGCCGTAGTAGAGGAGCTGAGTTTCAGCCGGGCGGCGCGGCGCCTGCATGTGTCCCAGCCGCCGCTCAGCTATGCGATCAAACAGTTGGAAGACATACTGGACGTGCAGTTACTGACACGAACCAGCCGCCATGTTGCGCCCACTCCCGCGGGAGCGGCGTTGTACAAGGAAGCTTTGTTTCTGTTGCAGCGTAATGCCGATGTGGCAACACTTATAAAACGTATTGACTTGGGCCTACACGGCCAGATGAAGATCGGATTTGTCGGCTCGATGTTGTACCGCGGCTTACCCGGCATGTTGAAATTATGCAAAGAGCGCTATCCTGAAGTGGAAAATGCGCTGTTGGAGCTGAACTCGGCGGAACAAATCACCATGATTGAACGGGGCGGCATAGACTTAGGCTTCATCCATGCGAATCCGATTCCACCCGGGATATCGTCCATGGACCTCTTGGCGGAACCATTTTCCATATGCGTGCCCGATACTCATCCCTTGGCGAACGAGCACCGCATAGAATTAAGCCAATTGTCGGCGGAAGATTTCATTTTCTTTTCCCGCTCGTTTTCGCCCAGCTATTACGAGACCTTGCTTTCAATGTGTCTGCACGCAGGCTTCTTTCCCAGAGTCAAGAATGAAGCGCGGCACTGGCTTAGCGTCGCTTCGCTGGTATCGCAGGGGATGGGCGTTTCTATCGTTCCGCAGTGCCTGGCTCGCAGCGGCCTCTCTGGAATCCGATTTATATCGTTCGCCCATGCACAAAAATCGGTCAGCAGGCTGATCTGGTCTCCGTCCCCCGCTTCCCTGATCAAAAGCAATTACATAGAGCTGGCACAGAACATATTCAGGCAAGCAGCCACTCTCCCTGTCCACGTGTAAGGTCGATAAACAATTCCGACAGGCATTTTTCCCGGCTGCGCGCAACAGCCAACTGCCAACGCACGCCTTTGCCGTCAAACGTTTCACTCACGATTCGGGCCTGGAACGCCGCGAAGCGGGACTGAATCCGCGCCATGTCGGCAAAGCGGCAGCGACACGCCACCATCACCTCGTCTATGATTTCGGTCTTGCCGGCCAACCGCAGACATTGCGCCGCCGTCCCGCCATAAGCGCGTATCAGGCCGCCCGGACCAAGCTTGATGCCGCCAAACCAGCGCACCACCAGCACCGCGACCCGGTCGCAGTCTTGTCCTTCGATGGCTTGGAGTATGGGGCGTCCGGCCGTGCCGCCGGGCTCGCCGTCGTCGTTGTAGCGATATTCGCTTCCGATGCGATATGCCCAGCAATTATGCGCGGCGTCCGCGGCGCTATGCGTGGAAAAGAACCGCAAGGCGTCGGCCGGGGACTGAACCGCCTCCGCCAATACGATAAAGCGGCTTTTCCTGATCTCTTCCTGGTAGCTTGCCCGCCCCGTCAAGGTATAAGGCATGGCTGGTGGCTATCAAGCCTCGATACCGCGCGAAGCCAGATAGTCCTCGTAGCCGCCCAGATAATCCACCACCTCGCCATTGGGCATGATTTCCATGATACGGGTGGCAACACCGGACACGAATTCCCGGTCATGCGAGACGAAAACAAGCGTACCCGCATATTTCTCGAGCGCGAACTGCAGCGATTCGATCGATTCCATGTCGAGGTGGTTGGTGGGTTCGTCGAGCAGCATCACGTTGTGACGGCCCAGCATGAGGCGGCCGAAGCTCATGCGATTTTTCTCGCCGCCCGACAACACCCTGACTTCCTTGCCGATATCATCGCCCGAGAACAGCATGCGGCCCATCACCGAGCGCATGGACTGGTCGTCGTCGCCTGCCTGGCGGTAATCGCTCAACCAGTCGAACAAGGTCTTGTCCGATTGGAATTGGTCGGATACGTCTTGCGCCATATAGCCGATATCGGCGCTTTCGGACCACTTGATCGAACCCGTGTCGGGCTGAAGATCGCCGGCCAGCATGCGCAGCAGCGTTGTCTTGCCGACGCCGTTGGCACCGATGATCGCAATCTTCTCGCCGGCTTCTATCATGGCGGAAAATGGCTTGATGACGGGCTTGTCGTATGACTTGCTGATCTTGTCTATGGTTACGGCCAGGCGGTGCAATACCTTGGTCTGCTCAAAACGAATGTAAGGGTTCTGGCGCGACGATGGCTTGACCTCGACCGCCGCCGCTTTGATGCGGTCGATTTGCTTGAGGCGCGATGTGGCCTGGCGCGCCTTGGACTTGTTGGCGGCGAAGCGGCGTACAAAGTCCTGCAATTCCGCCACACGCTCTTTGGCTTTCGCGTTCGACGACGAAATGCGTTCGCGGGCCTGCGTCGAGGCCAGCATGTAGTCGTCGTAGTTGCCCGGGTAAATCCGCAGTTCGCGGTAATCCAGGTCGGCCATGTGCGTACAAACCTGATTCAGGAAATGGCGATCGTGGCTGATAATGATCATCGTGCTTTGATAGCTGTTGAGCACGTCTTCCAGCCAACGTATGGTGTTGATATCCAGGTTGTTGGTCGGTTCGTCCAGCAGCAGCACATCGGGATTCGAAAACAGCGCCTGGGCCAGCAGCACGCGCAATTTCCAGCCCGGGGCGATTTCGCGCATAGGCTGACTGTGCTGCTCGACAGGAATTTCAAGCCCCAGCAACAACTCGCCCGCCCGCGCTTCAGCCGTATAACCGTCATACTCGGCGAATTTCGCCTCGAGATTGGCGGCGTGCATGTAATCGTCTTCCGTGGCATCCGGGTCGGCATAAATGGCGTCCCGCTCCGACATCACCTGCCACATTTCTTCGTGGCCCATCATCACCACATCCAGCACGCGGATGTCTTCATACGCGAATTGATCCTGGCGCAATTTGCCCAGGCGCACTCCAGGATCGAGCGACACGTTGCCGGCGCTCGACTCCAGGTCGCCCCCAATAATCTTCATGAAGGTGGACTTGCCAGAACCGTTGGCGCCAATCAAGCCGTAACGATTGCCCTCCCCGAATTTGACACTGACGTTTTCAAATAAAGGCTTGGGGCCGAACTGGATAGTTAGATTTGCAGTGGAGATCACTTAGAGGTATCACGTAAAAAAGTCGACATAACCTGTTAGTTTAACAAGTTGAGCCTAGAAGTGTTCTTCGAGCACCAAATGCGCCATCCCATCTTCCGTCGCGATCCCGACTCGCTTGCCGACAGGCAAGGTGGCCTTGACCCTGGCATGGCCGTAAGGCAGGCCCGTTATCACCGGCACCTTCACTGTTGCACGCAGCCAGGCAAGGACGGAAGGAAGGTCGAAGCCATTATCGTGCGCAGCAAGGCGGTAGTCAGTGAAGCGTCCGAGCACGATGGCCTTCTGGCGTGCCAGGATACCGGCATGCCACAACTGGGTGAGCATGCGTTCTATCCGGAAGGGGTGTTCGGCAACGTCTTCCAGGAAAAGGATGCCTCCGTCGATATCGGGCATGTAGGGCGTACCGATCAGCGACGCGACCATGGCAAGATTGCCGCCCCACAAAATGCCGCGCGCGTCCACGGCATCGGAGCCGGGAGACTCGAAGCTCAGGACCTCGAGTTCGCGACGCATGCTTTCAGTAAACAAGGCCGCGGTGAGGTCGTCCATTTTCTTGGCGCCGAAGTCGTAAACGGCAGTGGGCCCTGCAAAACTGCTTGCGCCGGTCTTGGCCAGCAAAGCCAGGCTGAACACCGTGAAGTCGCTCTGGCCTATGAATAGTTTTCCGCTGTCGGCCACCGCGGCCCAGTCGATGAAAGGAAGCAGGCGGCTGAGGCCATAGCCGCCCCTTGTTGCCATGACGATAGGATGCTTCTGTTTCAAGGCGCGCGCAATGCCGGCCAGGCGCTGTTTGTCGGTGCCCGCAAAGCGTTCATGCACGGCAAGCGCAGTACGGTCGACCGCCGTCTTGAAACCCAGTTCGCCCAGTCGTTCGCGTGCGAGTTCCACAGCCAGCGGATCGGAGACGGCGCCCGAAGGCGAAATCAGATAAATTCCTTGGGGCGACGGGTGCTCGTGATGGTGATGATGGTGCTCATGATCTTCGTGGGAATGGTCATGATCATGGTCGTGCGCCGCGTGCGTCATTGTTGATCTCGTCTGTAAGCGAAAAGGAGCAAAAGAAAGGAAGATATAGTAATTCATGCGCTGCGGCCGAGGCCGTAGCCATCTATGGCGCGGCCTTGCGGCGCCGTTCGCGAAAAAACTGCCGCAGCAAATCGCCGCATTCGGCGGCCAGCAAACCGCCGGTAACCGAGGTCTGGTGATTAAGCTGGGGGTAGGCATGCACGCACAACACACTGCCGCAAGCGCCGGTCTTGGGGTCGGTGGCCGCATATACGACCCTGCGGATACGCGCATGCAGCATGGCCCCCATGCACATGGCACAGGGCTCCAGCGTAACGAACAGGCTGGCCCCGGGCAGCCTGTAGTTGCCCAAGGCAGCGGCGGCCTGGCGCAGCGCCACGATTTCCGCGTGCGCGGTGGGATCGTGATCGGTGATGGTGCGATTGAAGCCTTGTCCTATGATCCGCCCTTCCGCGTCCAGCACCACGGCGCCAACAGGAACTTCGCCAACCTGGTAGGCCAGCTCGGCCTGCTGTAGCGCCGCCTGCATGGCTGCTTCGTCTGCCGAACTGTATAAAAGCGGGGATACCTCTGATTCAGCCACGATAGATCCGGTTGTTCAAGGAAATACGGCCAGCCAGGCTTTCCACGGCCTCCTCCAGCCATTGGTAGAGTTCGGCTTGCTCGTCGTAGCGTGCCTGGTTCAGGTTGGACACCCGGCCTTCCTGGATAAACCCCCAGGCGCGGCTGCGCTTGTCGCGGTGTTTCGGGTCCCAGACGCCGAAGGCGACGCCGCCTGAGCGTCGGATCAACGAAAAACACGGTATATCGGTATACCCGTCGCCCACGAATATCATTTGCTCAAAGGGAACGCGCAATTTTTCCTGTGCAACCTTCTTGTTGACTTCGAAAGGCTTGTTGCGCGACGACGCGCCGATGATGCCTTTTTGAATGTGGAACAGATAGCGCGTTTTATCGGTGAAGCTGACGACTCTCCGCGGAAAGTGTATGCCTCCCTGGGCATCGTAGATGAATTCCGAAGCCCAGATATCGGTGAACTCGTGCGCGATGGATGTATGGCGCACCACGTCGCCGATGCCGCTGGAAATCAGATAGAACTCCAGCTGGACTTGCGGATGCTGGTCTTTCACCATTGCGCGCAGTCGTCCGAACAAGGTCTCCACGCCGGCGTGCAAAGGCAGCCGCCGGCCCCAGTCTTCCAGTCGACTCCGGTCGATCAGGCCATGCGCACCAGTCTTTGACAGTTCAATCATCTGATAAAGATAGGCCGGCACGGGATCCCAGTCGTGTTCGAACAGCAAAGGGTCGACCTGATTCTTCCAGAAACGCTGAACATCGACCCCGATATCCGTCAGAAAGCCCGATGTGCTGTCGGGAGCGAGGGTATCGTCAAAGTCGAAGATCAAGGCAATAACGTCGGACATACGGGAAATCTCTTGGTGCTTAACGTTGCAAGACAAACATTATGCCGATAAAGCCAGGGCGGTGATCGATAAGGCTTGCGATTATCACTCTTTGCCCTGCTCCACATTACGCCGCAGGCGGCGCAGCACCCTGGGCAGTATCTGCGGGAGGTCTTCCGAGACCAATCCCGGACCGAAAAGCGTTGCCGCCCGGCCATGCAGCCATACGGCAGCGCCTGCAGCACGAAAAGCATCCATTCCCTGGGCCATCAGGCCCGCAATGAAGCCCGTGAGGACGTCTCCTGTGCCGCCTGTCGCCAAGTCAGGAGGCGCGTTGGAGTTGATGATGGCCCGCCCATCCGGCGCCGCAATGATGGTATCCGGACCTTTGAGCACCAACACTGCGCCGCTATGCCTGGCCGCGAGCAGTGCGCGCTCGAGTTTGTCCCCCTTAGTACCGAAAAGACGGCCGAACTCGCCCTCGTGGGGCGTAAGCACGCAGGGCCCCGCTATGGCACCGAATAGCGACTCCGGGTCGGAGGCGAAGACGCTGATGGCATCGGCGTCGAGCACGCACGAACGCCCGCGTGCCAGCACGGCCAGCACATAATCGCGCGTGCCGTCGGACACCCCTGCCCCCGGACCGACGACAACTACATTTTTACGCTCGTCGCAGAGCAGCTCGTCCAGCATGTTCAGGTCGTCGACGCGCTGCACCATTACGCTGGTCAACGCGGCGGCGTATATGGGCCAGACAGAACCGGGCGATGCCACGGTGACCAGGCCCGCCCCTATCCGCGCGCAGGCCATCGCAGCCAGCCTTGCGGCGCCTGTCATGGTGGCTCCGCCCACTACCAGCACATGGCCGCGCTGATATTTATGGCCTTCGGTGCTTGGCCACGGGTAGGAATCCATCCATAAAGTCGGCGAATTCTCGAATACGGCAGGTTCGATGCCGGAGAGAACCGCATCGGGAATACCGATATCGGCAAGAATGAGCTCGCCGCACAAGCGCTTGCCCGGCATCAGCACATGGCCCGGCTTCTTGCGAAAGAAGGTAACGGTGATATCGGCTTTGGCGGCAATTCCATGCACTTGTCCGGTGGCGCCGTCAAGACCGCTGGGCACGTCGACGGCGCACACAGGAATGCGGCGCGAGACGACAGCATCGAGCACCTGGGCCGGTGTGCCGGAAATGGGCCGGGACAGCCCCGCCCCGAATAAAGCATCGATGACCAGCGCCGCGCCGTCGAGCAGATCGACCGAAAGCGCGTGCACGTCGTCGGCCCATAAAGCGGCTTGCCTTGCCGCGTCGCCAGACAGATGTTCCACACTGCCCAGCAAAGCCACGCGAACGCCCCAGCCCGCATCGCGCAGATGACGGGCCGCGACAAATCCGTCGCCGCCGTTATTGCCCGGACCGCATAAAACAAGTACAGGCCTCTTGCTCCAGCGCGCTCCGACAGCATTGGCCACTGCCGAACCGGCGGCTTCCATCAACGCCATTCCGTTGGTGCCTGCGGCGATGGTCGCGCTGTCGGCGACCGCCATTTGGGCAGGCGTCAACAGTGCCGCCTTGCAAGAGAATGTCGATGGCATACGAGCCCGGTTATCAAATCGATCAGGGTTTCCGATTATGGTATTGTGCCCTAGTCGAATTCGGAAATCATTATGTCACCCGTTATTTCGGTATCCAATCTGGACAAGACCTACGCATCCGGTTTCCAGGCGCTCA
>JAKFDW010000238.1:0-3924 GCA_036675955.1 Orrella sp. | reverse complement strand
CGTGTGCGGAAATGCTCGTCTTGCGCGTACAGCGCCGTCAGCTGACTGCACTGCTCCATCGTCAATAGGCCCGAAAGTATGGCGTTGCCATGGGCGTCGAGCGATTGCTCGACGCTTTCCCAGCTTTGTTGCTTGGGCAGTTGGGTTTTCATTTCCGCACTCGTACGCATGGTGAAGACAATACGAGTGTAGAAAAACACGTCGCTTTGAAAAACCCGTTCCTTGCGGTTGAACTTAAGGCATTTCTCTCGTGCAGTAGATCATCCACTCGGAACCAGGCCTTTGTCCAACATAATACTTGCCCCGAATTTGCCGCGCCACAAAAGCTAGTTACGAACAATGCAGGCGGAACCGTGTCATGATTGGCGTGGAACCAGTCGGCACCATCATTGCTACGCTCCATGTTCGGGGCTACCATTGAACGCCCATGGCGGTGCCATGCCGACAAACCGTCCCACCTTAAAAACAGGACCTTTTCACCATGACACGCATCCAGGTCAACGGCCAATCCCAGGAAGTCAACGTCCCCGAGAACATGCCTCTTTTATGGGTCCTGCGCGATGAGTTTGGCATGACAGGCACCAAGTTCGGTTGTGGCATGGCGGTGTGCGGCGCCTGTACGGTACACATGGACGGCCAGCCCATCCGTGCCTGTGTCACGCCCGTCTCGGCAGTGGCCGGACGCGCCATCTCGACCATTGAAGGCATCGAAGGCGACCCGGTCGGCCAGGCCGTACAACAGGCCTGGATAGAGAACAACGTCGCACAATGCGGCTATTGCCAGGCAGGACAGATCATGTCCGCGGTGAGCCTGCTCAAGTCCACGCCGGCACCGACCGAGCAGCAGATCGATGATGCCATGAGCGGCAACATCTGCCGTTGCGGAACCTATCCACGCATCCGCGCAGCCATTCAGCAGGCCGCCAGCCACCTAGGGGAAAAGTAATGTTGACGAAAACGCCAAACCCTTCCCGCCGCACTTTTTTGCAAGGCAGCCTCGGCGCGCTGTTTCTGGCCGTGAGCGCCAACGGCGCGGTCTGGGCGGCGGACGCCAAGAAATACGGTGCCGACACCATGCCCGGTGGCACGGTAGACGACCCATTGGTATTCGTTTCCATCGCGCCTAATGGCACCGTCACCATCATTGCGCACCGCGCCGAGATGGGGACCGGCGTACGCACCAGCCTGCCCATGGTCGTGGCCGACGAGATGGAAGCAAACTGGGACCGCGTACACGTGATTCAGGCCGAGGCCAACGAAACGCGCTACGGCAATCAGAACGTCGACGGCTCGCGCAGCATGCGGCACTTCATGCTACCGATGCGGCGCGTGGGCGCAGCGGCCCGGCACATGCTCAAAGCTGCCGCCGCCGTGCGCTGGTCGGTGCCTGCTTCTGAAGTAAGCGCCGTGCAACACGAAGTGGTGCACCTGCCCAGCGGCCGTCGCCTGGGCTATGGCGAGCTCGCCGCTGAAGCCGCCAAACAACCGGTGCCCCAAGGCGATGCGCTCAAGCTCAAGTCCCCCGCTGACTTCCGCTACATCGGCAAGGAGAAAGTACGGCTGGTGGACCTGGAAGCCATAGGCAAGGGCCAGGCCATTTATGGCATGGACATGCATCTGCCGGGCATGGTTTACGCTGTGGTCGCCCGCCCGCCGGTGGTAGGCGGCAAACTGCGCAACGTGCGCAGCGAAAAGGCGCTACAGGTGCCCGGTGTGCTGAAAGTGATGGAGATTCCGTCCTACAGTGGCGCACCGGCCTTCCAGGCGTTAGGTGGCGTGGCGGTGGTTGCGTCCAATACATGGTCGGCCATGCAGGGCCGCGCCGCACTGGAGATCGAATGGGATGATGGCCCCAACGCCAGCTACAACTCCGTCGCGTATCGCAAGACCCTGGAATCCGCCGCCCGCACGTCCGGCAAAGCCTTGCGCAATGACGGCAACGCGCCCGAAGTCTGGGCCAGAGCACCTGAAGCCGAGCGCTTTGCCGCTGAATATTATCTACCGCATTTGGCCCATGCCTCGATGGAACCGCCGGTCGCGACCGTAGTAGTCAACGGCGACCGTTGCGAGGTCTGGACTTCGGTCCAGAACCCGCAGGCCGCGCTGGATGTCGTTGCCTCCAGGCTCAAGCTCAAACCCGAAAACGTCAAGATCAACGTGTTGCTGCTGGGCGGCGGCTTTGGGCGCAAATCCAAGCCCGACTATGTGGACGAGGCCGCCATCGTTGCACAGGCCATGCCGGGCACACCGGTCAAGCTGGTCTGGACGCGCGAAGATGACATTCACCACGACTACCTGCACACCGTTGCCGTCGAACGTCTGGAGGCCGTGGTTGCCAAGAATGGGCAACCTGAGACGTGGCTGCACCGCAGCGCCGCCCCCACTATCGGCTCCTTATTTGCTGAAGGCGCCAAAGGCCTTCAGGTGTTCGAAGCCGCCATGTCGGCCATCAACATGCCGTACCTAATTCCCCATGTGCGCGTCGAAACCGCCAAGGTTGAGGCGCATGCCCGCATTGGGTGGTTCCGCTCGGTGTACAACATTCCACACGCGTTTGCCGCGCAATGCTTCATCGCCGAACTGGCTCATCGTGCGGGACAGGATCACAAACAGTTCGCGCTGGATCTGATCGGCCCGCCACGCAAATTCAATCCGGGCACCATCTCCGACACCTGGAACTACGACGAATCACCCGAGATTTACCCCTACGACACCGGTCGCCTGCGCGACGTGATCGAGGCCGCAACGCGCGGCGCAGGCTGGGGCCGAACGTTGTCCAAAGGCCATGGCTTTGGACTGGCGTTTTGCTACAGCTTTATGAGCTACACCGCCACCGTAATCGAAGTGGCGGTCGATGACAAAGGTCAAGTACAGGTGGTGGCCGTGGACATGGCGATTGATTGCGGTCCGCAAGTCAACCCCGAGCGCATCCGCGCCCAGATGGAGGGCGGCGCCATCATGGGACTCAGCTTGGCGCTGTCCAGCGAAATCAGCTTCGAGAACGGCCGCGTCATGCAAAGCAACTTCCATGACTACGAAGTGCTGCGCTACGCCGCCTCGCCACGCACGATACGCACGCATCTGGTAAACGACAGCCATGCCCTGCCGCCAGGCGGCGTGGGTGAACCGCCAGTGCCGCCTGTCGCCCCCGCGCTGTGCAATGCCATCTTCGCCGCGACAGGCAAGCGTGTCCGGCAGTTGCCGGTACATACTGTGACGAGAAAACCGGAATGCCTGGATTAATGACCGACGGGGCATGGCGAATGCGGGTCCTAAGAGCTTGCTTCAGACGGCGACGGCGGCAAATATAGCCTGCTGATCGCAAGCGTGACTCCCGACCCACACGCGGAAAGCCAGCGCAAGCACGCACAAAACGGCATGCCCTTGTAGCAGGGGCAGCAGCGCCACACCCAGCCCACTGGCCAGTAGGCAGCCTATCGTGCGATGTACCATTTTCTCCATGGCGGGCTGCCGTGTCTTGTCCGCTGGCGAGCCGGGTGCACAGTGCAGTCACTCCGCCCACAACCCATGCGTAGGCCGCCCTGGACCCATTGCCGCAATACACCGTCACACCGCCGATCACCCCAAGGGCAGGCACGAACAGCCACGGCCGGTCACCGATCCAGGGCCCCGCTATGGTTCCAAGCGCGGCACCGATGAGCGTGCCCAGGATGCGGTGCGCGGTGCGCTGCATGGAACCGGTAAAACTCGTTTGCATGACGGCGAAGCCGCTAATTGCCGCCCACCATGCGCACCAGCGAACCTCACCCATGCCTCGGGGCTTACTTATTGGCTCCTGTTACTTGCAGAGCGACTGCTTCGACGTACACGGCTTCGACCTGATCGCCAACCTTGATTTCCTTGAGTTGAGCGGGATCTTTGACCAATAAATCAACCGTGTTCTCGGCTCCTCGCAAAGTAACG
>JAKFDW010000237.1:0-2157 GCA_036675955.1 Orrella sp. | reverse complement strand
CTCGCATCGCCGCGTGCCGAGGCTTACAAGATCGCCAGGCTTTCCAATTTCGGCGGGCGCTGGATACGCCACAGCGGCTGGTGGCCCGATCACGTATTGCGTCTGTTCAAACGGGGAACCGCGCGTTTCAAAGATGTGGCCGTGCACGAAAGCGTGCAGACCGCTTCTACCGTGGCCGTGCTCGAGGGTCATTTTCTGCATTACCCGTATGCCGATCTTGAAACCTTCATCGCCAAGATCAATCATTACTCGTCCGAAGCGGCAGCCATGATGCACGCCAAGGGCCGCCGAACCAGTGTATTGGGCGCCACGGGCCACGCTGTATGGACATTCATTCGCATTTACTTGATACGGCGTGGTTTTTTGGACGGCAGGGAAGGATTTATCTTGGCCGCCATGGGTGCCGCAGGCAGTTTTTTTCGTTACAATAAATTGCTATTGTTAAATAAACGAAACCTCTGAATACACGGCGAAGTCGATAGGGCCACGGCACTGTAGGCGCTGCTGGGCCCGCAATGAAAATCCTGATCACCGATATACACCATGGAAATGGTGGAGGCCACGTCACGTACGTGCTAAGCCTTTTGAAAGGTCTGAAAGACGACGTCGACCTGACCGTGGCCGCACCCCCGACGGGTCGGCTCTACCAATACGCCGCAAGTCTGGCAGGAGTCCGCGTACTGCCGGGGCTTTATACATCCAGGCCGCTTTCATTACTGAAGGAAGTCATGCTTCTGCGCAAATTTCTAAAGCGCGAGCGATTCGATGTCATTCACGTAAACGGAGGCGCCGATCATCGGCACATCATGCTGGCGAGCCTGGGCTTGCGGCATCGTCCGGCTATCGTCTGGACCAAGCACAATACCAATCCGGTTTCCAGCTTCGGGCATAGCCTGCGTGCCAAGTTCGGTACTCACACTTCCATTGCGGTCTGCGACTACGTCGCCCGTATGTTGTCCAAGTCCAATTACAGCCGTCATCCCATTCATGTTGTCCGAAATGGAATCGATATCGATTATTTGCGGCCGGTCGCTGCGGCTGTGAAGCAGGAATGCAGGCAACGGTTATTCGGAACGCTGAATGATGATGTGCTGGTGCTGGGCAGCATAGGGGGAACAGATTACAACAAAGGCTGGCTGGTTCTTGCCGAGGCGATTTCACGCCTGGAGCCAGACTTGCGGCGCCGCTTCCGTATGGTGCTTGCTGGCGATCCGCCTTCGCAAGAGATGCTGGATAAGCTCAAGCTTTTTGATCTGCAGGAACAAGTGGTGTTTCCGGGACTGGTCAAGGATGTACGTACGGTTCTTGGCGCCTGTGATATCGGCTTTGTGCTGTCATATCGCGAAGCGGCCTCCTATGCCAGTTGCGAAACCATGGCCATGGGATTGCCCGCCCTGGTGTCGGATGCCGGCGGCTTGCCGGAAAACGTTCGCGATGGAATCGATGGCTGGGTGGTGCCCGCTGGCAACGTCGATGCCCTGGTCAGGTTGCTGCGCCAGATTTCGGCTGACTCTGCTTGCTTGCCAGCCATGGGACAATCGGCTCGTACGCGGGTAGAGCAAGCTTTCTCTACGCCCGGCTTTCTTGCACACACTAAAAAAGTCTATGAGCAGGCTCGAGTATTGGCACGTGAACTGACTGCGCCGATATAATCGACCTCATGATACCTATACTCATGTACCACCAGATAGGGCAGCCCGCGCCTAAAGGGTCGCCTTATCGCAGCCTGATTGTGCACCCGGCAGATTTCCGGCGACAGATGACCTGGTTGCGGCGCTTCGGTTATCGGGGCCTATCCATGCGGGATCTCATGCCGTTTGTAAAAGGCGAGCAGCAAGGCAAAGTGGTGGGTATAACGTTCGACGACGGTTACCGCAACGTATTCCAGAATGCACTGCCTGTGTTGGCGGAACAAGGTTTCACCGCCACCAATTACTTTGTCGCACGCCAACTGGGCGGCGGCAACGTATGGGACCGGGAGAAAGGCATAGCCCATTCCGACCTCATGTCGCCGGACGAAATGCGGGCGTGGGCAACCGTCGGCATGGAAGTGGGTTCGCATACGCTGGACCATCCCTATCTGCCCAAGCTTTCGCCTGAGCTTGCCGACTATCAAATCAAGCAATCCAAACACGAATTGCAGGATATTCTTTCTGC
>JAKFDW010000236.1:0-1712 GCA_036675955.1 Orrella sp. | reverse complement strand
AGCCGCGGCATCGTCCTGCAAAGCACCGACGACCATACGATCCGGGCAGGCCATCTGGTGCTGGCCGCAGGCTATGCCAACCAGCACTTCCTGAAGCAGAAGGTGGCCCAGAACCGCAGCAGCTACGCCTTCATCACCGATCCGATCGAAGACGATGCGCTGGGCCCGCTCAAGAACACCATGGTCTGGGAATCTGCACGGCCTTACCTGTACATGCGCAGCACCGGAGACGGACGACTGCTGGTGGGTGGCGAAGACGACAGCGTGGATATCGCCGCCAAACGCGACGCGCGCGTGGAGAAGAAATCCAGGGTGCTATGCAAGAAGACTGCGCAATTGTTCCCGCATCTGCCGTTGAAGCCCGCGTTCGCATGGGGCGGCACCTTCGCTGAAACCGATGACGGCCTACCCTTTTTCGGCCCCCACGAGCAGCATGGACCGCGCGTGCATTTCGCCATGGCTTATGGCGGCAATGGCATCACCTACAGCATGCTTGGCGCTGGCTTGCTGCGCGCATTGATCGAAAAGCGCAAGCATCCGTTGGCCAAGCTGTTCTCGTTCCAACGCCTCGCTCGCTAACGCCGCGTCGAAATCAGGTCATCGGCTTTTCATCGTCCACTTACGCTCCGGCACCTAGCCTCGGCCACACGTCAAGGCAGGAGAAACGAAATGCCACGCGGCGAAAAAACCACATATACAGACAAGCAGAAGCGCCAGGCGGAGCACATCGAAGAAAGCGAACTGGAGCAGGGTCGTTCCCAGAAGGCCGCCGAACGCATCGCCTGGGCCACGGTCAACAAGCAGGACAGCGGCGGGAAGTTATCGGGATCGGGACGCAGGACTGCGAAGAAGACGCCCACGAAAGCCACGAAGAAGAAAAGCGCCTGAACATGATCGAGCAGGCATCCGATGCAATGGCAGATCCCCAACAAGCGAAGGCCCAGTCTTTCCGGGTTTTATCCCGGATCGGCTGAGCCTTCTTGCCGGAGGCTGGTTCATCTGGCTTTCGCCATCTGCCTTTCTTCCGACGCCCGAACGATAACGCCATGCCCGTTATGCCGATGTCAAAGAACGCCAACCGTTTGTCGGCCAAAAAAATCTAAGGCCACCAACCCTTACCAGTCATGGCGTAACGGTCCGCAGCACGTTCGAACGGATTGCGCACGCTGACCCCGCCGCATAGCAGGTACACCGGCAGGAACAACGGCCCCAGCACCATGTACTGATAGACATGCGCGCGTTCATGATCGCCGAGCTTGATCGGCGGATGCTGGCAGTGGCCGGCACGGTGTTCGTAGGTCACGCAATCCGAATCCAGCGTGGCGCCGGTATGCAGGATGGTGTTGCCCAGCGTGATCGCGCCGCCCGGCCCCCATGGCCAATGATGGAACACCAATGCGAAATCACGGCGGCTCAAATGCGGTATCGCCCCGAACGGCATGCCTGCTGCGCCCGCGAGCAATCCGACCAGGGTATTCGGCAGCGACCACGCGACCCCCAGCACGCGTGCGATGTACAGCCATGTCTGCCGCATCGACGGATCAATCCGCCTCGTTGGGCATCAACAACCACAGGATCAGGTACACCAGGATCCCGGGGAACGCCGCCGAGGCGATCGACACGATCACGAATACCGCCCGCAACAAAGTGGAATTCCATCCGAAACGGTGCGCGATGCCGCCCATCACGCCGGCGAGCATGCGGTCGTTCAG
>JAKFDW010000235.1:0-4322 GCA_036675955.1 Orrella sp. | reverse complement strand
TCGCCTTTCATGGCCATACTCCTGAGCAAAGGTGAGGATCGATAACAGCATCGAGAGCTCACGACGGCGTAATGCAATACGCGGTCGCGGCCAGTTCCGGCTATAAGGCTAACACGGAGATGCGCGGTTTCAATGGGGGGAGATAGGTCGAACAGCCAGGCAGGAAGCGCCCGCCGGCGTATGTCTGCGAATGGGAATGAATAGGCTTATTGATGCTGTTTATGAGTGCTCATGCGCAAGAACCAGGCTTTACGCGGCTGCGCCGTAATGGCAGCAAAAAACAAGGGGCCAATCCGGTATGAAATGAACCGGATCAGCCACGCAACGCCGCAGGCGCCGGTACTTCAGAGAAATTGCAACCGAAAATATCAAGCCCGCCGAACGGCGACGGTGACCATAGCGACAGAAACTGAAACCACGGGGTCGTTGGCGGCATTGGCCACCAATGTACCGGCTTCCTGCGCAATGGAAGCCTGTCCGGCGTAACGTCCGCCTGGCAGGTATTCCTGTGCTGTGTCGGCGCAGCAGCCGCAACATGTCGCAACCCCCAGTTGACCCTGCAGGTCACCCATGGTGGAAGCCCCGTCCGCTACAGCGGTTTGTACTTGACGCTCAGTGATGGCGTTACAGATGCAAATGAACATGAGAACAATTATTATCCAGGCCCGGATAAAAATCAATCTCATTTAACAAATAATTACGCCATACGCGTTGAACGGCGCGGCTGTCGGGATGACGCGGACCGCTTGCGGCCCTGCCTGGAGCGGCCCTTTTCGCAAATGAAACTCAGGTCCTGTCAGAGGGAGTTTCGAGCGCCGCGCGCGCCTTGCGCAATATGGCGGGTTCGATGCCGGCGGCCTCGCGGTACTTGGCGACTGTGCGTCGCGCGATTACCACACCTTGTTCGGCCAGGCGCAGGGCGATCTGACTGTCGGATAGCGGTTTCTTGCTGGGCTCCTCGGCCACGAGCTTGCTGATCAGGGAGCGTACTGCCGTAGCCGACGTCGAGTCGCCGTCGTCGGTAAGCAGCGCAGCACCAAAGAAACGCTTGAGTTCGATCACTCCCCATGGGCTCTGCAAGTACTTCTGGCGCGTGGCGCGGGATACGGTGGACTCATGCAACTCCAGCTCTTGCGCTATATCGCGCAGCAGCAAGGGACGCATGGCGCCCAAACCCTGTTCAAAGTAGTCCTGTTGCCGATCGACGATGGCTTGCGTAACCCGCAATATCGTGACAAACCGTTGGTTCATGCTCTTGATGAAACCGTGCGCCTGCTGGAGCTGGCCCTGCATGGCAGGCGCGGCAGCCGCTTGGTCCAGCAGGCTTTCGTATACCGAGTTGATACGCAGCTTGGGTACGACGGCCGGATTCAGGCTGGCCTGCCAACGGTGTTTTACCTTGCGCACGATTACGTCAGGCGTGACGTAATCAGCCAAGGACACCGCCCAGTTGCGCGCGGGACGGGGCTCGAGCTGCAGCAGCAAGGCGTGCGCGGCGCGCAGCGTAGTTTGATCGCACGCCAGCGCATCGCGCAGTCGTGCCAGGTTGCCTGACGCCAGCACGGCCAGATGGTTCCGGGCAATGTCCATGGCGCAGGCAAGGATTTCCGGCGCAACCGGTGTACCGCCCGCTGGCCGCAAATGCTTGAGCTGAAGGCAAAGGCAGTCGGACAGCGACAACGCCCCGACGCCAGGCGGGTCGAAGGACTGCAACAGTCGCAAGGCGGCGCGCAGTTCATCGATGTCGACGGCCAGTTCCCCGGGCAAATATTCCAGGATATCTTCCAGCGGGGTAGGCAGATAGCCGTTGGCGTCGAGCTCATCGATGAGCAGGGAGACCAGCGCGCAGTCGCGCGGCTGAGCACGCGTCATGTGCAGCTGCTGAAGAAGATGGTCCTGCAGGGTCTCGGCCAGGGCAGTCTCCGGCCGCATGGGATCGTCGTCTGCATTATTATTGCTGGCCCGGTTCGACAAGCCCAACACCGTCCAGCGCTCTTCCTGGGCTTGGCTATCGTCGGCTACCGTATCGGCAGCAACGGTGTCATACTCCTCTTCATGCTCGAGCATGGGGTTTTCAAGCAAAGCTTCCGCCAGCTCCAGTTCCAATTCCTGTGCCGACAACTGCAGGAATCGTATCGACTGCTGCAACTGAGGAGTCAATGCCAATTGCTGATGCTGACGAAGTTCTAATGACTGGCGCGATTGCATTTTAAAATAAGTTATATGAAAACAAATACTCAACAGCCCACCCGCCAAGACGCAGCCTTGTTGCGCAACACTCTGCTCAAGCTTACGGCCGCGCAGAAAGCACTGTGCGTCGCGGTCGTCGTCCTGGTAGCCCTGATTTGGTACAACCTGCTCAACCGGCTGGTCGCATTCGGTCGAGACATTGATTATGGCGGTTTACATGCGCTAGGTGTCCAGACTATTGCACTGCTGAAACAATACAACCCGTTTTTCTGGTGGGCCGTAGTGGCGCTGTGCACACTTATTATTGCCTATTTCCTGTATGGATTCGTACAAAGCACCCAACGGCGCGTGCGCGTAAAGCAAGTCAGCGAAGAAACGGTGGCCATGCTGGCTCAGCAGCTGTCCGATCCTGCCCTCGAGGTCTTGCGCTGGGTCTGGGCCGACCGGCGCAATCCCATCACCGTGGGCGATCTGCAACAAACCGCAAGGGAAATCAATCACGGCAGGGCTGCCAAAATCACCTTGGTACGCCGCCATGCGGAACTGATCGCCCCCTCCCCGATTGCGCCGCATCCGGAAAAAACCTTGCCAGACGCCCGATAATATGGTTGACTATGGGCTATGAGATCCGAACACGCCACTCCCCATAACCTCCGTGCCCGCAGCGCCGCTGCCGGCCGGGCGTTACGTGTTCAGCGCGCTCAGCCGCGCCTCCCCTCTTCCCTAGCCCTATCGCTGCTACTACCGATCGGTTGCCGGACCTAGCGTCTCGTGGCAGTTCGGCAGCCTGTTCCAGCCACATCTTCCCGTCCAGATTCACTGTTTTTTGAGCTCTGTTCCTTGATGCTCCGGTGAACACGCCAGCAACCAGTCAAATCAGCCAACAGGTGTCCCATGATTTCGAACCCATCCGACAAATATCGTCCATTTGTGCCGTTCACGCGCGAGTTTTCCCAACGTACCTGGCCCAGCAAGAGCATTACCCATCCTCCGATCTGGATGAGCACCGATCTGCGTGACGGCAATCAGTCACTTATCGAACCCATGAGCGTTGAACGCAAACTGCGCTTTTTCGAGCAACTGGTGAAAATCGGGTTCAAGGAAATCGAAGTGGGTTTCCCGTCGGCGTCGCAGACCGACTTCGATTTCGTTCGCAAATTGGTCGACGAAAACCGCATCCCCGACGACGTCACCATTATCGTCCTGACGCAATCCCGCGAAGACCTGATACGCCGTACCGTTGAATCGGCGGCCGGCGCAAAACAGGCCATCGTCCACTTGTACAACGCGTGCGCTCCGGCCTTCCGCAAGATTGTCTTCAACATGAGCAAGGACGAAGTCAAGCAAATAGCAGTCGAGGGCACCCGGCTCGTGAAAGAATGCACCGGCCAGCACCCCCAGACCTCATGGCGCTATGAGTACTCGCCTGAAGTCTTCAGCACGACCGAGCCGGAGTTTGCGCTGGATGTATGCAATGCCGTAACCGGCGTCTGGCAGCCCACACCCGAATCCAAGATTATTTTCAATCTGCCGGCCACAATCGAAGCGACGACACCCAATCTGTACGCCGACCAGGTCGAATGGATGCACAATCATCTTGAACAGCGCGATTGCATCGTGCTCAGCGTGCATCCGCATAATGACCGCGGCACGGCAGTGGCGGCCGCCGAATTTTCCGTGATGGCGGGCGCCGATCGCATCGAAGGCTGCCTGTTCGGCAATGGCGAACGTACCGGCAATGTGGACCTGGTCACTCTGGCGCTGAATCTGTACACGCAAGGCATACATCCCGGACTCGATTTCTCGGACATCGACGAAGTACGCCGCTGTGTGGAGTATTGCAATCAGCTTCCCGTACACCCGCGCCATCCCTACGCCGGCGACCTGGTGTTCACGGCCTTCTCGGGTTCGCACCAGGATGCCATCAAGAAAGGCTTCGCCCAGCAGAAGCCCGACACATTATGGGAGGTCCCCTACCTGCCCATCGATCCGGCCGACCTGGGGCGCAGCTACGATGCCGTGATACGCGTCAATAGCCAGTCCGGCAAGGGAGGCGTGTCTTATCTGCTCGAACAGGAGCACGGCCTGGTGTTGCCGCGCCGCCTGCAAATCGAATTCAGCCGGGCCATACA
>JAKFDW010000234.1:0-42834 GCA_036675955.1 Orrella sp. | reverse complement strand
TTCGCGGCCCTTCTGGGTAATGACCGCCTTCTTCGAAGAGCGGTCAAAAACCTGGATATCGAAATCGGCTTCCAGCTCTTTGATCCGTTTCGTAATCGCCGACTGCGTGGTATTGAGCTTATCAGCCGCCTTGGCGAACCCGCCAAGCTCCACCACCCAATAAAGTGCCTCGATCTGCTTGAACGTCAACATGCCATCATCTGCGCTATTAGATCCTACTTAGTTTCGGCCACGCCGTATCCGGTCAAACCGATCCTTGAACCTGCCTCGGTTTGACGTACAGCAAGTTCACGCCGCTTTAAGGGCGGCCTCCATTTGGACCGGCGTACGATAGCCGATGGCCGAGTGAAGGCGCTGTTGATTATAAAAGCCTTCTATCCAGTTCACGATATCGCGGCTGGATAGAGCCAGCCCTCTTGCGGGGCGACATAGGCCACATCACCAACCCAGGCCTGATCCGGCGGCACCCATTAAACTGACGTGCGACGACATTAGGTGCCACCGCCTGCGAGGACCGCCTTTTCAATGCCTGTCGTCATTTCGATATTCTTTGATGGTGAGGCTATCGGTGGGAAGGCCATCGAATGATTCATATGCCAAGTGCCCCTGCGCGAATATATTGTGTGTAACGGCACAGCCAGCCAGTGACCGTGTGGAGTTAGGCAAGCGCCCAATGGCACGCGACAGGCTTCAGGGATGTGCAAGTCTGGGTCATCCCAGTCCCGCTGGGGATGAGCGGATAGCGGAACCTGAAGCAGCGCGGCCCGACGAACCGGGTCGGCGGAACTTGCGACAGCCTATCGGTTAGCAACGGGGCGATTCCCTATTGACCTCAGTAGCTTATTTGTAGAGAATTCTACGTATAGAGAATTCTCTATACGTAGAATTTTAGGACCAGATCTGCATTGCAGCTGGCCTCCACCTTCGCAGTCCTCGGCAGAACATGTACGATCATTTAATAATTGGCGCAGGTATCGCAGGCTTATCGCTCGCCTACCGTATAGCCCCCCGCAGCAAAACCGTCATCATCGAGGGCGAAAGCCAACCGGGGTATCACTCATCTGGCCGCTCCGCAGCCATGTTCATGGAAACGTACGGAACGCCGACAATCAGGGCGTTGACCCGAGCGAGTCGCAGCTTCTTTTTCGATCCTCCGCACGGTTTTACGGAGCATGCCTTGGTGCATGACCGTGGCGTGCTGTACCTCGCGCGCGACCATCAAGCCGACCTGCTTCAGCGCACACTGAAGGAACTTCAGGCATCCGGGGGCAACGTTCGCATGATTTCACCCGAGGCCGCCGTGCAGAGAGTGCCTTGCATTAATCCCGACGGTTTGATCGGCGCAATCGAAGAGCCCGACGCGAAAGATGTTGATGTACATACGTTTATGCAGGGGTATCTCAAGGGCGCTCGAGCGCACGGTACCGAAGTGCTATTGAAAACGCATGTTATCGATGCTCTATGGCTGAACGACCACTGGCTCGTTACGTTATCAGATCAGCGCCAGCTTCAGGCACGTAGGGTGGTTAACGCCGCGGGCGCCTGGGCACAGAATGTGGGCGACATTTTTGGGGCTCAGAAAATAGGCTTGCAGCCCAAACGTCGAAGCGCGTTCACATTCAAGCCGGTGTGCGCCAGTACCGGTGAAACCCTAGCCGAAGACGCAATCCGACACTGGCCAGCCGTAGTCGGAATCGACGAATCCTATTACTTCAAGCCGGACGCGGGTCAGCTACTTGGCTCCTCGGCCAATGCAGACCCTGTCTGCGCTCACGATGTCGTGGCCGAGGAACTGGATATCGCTATTGGCATCGACCGTATCAGCAATGCCACCCGATTAAGCATCCGCCGGCCCGCACACACCTGGGCCGGTCTTCGGTCCTTCGTTTCCGATGGCGATTTCGTCATTGGCTGGGACCAGAAAGCAAGCGGCTTTTTTTGGGTTGCCGCACTCGGTGGTTACGGTATCCAGAGCGCTCCTGGCGCATCGCTTCTCGCCTCCAATTTGCTTTTCTCCGAACCACTGGATCAGCTCCTGACCGACCAGGGTGTTAGTCACCTGAACACATCGCCGGCACGATTCACTGAATAAACTTCGACACGCTATCCATTTCAATATAAGTGAGACTACACACATGACGATGCAGCGCTATGAATCCCCGCTGGGGCTACCCTTTTCCCGGATGATCGAAGCTGGCGGATTCGTCTTTTTCTCGGGCCAGATTCCCATGGACGCGGAAGGAAAAGTCGTACGCGGAAGCATAAAAGAACAGACACAGGCTGTTATGGACAGGTTGCGTGATGGCCTGAATGAACTGGGCTTGGGCTTTGAAGATGTGGTCAAGGCAACTGTGTGGCTGTCCGACCTGAATCTGTTCGCTGATTTCAACCACGCGTACAAAGAGTATTTCACCGCCGGCCTGCCCGTACGCTCCACTGTCGAGGCAAAACTGGCGATGGAAGTAGACGTTGAAATAGAAATCATGGCGCTGCAACGTTGACCTCCGCGCACAGAACAAACACCGAATATCCGATTGAACGTATAACCGTTACCCGTCGGTCAGCGCACTGACGCACTCGCGAATTTCCCAAAATCAAAGGATGGACAATGAAAGTCACTAAACAGCACCGCGCGCTGCGCCGAACCGTTTGTAAGCTCGGCGCATCCCTTGTTTTAGGCGCGCTGAGCATTGCCGGCAGCCATGCCTTGGCGCAGGCCTCCTTTCCGTCTAAACCCCTTACTCTGCTGGTGCCGGCGCCGCCGGGCGGCGCCGGCGACACCTCGGCACGCGCCATAGCGCGCCATATGTCCGAAACATTGAAACAACAAGTCATTGTGGAAAACAAGCCGGGCGCAGCCGCGACCATAGGCTATCGCGCGGTGGCGAACTCGAAACCCGACGGTTACACGTTTGGTCTGGTTCCGGTAGCCGGTACAGCAATCGCCACCGTGACTTACAAAGACCTGCCCGATATCAATACAGCTTTTGTGACTCTTGCCGGTATAGCCGATGCACCTCATATGCTTTCGGTTCCCAAATCACTCAATGTGAGCACCGTAGCTGAACTTGTGGAACTCCTGAAAAAAGATCCAGGCAAATATAACTATGCATCCCAAGGGGCAGGTTCTTTGTCTCATCTGGAGTCCGCTGTATTTCTCTCCGAGGCGGGCGCCTTGGCTGAACATGTTCCCTACAAGGGCAGCTCGGAAGCGCTGCCGGGTCTGATCACTGGCGAAACCAGCTTTATGTTTGACAGTGTGAGCTCAGCGCTTCCGCACGTGAAAGCAGGAAAGCTGGTGCCACTTGCCACTGCAGCCACACGGCGTATTCCGCAACTGCCCGATGTGCCGACCATGGCCGAGTTGGGCTACAGCCTGAAGGCCGACAACGCGTTTGTCCTGTTGGCCCCTGCAGGAACTCCGGCAGACGCGGCTAGCATCCTCACCAACGCTATCGAGTCGGCCCTTAAAGACCCGCAAGTCATCGAGACTCTGCAAAATACGGGTATTGTTGCTCGCTTTACCGCGCCCGAATCATTCCAGGAGACGATTGATCGCGATTTTGCAGTGTGGCCTGAATGGGTACGAAAGCTCTCCACCAACAAGTAATAAGCCCTCACTAACCGAAAGAGATCAACGATGCCCTCACCGAACCTGCCGTCTTGGGAGTTCCCATACACATCACAGCGAATGCCTGTGCTTGCCGACAATGTCGTATGTACAGAGCAACCGCTCGCCACCCAGGCAGCCATTCAAGTCTTATCGGAAGGCGGAAGCGCAGTTGACGCAGCCCTTGCGGCAGCTGCCACGCTCACGGTTGTTTCGCCCTGCATGAACGGCATTGGCGGCGATCTCTTCGCAATCGTTTGGGATGGTCAAAAGCTGCATGGCCTCAATGCCTCGGGCAGGGCGCCGAACGCATGGACGCCAGAATACTTTTCGAAGTACGAAAAAATGCCGGCTCGGGGATGGGACGCAGTCACCGTGCCGGGCGTTGTCTCTGGATGGGTCGAGCTTTCAAAGCGCTTCGGGAAGCTTCCATTCGAGCGACTCTTCGATTCTGCCATTCGGTACGCACGCAATGGATTCATTGTTACGCCCATCGTAAGCCGCCAATGGCAAACCCAGATCGAAGAGATCCTGGAAATCCCTGGCTTTGCCGACGCCTTTGCACCACAGGGCAAGGCGCCTGATCCGGGAGAACGATTTATCTGTCCGGGCCAAGCTGACACACTGATGTCGATCGCCAGCTCCAAAGGAGAAGCGTTCTATCGTGGTGATCTGGCCTCGAAGATCGCAGACTATGCTGGACAGACCGGGCGCGCCATCACCCTGAACGATTTGGCCAGCCATCGCGCCGACTGGGTCGACCCTATCTCCATGGACTACGGGAATCTTTCACTGCACGAGATCGGGCCGAACGGACAAGGAATCGGAGCACTGATGGCGCTGGGCATACTGCAAGCAGCCAAGGCCGACAAGCATCCCGTCGACTCGACAGAGTTTTATCATTATCAAATCGAAGCCATGAAGCTGGCATTTGCCGATATCAACCGGTACGTGGCAGATCCGGCATCGATGCATGACGTGACGGCTGCGCACTTGCTTGATACTGACTACCTGGCCCGACGCGCGCAGTCAATTGCGCCGACCCAGGCCCAATACCCTGGTCCAGGCAAACCTCATAAAGGCGGAACGACCTATCTGACCGTTGCCGACGCAAGCGGCATGATGGTGTCACTGATTCAGTCGAACTTCAAGGGATTTGGCTCGGGGATTGTTATTCCCAATACCGGTATCGCGATGCACAATCGTGGATGGGGATTCAATTTGATTCCCGGTCATCCAAACCAGGTTGGGCCTGGCAAGCGACCTTATCACACCATTATTCCTGGCTTCATAATGAGCGGCGGGCGTCCACTCATGAGCTTCGGTGTGATGGGAGGCTCGCTACAAGCACAAGGCCATGTTCAGGTGTGTGCTCGACTGTTGCACGGCCAAAATCCTCAAGCCATTATCGACGCTCCGCGCTGGCGCATACTTGAAGACAATACGACCGTCATGGTGGAATGGAACTTCCTTGATACGGCCGTCGATGCCCTGCGCGCGCTAGGGCATAAAATCATCGTTGCCCCACGCTTTTCTGATGAATTTGGCGGCTCACAGGCCATCCTGCGTCTGGATGACGGTTACCTGGGGGCTTCTGACCATCGAAAGGACGGTCACGCTGCTGGCTTCTAACCGGACCTGTGGATGTTCTTTCAGCTCCGACTGAAGCATGCATCCTATAAAATTCAGCCCCAGATATCTTCCAGACACCGGGGCTGACTACAAGCCCCGATACGCTGGCGAACCCACGCGCTGCTTCTTGCCAAGACTAAATAAATAATGCCGGCTGAATCCACAATCCTTTCCAAACAGACTGTTGGTTCTCGATTGCGCAGCTTAAGAAGAGGAAAAAAAGTCACCCTCAAGCAGCTGTCCGATGCCTCAGGCATACCCCTGTCTACTTTGTCAAAAATAGAGCTTGGTCAAGCGACTATCGGATACGACAAGCTCATGGCGATTTCTATTGCCCTGGATGTCGATATGTCACTGGTGCTGAGACCCGATTCGACAGACATAAACTCTGCTGATTTTGCGGGAAGCATCCTGCATGCAGATGCCAGGAAGTACGAAGAATACGTCTCGGAAAACTACCAGCATCATTTTCTCTTCAGCGATGTCAGTAACAAGTCAATGGTGCCGCTCATTGTGACGCTCTTTTCACGAAGCGTGGATGACTTTGCCGAATTTATAAGACATCCGGGGCAAGAATTTACCCACGTTTTATCGGGCGCCGCAAAGATCATGTTCGAGAACGGCACGTCGATAGACCTTAAGAAAGGCGAAAGCGCGTATTTCGATAGCTCCATTGGGCATGTGTATCTGAGCACCAGCAAGGCGCCCGCGCGCGTATTGGCGGTTTGTTCGGGCTTATCTTGATTATTCTGTGAGATTGGGTCAGGACGCACACTGGCGCCGGCGCAGCGCATTCATGCCTGACACATGGGCCAACGACGGGAGCGCCTGATCGTAAGCACGGCTTCAGTTACTTTTTTCTATCTCACTCTACGTTCACCTTTACCGCGCCGCCCCATTCAGCCACAAGCTACACACCGACGCCTGCTCCGCCATTTCATCATGGATCTCGCCGTGGAAGCCGAGCGCAGCGGACAGGTGCTCAACGCCTCAGTCTTTGCAGGCTTCCCTTTGGCGGACACGCCATACACGGGCCTGTCGATTGTCTTGGTCGCCGAGAAGGGCAAAGAAACCGAGGCACAGACACTGCTGGATCGCCTGGCGGACATCGCGTGGCGGCGCCGCGCCGAGTTCATCACCGATTACGAGGCTTACGATAAAACACTGGCGCGCGCCGCCGAGCTTCAGGATGGGCCGATTCTACTGGTAGACCATGGCGACAACTGTGCATCGGGCGGCGCCACCGATGAAATGAGCGTGCTGCGTGAGCTGATGGCGCTGGGAATGACAGACGCCGTGGCAGGCCCGTATTGGGACCCGGCATCCGCAGATGCTCTGGTCGAAGCGGGTGTGGGTACCAAGTGTACGATAGACCTGGGCGGCAAGACCGACATGCCGGCCGTCAACCTGCCAGGCAAGCCCTTGAGGGTTACCGGCACGGTGATGAACATTACAGACGGCCGCTATACCGTAACCGGCCCGATGTTCACCAGTATGCAACTTTCTTTGGGGCGCACGGTGGTGCTGGACGCGGGCGGCGTGTTGATCCTGGTGTCGGAGAAGCCGCAAGAGCCTTTTGATGTGGGTATTTTCACGCACGCTGGCATTGATCCGGCGGCAAAGAAGTTCATTTTGATCAAGTCAAAACAGCACTTTCTCGCTGGGTTGGGAGCGCTGGCGAAACACATCGTTTTGGTGGCGGGGCCCGGCGTGTGCAGTTCGGATTTTTCGCAGTTCAACTATACGAAGTTGGAACGGCCTATTATCCCTTGGATTCGATCTGACTGTGTCGTTTTTTAAACGGCCTGCTGTGTATCAGTAGGACGTTTAGGCTCTCGGGCCTCGGTCCTGCTTCGCAGGACATGCTGCATAAAGCCAGTCTGTCGGAGGGGCCGTAGAACTAGCGCCGTCCCCGGGGCGCGCAGCGCGTCATAAACAGCGTTTGCCAATCGGTCCGTGGTCGAGGAAATGGGCCGCCAAGCGGCGCATTACGCTTATCCATACGCAGCGAGGCAATCCGCAGCAAAATGCCTATGGCGAGCGCTACAACCGGACCGTGCGTTATATGGTTGGCTCGCTCAAACCCTGTTCAGCAGCCTGGACGAAGTTCAGCACGGCGTCCCCCGTGTGGCTCTGGACCTACAACAACGAACGGCCCAACATAGCCCTGGGCGACATCACCCCGAAAAAGCGAATCGTTGAAGGAATCAATATCGAGGCCCATAACGGGAGAGCCAGGAAGCACCTGTGCTTCCTGGCTTTGGCTGCCCATGTCACTTACGTGTTCAGCGCAATGCGCTTGACGCGAGACTGAGCCGCCAGGTCCTTGGGTAGGACGATATCCAATACGCCGTTCTTGAAGCTGGCTTCAACCTTGTCCTGGTCGATGTCATAGCCCAAGCGGATACGGCGCTCAAAGCGCCCGTAGAAACGCTCCGAGAACTGCTTGGCCGTGTCTTCTCGTTCTGAGCGCCTTTCACCGCGCAGAGTCAAGACGTCGTCCTCCAGCAACAGCTCAACGTCTTTTTCCTCCATGCCCGGAAGCTCAGCCGTGATGCGCAGCGCCTTGTCGTCATCCGACACTTCCACCCTGGGCCAGTTGCCGCTGAAAGCGCTTGCCACGGCCTCGCTGGGGAAACCGATATCAAAGCTTTTGAACATGTCATCGAACAGCCGGTTCACATCACGCTGTAGCGAGAAGACCGGATGCTCAACAGCACTGGGCGAAGAAGCCGGAGCCGGGCTGCGCCGGCCCCGGAGAATAAGATCACGGACACTCATAATGACCTCCTATTCAACATAGTCATGGCGCCCCGACGGGCGATGACTGCCTATGCCCGTCGGAAGTCGAATGCTCCAAGACTCAAGATAATTTGCTCGAGCGCCTACTCACAATTTAAGAGCGATAGGCCTTGATTTCAAGAGAGGCTCGCCCGGCCTGACGCCGGCCGCCATGCGGGGCGCGTCCGCGCGCCCCGCATGGCGGCTTTATGCTTTCAGAACCGGGCGGGTCCGGATTTAAAAATCCATCTCGGGCGAGGGCATCGGCGCCGCCGCCTTTTCCTCCTTGGGCAACTCGGTCACGCAAGCCTCGGTCGTCAGGATCAGGCTTGCGATGGACGCGGCATTCTGCAGCGCCGTACGCGTCACCTTGGTCGGATCGATGACGCCGATATCGACCAGATCGCCATACTCGCCGGTGGCCGCGTTGTAGCCAAAGTTGTCTTTGCCTTCGACGACCTTGGCAACCACGACCGAAGGTTCATCGCCCGCATTGTCGGCAATGGCGCGCAGGGGCGCTTCCAGAGCCTGGCGCACGATCTGTATGCCCGCCTTCTGGTCGCTGTTGTCGCCTTCCAGATCGATCAGAACCGAGCGCGCACGCAACAGCGCGACGCCACCGCCCGGCACGATCCCCTCTTCGATCGCCGCGCGGGTTGCATGCAGCGCATCGTCGACGCGGTCCTTCTTTTCCTTCATCTCAACTTCGGTTGCCGCGCCGACCTTGATGACCGCCACGCCGCCAGCCAGTTTGGCCACGCGCTCTTGGAGCTTCTCGCGATCATAGTCACTGGTGGCTTGCTCAATCTGCGCCTGGATCGACTTCACCCGTGCGTCGATGCGCGCCTGTTCGCCGGCACCGCCCACGATAATTGTGTTTTCCTTGTGAACCTCGACGCGCTTGGCATGCCCCAAATCGGCCAGTTGGGCTTTCTCCAATTGCTTGCCGGTTTCCTCGGAGATCACGGTGGCGCCCGTCAAAGTAGCGATGTCTTCGAGCATGGCCTTACGTCGATCGCCGAAGCCCGGCGCCTTGACGGCGGCCACCTTGAGCACCCCGCGCATGGTGTTGACCACCAGCGTGGCGAGCGCTTCGCCCTCGATGTCTTCGGCAATGATCAGCAGCGGATTGCCCGCCTTCGCTGCAGCTTCCAGCACCGGCAGCAGATCTCGCACATTGGATATCTTCTTGTCATGAAGCAAGATCACGGGGTCTTCCAATATGGCGGTCTGCTTTTCGGGCTCGTTGATGAAGTATGGGCTGAGATAGCCACGGTCGAACTGCATCCCTTCGACCACTTCAAGCTCATTGTCCAGCGACTTGCCGTCCTCAACGGTAATAACGCCTTCCTTGCCAACCCTGTCCATGGCGTCGGCAATGATTTTGCCGATGGCTTCGTCCGAGTTGGCTGAAAGCGCCGCAACCTGGGAGATCTCCTTGCTGGTGGAGATCGTCCTGGATTGCGTCTTAAGTTCATCGACAACCTTCTCCACCGCCTTGTCGATGCCGCGCTTCAAGTCCATGGGGTTCAGGCCGGCCGCCACAAAGCGCACGCCCTCCTGCACAATGGCTTGCGCCAAAACGGTTGCGGTGGTCGTTCCGTCGCCGGCGACGTCGGCCGTCTTGGAAGCCACCTGCTTGACCACCTGGGCGCCAACGTTTTCAAACTTGCCCTTGAGCTCGATTTCCTTCGCGACCGTGACACCGTCTTTAGTGATGATCGGCGCGCCGAAACTGCGATCGAGCAGCACGTTGCGGCCTTTAGGGCCTAGCGTTACCTTAACCGCATCGGCCAATACATTCACGCCCTTGACGATACGACTACGGGCGCTGTCATTGAATAGCACTTCTTTTGCGCTCATCTTTGTACTCCTGAATCGTTAGCGAAAGGGAGGTCTCAGGCGGCTTTTTTGACTGCCTGGCCGC
Organism: Orrella sp.; assembly: GCA_036675955.1. GTDB lineage: Bacteria > Pseudomonadota > Gammaproteobacteria > Burkholderiales > Burkholderiaceae_B > Pollutimonas. The sequence goes on along the minus strand of JAKFDW010000234.1, from coordinate 32,884 downwards.
TGGCCTCGACAATGGCCAGCACATCGTCCTCGCGCATTACGAGAACCTCTTCACCATCGACCTTAACGGTCTGGCCCGCATACTTGCCGAATAGCACCTGGTCGCCCACTTTCAGCTGTAGCGGGCTGATGGTGCTGTCTTGCAAACGCTTGCCGTCGCCCACGGCAATGACTTCGCCCTGCTCGGGCTTTTCCGTGGCGGTATCAGGAATCACGATACCGGATGCCGTCTTGCGCTGTTGTTCGATTCGCTTGACGATAACCCGGTCGTGAAGGGGACGAATTTTCATCATCGATCTCCTTGAGTCAGATCACCAAAAAGGGAATCAGGAAAAAGCGCCGGCCTATCGGACAGGGCGCCCCGCGGCACTGTTTCCTGGCAACGGATGCTGCGCAAATAAAATAGAGTTTGGCTGCGGTATTTCAAGCCGGAACATAGAAACAAAATGTATCTATATGAGAAGCCCGCGTCCCCGACCCAGGCGATATAGTTTACGATCAGGGCGATGCCGATCATAGGCCAGCGGAACAATAGGACAGGATGCGCTGCGGGCGCCGTCTTGCTCCAGTGTTATATCGTCGCCAGCCAGTTGACCCCAAATGCCGGCTACGCGCGGTCGAAACATCCAGCGCACATAGCCTTTGGATGCCGCCAGTTCGAGCAATATGGCTTGGTCGGGTGCCTCGACCACCATGTAACGATCAACCTCGTGCGGATAATCGCCAAAGTCACGGTGGCAAGCCACCGTTTCTCGAAGCGGCGCATTCAAGCGCCACCATGGCCGGTGATTCACGCGTTCCAGATCCCAAGCGCCCAGCGTCCAGGCCGCATCGAGCATCGCTTCGTCCAGACTCTCGACAAACCTCCAGTCTGCATCGATCTGCAAGGCAGAACTGGCAATGGATCGCCTGGACAGGTCAACGCCTTGCAGTTTGACCGTTGACTGGCGCCTAAACCCATGCCAATGCAGTATCAGCATGAGCGGCGTACCAGCTTTGGCTACCGCACTGAGCGTGACCGCGTACAGTGGCAAACGCATCGCGGCGGCGTGTGCCTGAATCGTTTCTAGAATATCCATAGGAACTCCGATACGAGACTCTTTCAGATAATTGTAGTTAAAGAGAATCGCAAGTGCCAATATGCCTGGCTGGTTCCACCCATTACACCGGCTTTCCGATGCAGGTGAAAGTATGCCTATAGCACCGAGCACACCAAGCCCGCCGCTTGCCAGTCATCTTCGCGTTGAAGCTTGCCGCGAATCAAAAAACATGACAAAAATTTCCGTACTATCATCATTTAAACGTCTTTCCAAGGAAGCTGGTGAATTTAGACGAAGCTTGGTACGTATTGATCAAATCTCAAGACAGGCTGGGATGAAATCGCACAGTTCAGACAAAGTTTATCGATCGCATTGAGCAAGGAATTTAGAGTCAAGTACAACACCACGATCGCTCTTTGAATATTGCAGAATTTCAACACTCCTGATACAGCGACCGCCAGAATGTACGGTACTTAAGCACCTGCCTCAGAGATCAAACTTGTAAGCAGTGCTTTTAATTCAATCTGGTGTTCAGTATCAGTCGTGACCAAAGTCTGCCTAACAGCGAAAGCTGGGAGCTGGTCTCCGATGTTGCGACGAAACGCTGGTGAATGGCTGATCCAGGAAATGCGCTCAAGTCCCATTCAGCCACAAGCTACACACCGACGCCTGCTCCGCCATTTGCAAAAGCGCCAAGTCTTTCCCCGGCCGCCCCACCAACTGCGCGCCTAGCGGCAGTCCGCCACTGCCCACGTCCAGGGGAAGGGCCACAGTGGGCAGATGAAGCAATGTCCAGAGTGCGCCAAAACGCGGTGAACCCGAGTTGACGATGCCCTCTTCCGCCTCATCATCGGCAACCGGGTAGATGAGCGCATCGACGTCCTTGAACAGGTCTTCGGCGCGACAGCGAAGCGCAGAGGCACGCCGCTGCATGACCAGGTACTCATCCAGATCGATTGCACTGCCGCCGGCCAAGCGGTCGCGCAACCGCAGACTAAGCTGGGACGCGGCGGTCATGCGCTCGTGCGTCAACGCCTGGCGGGCCTCATAGGCAACCAACTGACTCTGGTCTTCTATCAGGGCTTCGTATTCCGGTGGCAGGGTCAATTCCCTGACCCTTACTCCGGCCGCGGCCAGCCTTGCAGTCCAGGCTCGCAGCGCGTCAATGGACTGGCCGCTGGCGTGCTGCCACTGCGTCGACAGGCAGATGCCGACTGTGTAGCGGGCATCATCCGGGGCGGCACGGTAGCGTTGGCCGTGGATGCCCAATACGACAGCAGCGGCGTCGGCTGCGCTGCGCGCCAGGACGCCTACTGTGTCTTGTGAATGGCTCAACACGCCGACGCCCGCTGTCGAGACAAGCCCGAAGCTTGGCTTGTAGCCCACTACGCCACAGTAGACAGCAGGCCTGCTGATCGAGCCGGTAGTCTGCGTGCCCCATGCCGCCATGGCCATGCCGGCGGCGACCGCAGCGGCGGAGCCGCTGGAGGAACCGCCGGGGGTATGCGCCAGCTTAAGCGGGTTGCGTGTGGGGCCGGGGGTTTGGGTGGCGAACTCGCTGGTTACCACCTTGCCCAACAGGATGGCGCCCTGTTCCTGGGATAGCGCCACGCAGGCGGCATCCCGACCGGTGGAGTGGCCGGTGTAGATGGGCGAACCGTAGGTGGTGGGGTAGGCGGCGGTCTCGATCACGTCTTTTACGCCATAGGGAATGCCGCGCAGCAAGCCCCCCCGCTCGCCCGCGTCCACCGCGTCGGCCTGTGCGCGGACATGTCCTTCATCGCAGGCGAGAAAGGCCTGGACGTCCAGGTTGCGGGCAGCGATGCGCCCCAGGCAATGCTCAGCCAGGTCGCGCGCGCGCAGCGCGCCCGTTTCCATGTTCCTGAGGGCCTCGGCGATCGAGGGTAGCGGAGTACCTGAATGCATGCTCGCTTACTCCATACGGATGTTGGCGTCCTGAATGACCTTCGCCCATTTGTCGTGCTCGGCCTGCACGAAGCGTGCGAATTCTTCTTGAGTACTCTGGCTGGGTTCCGCGCCTTGGCGACGGATCTGCTCCTGCACCTCGGGTTTGGCAAGCAACTTGGCGGTTTCGTCGTGCAGGCGGGCGACGACTTCGGAGGGCACCTTGGCCGGGGCAAACAGCGCGAACCATCCGTCGACCGAATAACCCGGAAGGCCGGACTCGGCAATCGTCGGCACGTTAGGCAGTAGCGGCGAGCGTTTGGCGGCGGTCACGCCAAGCGCCACCAGTTTGCCGGACTTGATGTGGGGCAGGCACACCGGCAGATTGCAGAACATCACCTGCACTCGGTTGCTGATCAGGTCGGGCAGCGGCTCGCTGCCGCCCTTATAGGGGATGTGCACCATATCGGTCGACGACATGGACTTGAACAATTCGGCCGACAGGTGTTGGCTGCCTCCGGCACCACCGGAAGCGTAACTGTACGATTCTTTCTTGAGGGTCTCGATCAGCTCCGCCACGGTACGGGCCTTGACCTCTGGGTTTACGACAAGCACGTTAGTGACCGATGCAACGTTGGCGACAGGCACGAAATCCTTGAGAGGATCGAATTTTAGATTTTTGTAGAGGCTGGGGTTGATCGCGTTCGTGCTTGCTGCGCCCATCAACAAGGTATAGCCGTCGGGCGCGCTGGCGGCGACGATGCCGGCGCCAATGTTACCGCCGGCGCCCGCTTTGTTCTCCACGACCACCGATTGGCCCAGCGCTTCGGCTAATCCGGAGCCAACGGTGCGTGCCAACTGGTCGGTCAGGCTGCCCGCGCCGAAAGGCACAACCAGGCGGATAGGCTTGCTGGGATAGGCACTGGCCTGCGCGTGCGCAACGGGCGCTGTAGTGATGGCCATTGCCAAAGTGGCGGCGAGAGCGGCGAAGCCGCGAGCGTGGTGGTTCATGAATAGTCCCCTTGTCGGTAATGGCAGCGGCGATGTCGGTTCTTGCCAGTTCTTCAGCTGGGAATCCGACCATGTCTGCATGATTCATCTTAAGCCGACGGATTTAATCTATCCAATATAAAATCTCGAGTGCATTAATACGATAATCGACCTAATTGGAAACCCATGGCGCTCTATTCACGACAATTGCTTGCCTTCATGGCGGTCGCACAAGAGCTTCATTTCGGCCGTGCGGCGCGGCGGCTGCACATGACGCAGCCGCCTCTCAGCCAGCAACTGCGGCTGTTCGAGGAGCGGGTGGGCGTGCCATTGATCGAGCGTTCGACGCGCACGGTGCGATTGACCGCCGCCGGGACGATAATGTTCGAGGCCATGCAGCAGCTTCTCGAAGACGGCGAGGCAGCGCTGGCCGCCGCCCGCCGCGTCGCGGCAGGCGTAGCGGGTCTGCTGCGCATCGGCTTCACACCGACGGCGGCCTACCGGCTTATACCCGCCGCGGTGGGCGCATACCGGGAACGTCATCCAGAGGTCCAGTTATCCATGACCGAGGCCGACACCGGACGCTTGCATACACTGCTTGTCCAGGAGCGGCTGGACGTGGCGATTCTGCGCCACTCCGAGGACAGCCAGGACGACGCGCTGCACCGCGAACCCGTAGACAGCGAGCCACTCGTGGTTGCGCTTCCCATGAGTCACGCCTGGTCGTCACGCCGCAGCATTCCTATTGCCGAGCTGGCCGGCGTGCCGTTGATCGGTTTTGCTCGCCAGACCTCCGCGTATTTCCACACGCTGTTGGCATCGTTGTTTACGCGTAATGGCCTGACGCCGAACGTTGCCATGGAAAGCGTACTGCCCACGCTGCTGGCGCTGGTCGAGGCAGGCATAGGTGCCGCGGTGGTGCCCGCCTCGGTCAGCGAGTTACGGCCCGGAGGTGTGAAATACCTGCCGCTGAAGGCCAAGCACACTTTGCGGTCGACGCTGTACCTGGCCTACCGCAAAGACTGCGTGAACCCTGCCGTGCCAGCGTTATGTGAAGCGCTGAAGCGCGCGGGAACGGCGGCAGATGAACTGGAATAGCCGGGCGCTGCTGTGTTGTTCGCGGCGGCTCGCTGATAACCAACAGCCTTCAATTTAATCAAAATTTTTTCTTGACGCCGTTTGATTATGGGTATCCTAGGGCAGGCCATCATTGACAGCCGGATTCAACCGCCACGGAAAACCGTGGATCTAGTCACTCAGCCCTCTTTCACAGACTCAAGCCTGCTTCGTACTAATCCAAGCACTTCATCATTATGCTCGCCCAAAACCGGCGGCGGCACCACTTCAGTACTCCGCTGCCCGTCGAACGAGACGGGCGGACGCACGGTATGAAAGTCGCCCATAGTCTTGTGCTTGGCCGAAACCAGAATCTGCAAATGCTTGGCCTGCGGGTCTTCAAGCGCTTCGCTGGTGTCGTACATGGGGGCATGGGGCACATCTTCCGCTTCCAGACGTCGACACCATTCTGCGCGGGAGTGCTTCGCAAATATACCGCCCAGGATCTGGATCAGCGCTTCCTGGTTCTGGATGCGTCCTTCGCGATCGGAAAAGCGCGGATCCTGGAACAGTGAAGGCTGCTCGATGGCTGTGGCCAGGCCCTGCCAGAATTTTTCGGGCGACGACATATGCAGGGCCACCCATTTTTCGTCGGCACATTTCATCACGTAGGACTGAGAAACACTGGGCCGACTGTAAGGTCCCATCACCTCGCCCGCGGAATAAAAGTGCGTGAACGCATCCAGGTTGAAGTGGCTCATGGCTTCCAGCATGGACACTTCCACTTTGCGGCCGACGCCCGTGCTGTTGCGCTCGTGCAGCGCGCCCAGGATCCCGTAGGCGGCATAGAAGCCGGTGATGGAATCGGCCAGTGCGGGACCGACGACGCGCGGGTTTTCAGGGTTGATCAGCAAGCCCAGGAAGCCGCTGGCGGCCTGCGCCACGGAATCGTAGGCGGGCCGCCCCGCTGCCGGGCCCGTAGGCCCAAAGCCGCTGATCGAGCAGTAGATCAATCGGGGGTTTATTTTGCGTAGCCGCGCCTCTCCCACATTGAGCCGGTCGGCGGCGCCGGGCCGAAAGTTCTGGATATAGACGTCGGCCGTGCTGATCAGCTCATCGAAAACCGCCAGGTCGCCGGCATCCTTGGTGTTCAGGGTGACGCTGCGCTTGTTGCGGTTGTAGGTCTGGAAGTGAGGGCTATACAGCCCTCCCTTGAAGGCGCGGAACGGGTCGCCGGAACCAGGCTGCTCGATCTTGACGACGTCGGCGCCAAGATCGCCCAGCAACATGCCTGCCGCGGGACCGGTAATAAACGTTCCCTGTTCCAGCACGCGTATGCCGTTCAGTACTTTGATCATGGTAAAGCTCCGGGAAGCACCATCGCCGACATGGCGGTCGCTCGGTGGTTGCTTCGTTCTAACGATTTGGGTTGGTGATCGCTCCGCGTGCTAGGCGTGGTCGGGGATGAAGCCGTCTGGCGTCTCGCCGTCGTAGACGTATTCGCGTGTCGCCTGGTACGACAGGGCAAAGCCGATGGGCTTCTGGAACTCTTCGGTCAGGTGGCCGATAAGGCCTGCCGTACGGGCAAGAATGGGGACGCCTCTCAAGGCCGCCATGGGAAAGCCCACGCCCAGCAGGACTGCCGGGATGGCCGCCGATACGTTCAGCATAAGGCTTTTGCCCACCACCTCGGGAATCGCTGTTTCGACCGCGTCGGCGATCTGCACATAAGTCATGTCGGCGCCGGCTTGCTCGGCAACCCTGAACAGTGCCGTTACGCGTGGGTCGCGCTCTTTATGCAAAGGGTGGCCATAGCCGGGAATGGCGCGTTTGGTTGCGCGATATTCGCCCACGACCTGTTTTGCCGCGTCGACATAATCCTTGCTGTCGCCCGCCCGCACGCGGATCTCTTCGAGGAAGATGCCGCAGGTTTCGGAGGCGCCGAGTATCACCGACCCGCAACCCAGTATGCCTGCCGCCACGGCTCCCTGCAGGGCGTCGGGTGCTGCGGCCAGGGTCATGCGGCTGGCTTGTACGCTGGGCACCAGGCCGTGCTCGGCGATAGCAACCAGGGTGGCGTTCAATACCGCGGTTGCGGCTGGCGTAGGCGGTTGGCCGGTCACCAGCAGGTGGAAATAATCGGTGAAAGACATTTTGCCGATCAAGTCGACGGCAAGGTCTTTTCCTCTTACGACAATGGTGTCGGCGTTCGATGTGCAAATGGCCGAGCGAGGTATGGTTTCTTTACCGATTTTCATATCGTTCCAGTAAGTAGCTTCAGGCGGGCCGCAGCCCGTCGAATGCGGCTTGCAACAAAGTGCGTATGCCCTCGCGCTCGATGACGCGTGGATTCCAGTACGGCATGGAAGCCGCGATATCCGCGGCGTGGTCCAGGTCCTTCCGACCCATGCCTATCTCTTGTAGTGTCAGCGGCGCGCCCAGCGACTGGGCCAGGTCATACAAGGCGCCGGCCGCGGGCACATGGTCCTGCCCCAAGGCGCGCGAGATGCGTTGCATTGCCGGGGCGGCGGCGCCCGCGTTATAGGCTATGGCATGCGGCAGAACGACCGAATGGGTCTGGGCGTGCGGCAGATTGAAGCTGCCGCCCAGCGTATGGCAAAGCTTGTGATGCAAGGCCATGCCGGCATTGCCCAGCACCATGCCGCACAGCCAGGCGCCGTACAGGCACTCGCCTCTTGCGCTGAGTGACTCGACATCCTGTTTCAGCTGGCGCAGGCCGCTGGCCATGGCGCGTATGCCCTCTTCCGCCATCAATGCCAGCACGGGGTTGCCATCCTGGGCATACAGGCCTTCGGCGGCGTGCGCGATGGCATTCATGCCGCTGACGACCGAGGTGTCGAAAGGCAGCTTCACGGTAAGGGCTGGGTCGTAGATGACGGTGCGCGGCAATACGCGAGGATCTTTGCCTGTTTTCTTGAGGCCGTTTCCGGTCACGCCATAAATGGAGGTCATCTCCGAGCCGGAATACGTCGTCGGCACAGCCAAAATGGACAGCGTGGTCTGCATGGCCAGCGCCTTGGCCAGGCCGATGGTGGAGCCGCCGCCCATGGCCACTACGCAGTTTGCCCCTGATTCGCGCAGGGCGCGCAGAGCCTCGTTCACCGTAGCGGCGGGCACATGCATGACCGCCTGGTCATATATACCGGCGCTGTATTCCGCAAGCGCTTCGCAAGCGCGCTCGGCCAGTGCGCGTTGACGCGGCGTGCACAGGATCAGCACTTTCTGCGCGCCAAGCAGCGCAGCCTCGGCTTTCAAGACGCTCCATGCGTCCATGCCGAATACGACACGAACGGGCTGCGCGGTATATATGAACGATTGCATCGCGTCAGTTGACCTTTGCGCCGGATTTCTTGACCAGTCCGGCCCACTTGCCGATTTCGTCGGCTTCAAACTTGGCCAGGTCCGTGGTGGACTCGCCGCCAGGCTCTACACCCTGGGCCTTGAGCTTGGCGGCCAGGTCGGCATCGCTCAGCGCGACATGGGCCGCTTTCTTCAGCTTCTCCATGACGGGCTCTGGTGTTCCCGCCGGCGCATACATCATGAACCATGCGACCAAGTCGAAATCACTGTTGGTCTGTTCCGCAATACTGGCCACGTCGGGCGCCGCGATGCTGCGTCGGCTGCTCGATACGCCAATGGCGCGAAGCTTGCCGGCCTTCACATGCGGCAGTACCGCGGCGGGATGGTAGAACATAAACTGCACTTCGCCCGACATCACGTCCTGCATGCCCATGCTGCCTTCTTTGTATGGAATGTGCAGCATCTCTCCGCCCAGCCGGTCTTTAAGCAATTCGCCGGCAAGATGGCCCGACGTGCCGCTGCCAGCGGACGAGAAGGTAACGCCCGGCGGCTTGGCCGCGGCGTCGCCAAGATCCTTGACTGAGTGATACGGAGAACTGCCGCTTACGACAAGAAACGTGGGCGTTTGCCCTACAAAAGCAATGGGTTCGAAATCGGTCTCGGGGTCGTAGCCGCGCTTTGAGTACAGCTCTTTATTGATGGCATGCGTGCCAACCGTGCCCATGATGATGGTATAGCCATCCGGCGCGCTGCGGCCTACCTGGGCAGTACCTATCGTGCCGCCCGCACCCGCCTTGTTTTCGATAACGATGGACTGGCCCAGCTCTTTCGACATTCTGTCCGCGACCAGGCGTGAAATCGTGTCGGTCGTCGTCCCCGGACCGAATGGCACCACCATCCGTATCGCCTTCGAGGGAAATTCTTCCGACTGCGCAGGCGCCGCCATACAAAACAAAGGCGCGGCAACCAGGGTGGCCATAAGACGCTGCCAAGCGCGACCGTGAACGAGTTCTGATTTTAAGAAATTCATATTGTCTCTTCCTGTTTAGCGCGTCTGCGCCGATTGGTTCTTGGTATCCAACTTATTGAACGACCAAGTCTATACGCCAACATAAAAAGATAGAAATGATTGATTTCGTCAGTTATCATCGATGCTATCGATAATCAGGCCGCATATGGAACTCAGACATTTACGCTATTTCATCGCCCTGGCGGGTTCGCTGAACTTTACGCGCGCGGCGGAGCGGGTCCATGTGACCCAATCCACGCTGTCGCACCAGATACGCCAGCTGGAAGAAGAAATCGGACAGCGCCTGTTCAACCGCAGCGGCAAACAGGTTGTGCTTACCGAAGCCGGAGAGTCGTTCCTGACCTATGCCACGCGGGCGCTGGCGGTCATCGACCAGGGGCTCAGCGAGCTGAAGCAAACCGTCATCCCCATGACGGGAACGGTACGCATAGGCACTACCCATACTTTCAATCTGGGCTTTCTTCCCGACTGCGTGGCGCTGTTTCTCAAGCAGAATCCCACGGTCAAGATTGTGATCGAAGAGCTGTCTGGCGACGCGATCACAGACGGGCTGAAGGCAGAGCAGCTGGATGTGGGCATTGCCTACCGCCCCGAGCGGCAGGAGGGAATACGCTTTGAGCCGCTGTTCAACGAAGAACTGGCCTTGATCGTTGCCCAGTCGCACCCGCTCTCCAAGCGCAAGCGACTGCGGATGGCCGAGCTGCATCGCGAATCCCTGGTCTTGTTGCCGCCCAGCTTTTCAACGCGCCGCTTGCTGGATGAGTGCTTCAACGTTGCCGGGGCCACGCCCAACGTTATCGCGGAAATGAATACGATTCCGGCCATGCTGGGCCTGCTCGTGCGTGATAACGTGGGCATCATCGCGGCGCCCAGCGCGGTGGCGGAACATAACAAGCCCCTTTGCGTTATTCCCCTGGAGGGCCCCACTCCTATCCGCACCCACGGTTTGCTGTTCATGGAAAGGCATGATCAAACACCGGCCAGCACGGCACTGATCGCCCTGATCCGGAAACAAACGAAGGCCAAGGCCAGCCAGCACGGCGCCACGCCTGCTTGAAACATACCGGGGCGGCCATGTGCCGGGAACCGCCTACCCTGTACGAAAGCCGGACAGCGAACGACGGTACGCTTTGCCGGCGATGCTTATGCCTGCTCCCCCATGATCTTGTCTTGCGTCTTCGTATCGAAGTCGCTGGCGTCGTGCCGCTCATGAAGCTGGCTGGATAGCGCGCCGCGCATGCGGTTGACTTTGCGACCACGCTCGACGGCTGGCCGGGCCAAGAGTTGGTCGGCCCAGCGTACGACGTTCTTGTAGTCCTGCACCGAGAGAAACTCGGCTGCGTCGTACTGCCAGCCCTTCACAAGCCCACCGTACCAGGGCCAGATCGCCATGTCGGCAACCGTGTAATCGGCGCCTGCAACAAACTCGTTGTCGGCCAATTGGCGGTCGAGCACGTCGAGCTGGCGCTTGACCTCCATGGCGTAGCGATTGATTGGATATTCCTGCTTGGTGGGGGCATAGGCATAAAAGTGGCCGAACCCGCCGCCCAGAAAGGGCGCCGAGCCCATCTGCCAGAACAGCCAGGAAAGCGTCTCGGCGCGGGCCGGCCTATCCGTCGGCAGAAAGGCGTTGAATTTCTCGGCGAGGTACATGAGGATCGCGCCGGATTCGAAGACCCGGATCGGCGTCGGTTCACTGCGGTCTACCAGCGCCGGAATCTTGGAGTTGGGATTGATCTCTACAAAACCGGAGCTGAACTGGTCACCTTCGCTGATTCTGATAAGCCAGGCGTCATACTCGGCGCCGGAGTGACCGAGCGCAAGCAGCTCTTCCAACATAATGGTGACCTTCTGCCCATTAGGCGTTCCTAGCGAATAGAGCTGCAGCGGATGCCTGCCGACAGGCAGTTCCCTGTCGTGGGTGGCGCCGGCGACTGGCCGGTTGATACTGGCGAAAGTGCCGCCGCTTTCCTGGTCCCATGTCCAGACTTCAGGCGGCGCATATTCGGTTGTGTTGCTCATTGCTGTATCTCCAAAAATAAAACCATGCCGCAGCAGGGATCACCTGCAAAACTCTGCGGCCAACGGTGGGAAGTTCGAGGGAAACAGCGCACGCTGGGTCTCCTCATCATTCACTTTCTTGAACTCGACATCGGAAGCGACCGCACGCGCGCGTGCAACAGCGGGTCTGGCATCGACCTGCCGAAACCAACGTTTGATATTCGGGTACGGCGCCAACGGATCCTCGGCTCCCTTCATTACCCTGGACGCTCTGTCCAGCCATCCCCACGCAGAGATGTCGGCGATGGTGTACTCATTGCCGACGATGAACTCCCGATCGTGCAAGTGATCGTCCAAAACCTTGTAATGACGCTCGACTTCGCGGCGGTAGCGATTGACGGCGTAGTCCAGGCCCGCAGGCGCTGCGTACTGGAAATGTACAGCCTGCCCCGAGAACGGCCCAAGGCCGCTTGCAATAAAAAGCAGCCATGACAAGAGCTGCGGACGGTCCTGGGCCTGACCCAGGAAGCGCCCGGTCTTTTCCGCAAGGTATATCAGGATCGCCGTGGAATCGAAGACTACAGCCGGCTGCCCGCCAGGCCCGTCCAGATCCGAAATTGCGGGAACCTTGCCATTCGGGTTGATTCTGCGAAACGCTGGATCGTGCTGCTGACCCTTGCTGGTATCCACTGGAACGACTTCGTAATCCAGCCCGGCTTCTTCCAGAAAGAGTGAAATTTTGGCCGGGTTAGGTGTTGGATGGTAATAAAAACGGATCATTCGCAATGCCTCCTGTTTGGCAGTTTCGAAACGGCATAACCGAGCTTCAAAGAGAAAAAGTTCTTCGGCAGGCGGCAAGCCACTGAGCATGAACTTATGTTTTAAATCGGTCGATCTAAAATACTTGTGTTTTATATCAATCGATCTAAAATAGTCAAGCGTTAGAGCACTACATGCCGTGTGCAAGAACAGATAAACCGCCGTTATATGAGCAGACCACGAGAATTCGATGAAACTGAAGTCCTGGAAGCCGCTATCGACTGCTTCTGGGAACGCGGGTATGAAGCGACCTCGATCAGGGAGCTGGCCGAAAAAATGGGACTGACCGGCGCAAGCCTGTATAACGCTTTCGGCGACAAACGAACCCTATATCGCAGGGCGCTCAATCATTACATCGAGACCAGCTTCGCGGATCGTGTGCGCCGGCTGGAAGGCAAGCTGCCCCCACTCCAGGCAATCAGCGTTTTTTTTGCGGAAATCATCCAACGTTCCCTGGACGACAAGCAGCGAAGAGGATGCATGCTTGTGAACTCTGCATTGGAAGTTGCGCCCCACGATCCAGAATTCCGCAAGATCGTCACCGAGGTTCTCGAGCATATCGAGGCTTTCTTTCGCCGATGCGTCCAAGCCGGCCAGCGAGACGGAACGATAACGACATCCCAATCCGCCACAGACCTGGGACGCATGCTGTTGGGCGTTCATATCGGACTGCGCGTCATTGCCAGAACAAGGCCCCAGCGAGCATTGCTCGAAGGGATGGTGCGCCCCACGCTGGCACTTCTAACCCTCAGGTAGGTTGAACCCCTGGCATCCAGGCACTGACCGCTCCGCCTAAGACTTCAACGCTTCCCAATGTCCATTGTCGATCACCACCACGTCGCGTTCGCGAACGCGGCCCCGAAGCGCGCCATCATTCCATACCTCCAGCTGGATCGTCTCGCCCGGAAGCACGGCGGCGGTAAAGCGCAGCGACAGCATTTTCAGCTCGCCCAGCCCTAGCCGCACTAGTGATTTCTGCAGCATTTGCGTAACGACACCGAAGGTACAAAGGCCATGCAAAATCGGCCTGTCATAGCCCGCCTTGCGCGCGGTCTCGGGATCGGAGTGCAGCAGGTTGTAGTCGCCATTGAGCCGATAAAGCAAGGCCTGTTCGGGCCGTGTGTGAGCGAATGAACAGTCGTCTGCGGGGCGATCTGGAACCTTATGCACCGGCTTCGCCTGTGCCGGTGCCCCGGACATCCCTCCGTCTCCGCGCAGTACATGCGTGGCAAAGGTTCGCGCCAACGGGCGTCCGGTGTCTAGGTCAGTCAGCCACTTTTCCGAATACAAAAGCAAGCCTTTCTCGCCTTTGTCGACGGCCGCGGTCACGCGGGTTTTTCCGGCCACATGCCCATGCGTCGGCAGCGGTTCAAGAAGTTCGATCCCCTGCTCCCCATGCAGCAATCGGATCGTGTCGGCGCCAATTCCGGGCGTGTTCAGCCAGAAGCCGGGGTAGCCCAGCACCACCGCCATCGACGGCAGTACCCGGGGCCCATACTTTTCATCGACATACTGCAGGTCATGTGGATCGCATGGATTCTGCCCAAGGCCCACTGACAAGGCATACAGCTGGGCATCTTTCTGGGTATACCGCTGCCGGACTTCCGGGATGTCGTAGTTCAGCAATTGTTCGTAATTCAGCAGCATGTCGCAAGCCCTGGTCTAGTACCTTGTTGAATAATCCAAGAATGAAATCAGATGGGGTCCCAGCTCATGACTTCCGGCGATCTTTCCAGCGGAAAGAAATGCGCCTGCATGGCGGGGATCGCTATGTCGGCGATCAATTCGGGCGTCCAGCCATCGCCATAGTGCGTCGAACGCATGGGGCGCGATTGGCTCATCAGCATGATTTCATTCGCCCTGACGGCGAACACTTGCCCGTTCACCTGCTGCGCCTTGTCGCTTAACAAATAAATCGCCATGGGTGCGATCTTGCCCGCCTCCATCTTCTTGAGCTTCTCGACCCGTTCAAGCTGCTGGGGCGTATTGACGGGGATCGAACTTGTCATGCGGCTCCAGGCGGACGGCGCAATGCAATTCGAACGCACGTTGTAGCGCTGCATGTCCAGTGCGATCATTTTGGACAGGGCCACGATGCCCAGCTTGGCGGCACCGTAATTTGCCTGGCCGAAGTTGCCGATCAGGCCGGAAGTCGACGTCATGTGGACCATGGCGCCGCGTTCCTGCTGCCGAAATTGTGCTGCGGCCGCCCGGCTCACGAAGAACGAGCCGTCCAGGTGCACCGATATCACGGCGCGCCATTCCTCTTCGCTCATCTTGTGGAAAGAGCGATCGCGCAAATTGCCAGCGTTATTGACGACGCCATCGAGTCGACCGAAACAATCCATCGCGCATTCGATGATGGAATGTGCCGAATCCCAGGTCGCCACCGAATCGTGACTGGCGACGGCTTTCCCGCCTGCATCGACGATCTCGTTCACCACAGCCTGAGCGGGCGTGACACCGGCAGCAGACGCATCCAGGGCTTCGCCCGCGAGCGACACACCGATGTCATTCACGACCACGCCAGCGCCCGCCGCAGCCAGCTGCAAGGCGATTTCGCGCCCAATGCCCCCGCCTGCGCCCGTCACGACGACTACCTTACCTTCGACCATGCCTTCCATAGTTCCTCCTTACGGCGCCGGCATATCGGCCGGCGCTGGGTTGATGTGTCTTACTGAATGGTGAGCTTGGCGCTACGCACGACATCGCCCCATTTTTTCGTTTCGCTGTCGATGAACGCGGCAAACTGTTCCGGTGTCTCGGGGTGCGGAATCGCGCCTTGCGATCGGATGGTCTGTTGCATGTCGGGCGAATTAATAATCTCGACCACGGCTTCGTTAAGTTTCTTCACGATCGCCGGCGGCGTATTCTTGGGCGCCCATAGTCCAAACCACGACATGACCTCGTACCCCGGCACACCGGCTTCAGCTACGGTAGGCACATCGGGCAGCTGCTCTGCACGGGTGGCGGACGTCACTGCCAGCGCCTTGAGGCGACCATTCTTTATATGTGGCAGGGCGGAAGGCAGGTTGTCGAAAATCATGGAGATCTGACCGCCCAAGAGGTCGGCCACGGCCGGTGAGCTGCCCTTGTAAGGCACGTGGATCATGTCCACGTCGGTCATCATCTTGAAGGTCTCGCCGGACATGTGCAAGGTACTTCCATGGCCCGACGACCCAAAGGTCAGGGTGCCCGGATTGGCCTTTCCGTACTCGATCATCTCTTGCACGGTGTTGTACGGAGCGTCTTTCGGGACGACCAGCGCATTGGGCACCATGGCCGCGCGAGTGATCGGCGCAAAGTCCTTGATCGCGTCGTACGGCATGTTCTTATAAAGATTGGGGTTGATGGCGTGAGTGCCTATGGTCCCCATGACGATGGTATAGCCGTCGGCTGCCGACCGCGCGACCTGCGCCGTGCCGATGTTGCCGCCCGCCCCCGTCTTGTTTTCCACCACCACGGACACGTCCCACTTTTGCCCCAGCCGCTGGCCGATGGCACGTGCCAGGATATCCGTGGTCCCGCCTGCGGAGAACGGCACGTTGATCGTAATGGGCCTGGATGGATACTTCGTGTCGCCAGCCAACGCCGGTGTTATGGCGATCATGACGCCGGCCGCAGCGCCAAGCAGCTTGCCCAGCAGCAGTGCTGCCCCGCGCTGCGTTATTTGTCCTTTTGTTCCTGTCGTCATTCTTGTCTCCTTTATGCTTTGGATTGACTCAGTCCACCATGGCCAGACGCTGGCCTTCCTCGATTTCGTCCCCGGCGCCCACGAGCAGCTCGACAACCTTTCCGGACGTTTCACTTTCTACGGGTATTTCCATCTTCATCGACTCGACCAGCAGCACCGTGTCGCCCGCCGTAATGCTGTCGCCAACGCTGACATCGCAACTGATCACACGCCCTGAAATATTCGAAAAAATTTCGTTCATATCGTCCTCGTTAAATTTGTTGAATGGGTTCTTCCGCCAGCACTTGGCTCATGGCGTCAACAGTCATGGCGCCGTCACGGAAGCGGTCGGAATGAAGCACCTTGATGATCGTCGGAATATTGGTCTTGATGCCCTCGACCCGGGCGCCCCGCAATACGCCTGAAAGGCGCGCAATAGCCTGGTCGCGGGTGTCGGCATGCACGATCACCTTGGCCACCATGGGGTCGTAGTAGCTGGATACCCGGCAACCCTGCGCATACCCGGTCTCCACCCTCACCGCAGCGTCGTTCTGAGCGATGTCGAATGCCTTTAGAACGCCGGGTGATGGCATGAAGGATATGGGGTCCTCTGCGTAGATTCGCGCTTCGATGGCGTGCCCCTTCAGCACCGGCCGCTCGGGCAGCACCTGCGACAGCGGCATGCCCGCGGCCAGTTGAATTTGCGCAGCAACGATATCGACGCCCGTGACGGCTTCGGTGACGGCATGCTCCACCTGCAGGCGGGTATTGACTTCCAGGAAGGAAAACCCCGTCGATGGACTATACAAGGTCTCTACCGTACCGATCACGTCATAGCCGATCGTGGACAATATCCTGCGCAGCGTGACCGCTATCGCCTCGAGTTCGTCGCTGGGTATGCCCGGGGCTGGGCCTTCTTCGATCACCTTTTGATAGCGGCGTTGCGTGGAGCAATCCCGCTCATACAGGGACACCACGTTGCCATAGCGGTCCGCCAAAAACTGAAATTCGATATGGCGCGGCTTGAGAATGAACTTCTCAAGATAGAGCGCCGCGTCGGAAAAAGCCTTGGCCGCGATGTTCCCGGCTTTGGCCCATGCATCGCCAAGGTGCGCCGCGCTTTCCACCGAAATCATGCCGATGCCGCCACCGCCTTTGGCGGGTTTGATGAGGACCGGGTAGCCGATTGCCTGCGCGGCCGCTGCCACCGCATCGAAATCGTCGACGGGCAGAATGCCCGAGCTGCTGCCGATGGGCAGCCCGTGTTCCCGCATCAGCGCGCGGGCCGCCGCCTTGTCACCCAGCTTTTCCAGCCAGTGCGATGACGGCCCGATGAAACACTTCCCCGCCGCCTCCACGCGGCGCGCAAAACCGGCGTTTTCGGACAGGAAGCCGTAACCCGGATGGACAGCATCGGCGCCGCAGCGCTGCAGTACATCCATGATCGTGTCCTGATCCAGGTAGCTCTTCAGCGCTGGCCCGGGCCCGATGCAATAGCTTTCCTGTGCCTGCCGGACATAGGGCAGCTCGCTGTCGACCTCGGAATGCACGATGACCGTCTGCAAGCCCAGGGCCTTAGCCGCCCGGTCAACACGGACTGCGGCAGCGCCGCGGTTGGCAATGAGTATTTTCTTCATATCGCCCTCATGGCCGTACGCCGGCCGCGAACTCGCGAGGCTGTCGGAACTTCGCGCTCAGGTGGGCGAACTCAACCAGGCGCTGCCGGGTTTCCTGTGGATCGATGATATCTTCGATGACGAAAGCCTCGGCGCTTCTGAAGGGCGAAGTCAGGCCGCGCACGCGCTCTTCAATCTCGCAGCGCTTTTGCTCGGGGTCGTCCGCCGCTTCGATTTCGGAACGATACGCGACATCCAGGCCGCCCTCGATCGGCAACGAGCCCCACTGGGCCGAAGGCCATGCGTAGCGGAAATTGAAGCGGCTGGAATTTTGATGGCCGCCGGCAGCGACGCCGAACGCGCGGCGCATGATAAGCGAAAACCAGGGCACGGTAGCCTGGGTAACAGCGGTCAGGGCGCGCACGCCCGCACGCATGACGCCATCCCTTTCGGCGTCGATCCCGATCTGGAAGCCGGGAATGTCCACCAGATTGACGACTGGCAGGCGGAAGAGTTCGGCGAGGTCGACCAGGCGTATGAATTTCTCGGCGGTGTGGCGGTCCCAGCCGCCGCCGTAGTGATAGGGGTTGCTGGCGACGAACACCACCGGCCAGCCATCGATTCGTGCCAAACCCGACACGATGGCCTTGCCCCAATGCTTGCCGATTTCCAGAATCGAATCCGCATCGAATAAGGCTTCGATCACGGGGCGGATCTTGTAAACCTTGCGCGGATCATGCGGAATGGCGTCACGCAGCCACGCCTGGTCCGGCACACTGTGCGGCACGGCGCCCCGGGACACCGTCTCGTCGGCGGACGCGGGCAGATAGCTCAGGAACCTTCGGGCGGCCAGAAAGGCTTCCTCTTC
The DNA here is from genome assembly GCA_036675955.1 of Orrella sp. Lineage (GTDB taxonomy): Bacteria > Pseudomonadota > Gammaproteobacteria > Burkholderiales > Burkholderiaceae_B > Pollutimonas. The sequence continues at coordinate 14,566 of JAKFDW010000234.1, read as the reverse complement.
CGACGCGACTTCATCGTCCACCACGCCGTTGCGCGTGTGGATCGCGCTTCCGCCCAGCTGGTTCTTGTCGAGGTTCTGGCCTATCTTTGCCACAACCGGTGGGCCGGCAATGAACAGTTGGGACGTATTCTTGACCATCACGGAATAATGACTGCCCGACACGCGCGCTGCCCCCTGCCCCGCCACTGAGCCCAGCGCCAGAGACACGACCGGCACATGCGAGAGGTTGCGCGCTACATAAGTCCAGATTTTCATCTTGGGCAATAGCGCGTGGCCCATTTTTTCGATGTTCTTGACCGACCCGCCGCCGCCGGTGCCGTCCACCATGCGCACAATAGGGATACGCAGGTCGTATGCCATCTGTTCCGCGAAAATCATCTTGTCGCCGACAGCGCCATCATTCGCGCCGCCCCGCACCGTGAAATCGTCACCGATCACCACCACCGGTTTGTCGTCGAGCCTGGCGCGTCCCATTATCACGTTGGACGGCACGACCGTCTTCAACTGACCGCTTTCGTCGTATTCGCCGCTGCCGGCAAGGCCGCCGACTTCGACGAAAGAGCCGCGGTCCACCAGGCCGTCAATGCGTTCACGTACGGTGAGCTTGCCGTTGTCATGCTGGCGCTTGATCTTGTCCGCTCCCCCCATCGCTAGGGAAAACGTCTGGCGCTGCTTGAGCTCGTTCAATTCTGCGGTCCAACTCATTCAATACTCCTTGACTACTCGGAATCAGTACTGCGATTAAGGACATAACAATCCGGGGCACGCTGCAGGGGTACCGCGGTGCAGCGCTGCAGCTCGCTAAGATCCAGGCCGTCGAGCATGGCGCGCACCATAAGGCCGGAAGAGGTAATGTCGATAATGGCCAGATCGGTGTAGACGCGGTGAACGACGCCGCAACCCGTAAGCGGATATACGCATTCAGGCACGATCTTCGGGCTGCCGTTGCGATCCACATGCTGCATCATGACGAACACACGCTTGGCGCCCACGACCAGATCCATCGCGCCGCCCACACCCGGAATGGAATCGGCATCGCCCGTATCCCAATTGGCGATATCGCCGCCGCCCGACACCTGGAACGCGCCCAGGACCGTCAAATCGATATGGCCGCCTCGCATCATCGCGAAAGACACTACGTGATCCGACACCGAAGCGCCCTCATCCAGGGCCACCGGCTCTTTGGTGGCATTCAGAATGTCCGGGTCGATGGGCTCGTCTTCTCTCAGTGCACGCATGCCGAGCAGGCCGTTCTCGCTGTGCAGGACGATGCCCTTGGCAGCGGGCAGATAGTCGGCCACCAGCGTCGGCATGCCGATACCAAGGTTCACATAAGCGTTGGCCGGCACGTCGCAAGCGACAAGCCTCGCCATCTCGTGGCGCGTCAAAGTTTCAATCGGCATGACCGCACTCCACTACTCGTTGCACGAAAATTCCTGGGGTGACGACATGCTCGGGGTGCAACTGACCCAAGGGAACGATGCTGTCCACCTGTGCTACCGCCAGTTGCGCCGCCATGCACATGATCGGACCGAAATTGCGACTGGCGTAGCGATAGGTCAGGTTTCCGGCGGCATCCCCATGCCGGGCCTTCACAAAGGCGACGTCGCCGTGTAGCGGCTCTTCGAGCACGTATCCGCGGCCTTTGATCATGCGCGTTTCCTTGCCGTCGGCCAAACGCGTGCCATAGCCGGTTGGGGTGAAGAAAGGGCCAATACCGGAGCCTGCGGCTCTAAGCCGCTCGGCCAGCGTGCCCTGTGGCACGAGCTCGAGCTGAAGCCTGCCTTCACGATACCAGTCGGCAAAGGCCTGCGCATTTGGCTTTTTCGGGTTCGAGGACCGGGCATAGGAGCAGATCATTTTTTCTACCCGGCCTGCCCGGATGAGCTGGCTAAGCCCCACTTCACCGTTCCCGGCGTTATTGTTCACCACGGTCAAGCCCTTTACGCCCGTATCCAGGAGCGCGACCAGCAAGGCTTCGGGAACGCCCGAGGCGCCAAACCCGCCGATCAGCAACGTGGACCCGTCCCGGATGCCGGACACCGCATCCTCGAGCGAAGTTACAACCTTGTTCAACATGATTCTTACCGCCAACAAGAAGCCTAGGGAAATATCAATCGATCGTCAGCCGGGCCGCATCAACGATCTGGGCCCACTTCTTGATTTCTGTATCTACATAAGCGGTGAACTGTTCGGTGGACTCGCCCCCCGGCACCCCGCTCCAGGCCGCGATCTGCCTGCGGACAGCATCCTGCTTCAGGATGTCGGACACGAGTTCCTGCATGGACTGCACATGCGCCCCATCGGTACCCGACGGATAGAACAGGCCGAACCACGCAGCGACATCAAAACCCTTTAGCCCGGCCTGCTCCATGGTGGGAACATCGGGAAGCGCGGGAACTCTTTCAACGCTGGTGACGGCGAGCGCGCGCAGCTTTCCCGCTTGAATATGGGGCAGGGAAACGGCGACGTTGTCGAACATCATATGGACCTGGCCGCCCAGCAGATCGGCGACCGCGGGTGCGTTACCCTTATACGGAACGGAAATCACATCGACCTCGGTTGCAAGGCGGAACATTTCCCCTGTCATATGTGTGGATTGGCCGACTCCGGAATTGGCCAGTGCCATGGTGCCCGGCTTGCTCCTGGCGAGGTCCACCAGCTCGCGCACCGTTGTCGCAGGCACCTTGGGGTTCACGACCAGAACGTTGGGAACGGAAAACACACGCGTGATGGGTTGGAGATCCGCCGGTCCGTACGTGAGCTTCTTGTTCAGAGCGTAGTTGATGGCGTTCGGACCGATATTGCCCATAAGCATGGTGCAGCCGTCCGGCTTGGCGGACGCCACCTGGGCTGCACCAATCGTTCCCCCGCCGCCCGGCTTGTTTTCGACCACGACCGATACGCCCGCTTTCTCGCCCAGCTGTGCCGCAATCAGCCGCGCCACAATGTCGGTGGTGCCCCCTGCCGCTGCCGGGACGACCATGTGGTACACATTGCCCGGGCAGCTTGGCAGCGACGCATGCGCGGGTTGAGTGCCCAATGCCAGGCCTAGTACCATCCCGATACGGGCGGCGCAGCGAATCGATCTTGTCATGGTTTATCCGATTTATTGATTTAAAGGGTGTCCGCGGTGCCCAGCACCGCGGTGGACTGGCTGGAAAGCGTGCCGCCGTTGCCATGCACGACCGCCAGCTGGGGCGCATCCAGCTGGCGCGCGCCGCATTCGCCGCGCAACTGGCGGACCGCTTCGATTACCAGGAAAACGCCATACATGCCGGGATGAATGCAAGATAATCCGCCCCCATTCGTGTTCACCGGCAGCCGGCCGCCTGGCGCTATGGCGCCGTCCTGCACGAACGCGCCACCTTCACCCTTTTTGCAGAAACCAAGGTCTTCGAGGAACAGGATAGTGTTAATGGTGAAGGCGTCGTACAGCATGGCCAAGTCCATGTCCGCTGCCCGATACCCCGCCATATCAAAGCAGCGCGCCCCGGACTCGGCCGCCGCAGTGACCGTCAAATCGTGCATGGACGACACTTGCCGATTCCAGACCGCAGTCGCATTGCCTAATAAGTAGACCGGTTTCCGTTTCAGGTCTCTGGCGCGGTCCGCTCGCACCAGCACGAAGGCCCCTGCGCCGTCACTCACCATGCAGCAGTCCCGAACCGTCAGCGGGTCGCAGACCGGACGCGCGTTGATGACGTCTTCGGCCGACAGATCGCCGCGCATGACGGCTTCCGGGTTCAACTGGGCCCATTTGCGCGCCGCCACGGCGACCTCGGCGAGCTGTTCGCGTGTCGTGCCGTATTGGTGCATATGCCGCCCCGCTGCCAGCGCATAGGCCGCCACGGGTAGAGGGGGGTCGTATGGCATTTCGTAGGGTTGGGGATCGAGCACTTTGCGCACTTTGGTCAGTTCGGCGCGATTGAATTGTGCTGTGCGCTGGGTGCTGCCATAGCAAACCAGCACCGCATTGCACTGCCCCGACTCCAGCGCATGGATCGCCGGCAGCAGATGAGCTACATAACTGGACCCACCCAACATGGTGCTATCGATGAACGTGGGTCGTATTCCTAGGTATTCGATGACCGGCAACACCCACATCGATGAAAGCGAGCTGCAAGTGGTGATGCCGTCGATATCCTGCAAGGTGAGCCCGGCATCCGCAATGGCTTGCATGGCCGCTTCGGTAAGTATTTCGAGCTCTGTATATCCGTCGGCCTGGCCCAGGCCGGCCATACCGACACCCGCAATGGCCGTCTTTCCCCTGAATTGCTGCAACATGTCAGTGTTCCCCCGTCACGAATACCAGCTTGGCGGTGTGACCGCTGCCTTCCACCTTTGAGGTCACCTGCATGCCTATGCGCACGTCCTCGGCTCGCACATCAGCCACGCGCGCCATCAGTCTGACGCCTTCATCCAGATCGACGAGACAGACGTTGTAGGGTTCGCCAGAACCTTTGGCAGGATGTACAGTGGTTGTTGCGTAAACCGTTCCCTTCCCTGCAGGCTCGAACCAGCTCAGGCCTGTGCAAGAACAATGTGGGCACACATTGCGGGGATAGAAAACCGCCTTGCGGCAGCTGTCGCAGCACTGGATTAAAAAGCGGCCCGCCCCAAGGCTGTCCAAATAGAATTTTTCAGGGCCTATCGTTTTATTCAATATAGGTTCCACAGAAATTTCCATCGATACCGCTCCCAGAAATAACAAGAATTTGCTCGAATCAATTAAATGAACGAGTCAAAATTTTCTCTATTCAATATGGGATAAAGTGTATGGGTCACGGCCTGATCGATAAACCAGCAAACACAAAAATCAGTTTTAACCTTAAGCTAACAATTGCTGCTCAACGCTTCCTGAACATGTACACACTGATCAATAATTTCAAGCATGTCGTCGTATTCGTACGGGTGGCGGAATGCAGGGGTTTCACCGCCGCTGCAAACAGGCTCGGGGTGTCGGCCGCAGCCGTCAGCAAAAGCGTGTCACTGCTGGAATCGGAACTCAGGGTGAAACTGGTAAATCGGACCACTCGCAGTATTTCACTGACCGATGAAGGCGAATTGCTGCTGGAGCGGTGCCGCGCAATTTTGCTCGATGTCGAAGCTACGGAGGGAGTCATCATCCGGGCCAATCAGCAACCCAGAGGAAAGTTGCGAATTCATGCGCCATTAGGGATGGGGCGGGTCTTGATTATGCCGGCGCTACTCGCGCTCACAAAGAAATATCCCGAACTCTCAATCAACGCCGATTTCAGCGATCGCACGCCCAACATTGCGGAAGAAAACTTTGACGCCATCGTACGGATCGGCGACATGGCGGATTCGCGCCTGATTGCAAAGCCTTTGTCCCGACTGCGATACATCACCTGCGCCAGCCCTTTATATCTCAAGCAACATGGGACGCCAGCCACGCCGTACGAGCTGGACCGTCACAATTGCTTGGCCTATGCACAATGGAACACCGGCCGTTATCACGAATGGCACTTCGCAAAGGGATTGGAACGATATACCTTCGTACCCGAAGGAAACCTGAACGTGAATCACCCTGAAGCCATACTCGATGCCGTATTGGAAGGCGCGGGAATTGCGCGCATGGCCAGCTATATCGCCGCGCCGGGCCTGCAGAGCCAACGATTGAAGGTTGTCCTGCAGGACTGGACGCCGCCGGGCGAAAGGGTGCAACTGATCTACCTGCCCAACCGGCAATTATCGCCGCGTATAAAGGTATTGGCTGAAGAGCTGGCGAAAGCGATTCCACCTTCGCTGCCATGGGAAGCGGAAATTTTCCCATTCTATCCATGATCACACCATTTCAAGTCTTGGCCTGCCCGCTGGATGGTACAGACCTGCACCACCATGGAAATACCTGGCAATGCGCGTCGGGACACAGCTTCGACATTTCCAGCCAAGGTTATGTCCACCTGCTTCCTGTGCAGAAGAAACGTTCGCGCGACCCAGGCGACAGCAAGGAAATGGTCGCATCGCGCCGACGATTTCTCGGCTCCGGCGCCTACGATCCCATTGCCAACGCCACGAGCAAAATAATCCTGCAAGATACGCCGACAGGCGCAACCATCAGTTGCCTGGACGCCGGGTGTGGCGAAGGCCACTATCTGCGTAGCGTGGCGGCCAGCGGCACGACGGGCATCACGCTTGCCCTGGCCGGGCTGGACATTTCCAAATGGGCCATCCAGGCCGCCGCCAAAAGAGATAAGCAAACCACCTGGCTAGTGGGCAGCAATGCCAACCTGCCCATACAGTCTGCCTCGTTGGACTGGATACTCTGTATGTTCGGCTTTCCCGTCTACGCCGAATTCGCCAGGGTGCTCAAGCCCGGCGGCCAACTGCTCCAGGTCGATGCAAGCCCCCAACATCTACGCGAGCTACGGGAAATCATTTACCCCACGCTCAAGCCGGAGCGCACTGGCAAGGAAACTGACCCTCCTGGTTTCACACGCATGGCATCGGACGCACTGAGCTATTCCCTGGAATTGCCGAACGCAGAGCAAATTGCCGACCTGCTCGCCATGACACCGCACCTGTTCCGGGCAAGCACGGAAGGCCTGGCCAAGCTGAAGGCCTTGACTCGCCTGTCGGTTACGGTAGATGTGCGCCTGACACGGTTCAGGCTGACTGCCTCCATTGAAAGCGGCGTGCAAGATCGGCTACGCCCGGAGACAGGTCTGCTCTGACCTTCAGCCGCAGTACTCTTCTCTCAACTCAGCAGCGTGCCTTCTATCGAGTCGGAAAGCTGTTTCCGTTATAGCAGTGAAGACGCGTTATCCAACACGTAGCCGCACGCCTTGTCCTTCAGATCGCTTTTCAGCTTGTTCACGTCAAAGGAAGACCCATCGCTACCCGACAGAATACCGGCCAGCCCCTGTTGATAGCTTGAATCCTGCTGCTGTTCCTGCTGGCTGCCTAGTCCGACCTTGTCCAGCAGCTTGCCCTTTACGCTGGTGGCATCGGTCCCGCCCAAATATTTGTTTTGGATGCAGTACTGCAATACCCCCGCCGCATTACCGGCCGTATCGCCGCCGATACTGGGCAGTCCCAGGGCCGAACCAAGACCCGCCGCGCCACCAAAGCCACCCAACGCGGAATTAGACTGCGACGATGTCGATCCGCTGCCGCCCAGGCTTTCCTCGGCTTGGTTCTTGATGCTGTCCATCAGGCCGGCCGGCCACGCGGGTGCTGACAGGGAAACTGTCAATGCCGATGCCAGCAAGACCGTATGCAAGGCTTTCATCATGTGTTCTCCTTATCAACCACCACAACAGATTCTGGCTTACGCCACGTTCGCACCATATTGCGGGAAATGGGGCGTTTGCCTCTTGAAAGAAGCTCGGCTTACCGCGCCTGGCTTCCCGGCTTGCAACGAGCCTATTCCCTATCGGCTCCATTATTAATTTTTGGAGCACATCTTGAACATTACGCTCTTTTCAGCAGCATGAAAATTACGCAGGACGTACACGAATATGCCACGCCGATCTGAGCTACACATTAGCATGTGAGCGAGTCAGCGCAGGGCCCAAGCCCCTTGAAGCAACACCAAGGGGCTTGGGCCAGAACAATATCAGCCTTCTTCTACAAAGGTCTCTTCCCGCTTCTTGCGTATGGAGGGCAAGGCCACGATGACCACCAGCAGCAAAGCTGCGCCTAATAGTGAGGCCGACAATGGCCGCATGACGAATGTGGAATAGTCACCGCGGGCCAACAGCAATGCCCGGCGGAAATTCTCTTCCATCATGGGCCCAAGCACCAGTCCCAACAATAACGGTGCACCCTCGCATTTCAGCTTGGACCAGACATAGCCGATCAAACCGAATGCCGCCGTCATCCAAATGTCGAAGACGTTGTAGTTCAGGGAATACACCCCGATCGTACAAAACACCAGAATGGCCGGGAACAAAATACGGTAAGGCACTCTCAGCAGCTTGATCCACAAGCCAACCAAGGGCAGATTCAAGATCACCAGCATCAGGTTGCCGATCCACATCGATACAATCAGGCCCCAGAACAGTTCGGGGTGACTGGTCATGACTTGCGGACCAGGCTGGATATTGTGGATGGTCATGGCGCCGACCATCAACGCCATCACTGCGTTACCGGGAATGCCCAGTGTCAGCAAAGGAATAAAGGAAGTCTGCGCCGCCGCGTTATTGGCGGATTCCGGTCCAGCCACTCCTGCGGGGTGTCCTTTGCCGAAACGCTCTGGCTGCCGGGACAGTTTCTTTTCCAGCGTGTACGAGGCGAACGACGACAACACGGCCCCGCCGCCGGGCAGGATACCCAATGCCGATCCCAATGCGGTCCCGCGTATAGCGGCGGGCCAGGATTCCTTGAACTCCTGCTTGTTGGGATACAAGGAACCCACCTTGTCGGTGATCTCGACCCGGTTTTCCTTTTGCTCCAGATTGGTCATGATCTCAGCGAAGCCAAACACACCCATGGCCACGATGGCGAAGTCGATGCCATCCTGGAGTTCGGGAATGCCGAAGTCAAAACGGGCAACACCAGAGTTGACGTCAGTACCTATCATGCCCAACAGCAAACCTAGAATGATCATGGCAATGGCCTTGGGCAGCGAACCCGATGCCAACACCACCGCACCGACCAGGCCCAGAACCATCAAAGAGAAGTATTCCGCAGGCCCGAATTTGAAGGCGACTTCCGCCAACGGAGGCGCAAAGGCCGCCAACAGTACCGTAGCGACACAGCCCGCGAAGAACGAGCCTAGGGCTGCAATGGCAAGCGCCGCACCTGCCCGGCCGTTTCGGGCCATCTGGTGCCCATCCAGCACCGTGACCACGGCCGAGGTTTCCCCCGGCAAGGCCACCAGAATCGCCGTGGTTGATCCGCCATATTGCGCGCCGTAATAGATGCCGGCAAGCATGATCAGCCCTGCGGTGGGCGGCAGCACGTAGGTAATTGGCAGCAGCATCGCGATGGTCGGCACAGGGCCAATGCCAGGAAGCACGCCGATAAGGGTGCCCAGCAAGCAACCCAGAAACGCGTACATGAGATTTTCGGGTGTCAAGGCAACGGTCATGCCCACCAGCAAGTGATCTAAGAATTCCATTTTCGGCGCTCCTTTAATTGCCTAGAAAACTGGGCCATAGGGGGAAAATAAGCCCCAGACCTTTGACGAAGGCAAGATACGAAAACACCACCAGGAAAACGCCATTGGCACTAGCCACTTTCCAGTTGAAGTCGTGTCCCGCGAGACTACTTACCACCACCAGAATGAAAGTGGAGATGTAAACGCCTAGCGGCTCCAGCAATACGCCGTAAAGCACCACAGAACCCACTACCAGGCCAACGATGCGCCAATCGAACTTATCGATTTCGGTTTCTTCGGCTTTGCGCGACAGTGCGCCCAATGTGATCACAATGCCCAAAAGCGCCAGCACCACGCCCAGCCAGAAAGGGAAATAGCCCGGTCCCATGCGGGCTGCGGTCCCCATTTGATAACCGGTTGAGCCCCAGGCGAAAAATGCGCCGACACCGAGGAACATAATCCCCGACCACAGGTCTTGTTTAGACCGTATTACCATCACTACCCCTCATCTAATTTCCTCCGATTCTTGTCAATCAAGCCTTTCGCCGATGCTTCGGAAAGTCTTGAATGCCTGCCGTATGCAGGCTGAAAAGCCAGACTGCATGGTAGTGAAAACCTGGGGCGCCGAGGATTACAGGAACATTACCGATCGGCAATGTTGCGTGCGAACGAGATAGTGAGCTTATGGTTAAGCGTTAACATTCAGAGTTCGGCAGACACCCACCCGCAACGCCCTGCCGATTGCCAAGGAAAACAATTTATGTGGCGCTGCCTGATTATTGAAGACGACTCCGACAACGCGCGCTACATCGCGACAGGCCTGAAAGAGGAAGGGCATTTTGCTGCCATCTGCCCGGACGGCGCCAGCGGAATGCAGAGAGCAACCGGCGAACAATGGGATGCCATCATTCTCGATCGCATGCTTCCCAACGATATCGATGGGCTCTCCATCCTTTCCACGCTGCGCGCCCTGGGGAAAAAAACGCCGGTTCTCGTGCTGAGCGCCTTGACGGGGCTGGATGAACGCGTGCGCGGCCTGAAGGCCGGCGGCGACGACTACCTGACCAAGCCCTTTGCTTTTCCCGAACTGTCCGCGCGCATCGAGGCGCTAGTAAGACGCTCCTCGACCAATTACCAAGTACGTCAACTGCAGGTTGCCGACCTAACGCTGGATCTTGTGGCCCGGCGCGTTTTCAGGGCGGAAATGCCAATCTTGCTGCAACCACGCGAATTCAAACTCCTGGCTTACATGATGATGAACTCCGACCAGGTGCTTACGCGGACCATGCTGCTTGCATCGGTGTGGGACTACCATTTCGACCCGCAGACCAATGTTATCGATGTGCAAATCAGCAGACTGCGCCAAAAAATAGATGGACCTTTCGATGTGGCGCTTATACAAACGATACGCGGAACCGGCTATATGATTTCGGCAGCGGGCGACACCACCCCACATCCCGGCTCATCGCCATGATTGCCCGTTTTCAGAACACCTTGCGTGAAGTGTGGGGCTCGGTCGCGTTTCGACTGACGCTTAACTACAGCCTGTTCGCGCTGACCACCTCGATGATACTGTTGGTATTTTTCTACTACCAGACCGTCGGCATACTGGAGTCCCAGTTCTCGCGGCAAGTGGCGACCACTGCGCAACGACTAAGCGCCCACTTCGATCAGCGCGGCCTGCCCGGGCTGCTCAACGAGATCAAGCTGGAATTGGGCGACACAGTGAACTCGGACACCGAAATGTTCCTGCTTCTGGACCAACAAGGGAACCCCTTGGCCGGAAACATCGAGTCCGACGCCCTGTTATCGGCGCTTGAACAATCCGGCGTCAACCATGCCGTAACGCTAAGGGGTCGGGCCGCACACGGTTACCTGGTCGCCCGCCGCCTGCCGGACGGATCCAAGCTCATCGTCGGCCATGACTTACGGGATCTCCATGAGATTACATGGCTCATCAAGCACATCAGCGTTGTCGCGATCAGCGTGACCGCGATGCTAGTGCTGCTGGGCGCATACCTGTTTCGCCGTACGCTGCAGCGACGCGTCGAGGTCATTCGCCGAACCGCAACGCAAATCGGCGCCGCCGGCCAGCTGACACAACGCATACCCCTTGGGCAACGGCAAGATGAGTTCGCACTGCTGACGCACGATATCAATCATATGTTGGACCGGATCGAGCAGTTGATGAACGGCGTACGCAACGTATCGGATTCAGTGGCGCATCATTTACGCACGCCTTTGACGCGGATACTTGCCCGGCTACGCACGGCGCTACGCCCTGGAAGCAGTTACGATGAACTGAGAAACAGCGTGGTGTTTCTGGCCGGCGAGATAGAAGACTTGGCCAAGGTCTCGGAAAAGCTATTGCAAATTGCCGAGTTCGAGTCCGGCGCAAGGCGGAAGACATTCGAAAAGGCCCGTCTGGATCTTATTGCCCGGGATGTGGTCGATCTATACGAGGCCGTGGCGGAGGAAAAACAGGCCACGCTGCGGTTAGCCAATACTGGCCCCGTTTGCATACTAGGGGATCCGGACCTGCTGGCCGGCGCCATCGCCTGCCTTGTCGACAACGCACTGAAGTATGCAGGCAGCGGCGCCCGCATACTTGTCACTGTCGATAAAATTGAACATCAGGACCGGGCCAGGATTGTGGTAAGCGATGACGGACCTGGCATTTCGCCCGGCAAACAGCGCCGGATCGGTGAACGCTTCTACCGCTTGAACCACGACATACCCGGCCATGGCCTGGGCCTGGCTACCGTTATCGCCATTGCGCGCCTGCACGACGCCAATTTTGAACTACACAATACCCATCCCGGAATCAGTGTGAGCCTGGCCTTCGCCCAGCCCATAGAGGCGACCAGGCCCGCGGCGCCTTGATTCCCCGTATATTGCCAAGCAGTAATGTTTCCGTAATGCTTGGCTGATCCGCTTTTCGCTACCATGCAAGCTGGCATTCATGGTTGCCGACGGAGGAGCCAGCAGGTGGGGAGCATTCATATCAATCGCAGTCTCGATCCGGGTCGCAAGATTTTCAAGTACCTAAGCTTCTACGAGCTTGTGGAACTCTTGAAATTCAATCAGGCCTTCTTTATGCGGGCCGACCATCCCCAGCGCGAAGAACTGTTCAGCAAGGACATTGTTCCCGATTTCGAAACCAAAAGCATTACCTTGCAGTCGTGGTCGCTGGCTGCCGACGACGCGCTGACTGAATGGAGAGCCGGACATAGCCCTCATCCGGGTGTCTGCATTGTCTCGACCATTCGCGCATTGTCCCAGTCGTTGTTTACCGACGACGCCACACGTATCTACATCGAATTCTCGCGCCCCCCGGCCCGCACTGAAGAGAAGGCATGGCGTGCCTCACCCAAGCGCCGCCGCACGAAAGCATTGCCGTACACCCAGTCCGAAGGCTTGCATGCGATTGCCATTTCCAGGCGTTCACATGCGCCTGCAAGCCTGAGCCCCGCCGGCATGCACCTGCTGGTTGACCTTAGATCGCTATTGAGCGAGGTCGTGATCCCTGCGAGAGCGCCGGCACGCTTCGTGAAACTGGTCACCAAACTGGTACAGGAAAGCGCTTGGGTTACGGTGACCCGCGCGAGCAGCACTTCAACAGTTGGCGTCGTATCCAGGCTGCCCCAGCTCGGATAGATTAATACTGCCCCATGGAACCCATCATCACGACTGAACGTCCGATAAACGCTTATGGTGACGACCAACTTGCGTTATCTGCGGGATCACTTCGGATGTCCAGACTACGTGACCTGACTGGCGTTTCGAATGGGTTACTGAGTTGTTGGCGACCTATGCACCGATCATGGGCCCATATAGGTCCTGAGTCCATGTCCTGTAATGAATCACGTCACTTAATCAATCGCAGGCTCTCGCGACGTGCCCAGGCATTTCCCGTTGCTAATCCCCGGTAGCGTTGATCAATGCGGGCAACTCGTCCAGTCCTCCCACCATAGCGTGGGGCGCGGCACCCAGTTCGTCGAACGTATTGCCATGACGGTTCACCCAGCAGACCTTGAATCCGAAGTGGCTTGCGCCCGAGGCATCCCATGCATTCGATGACACGAACAGAATCTGATGCGGCGATAGTTCCAACGCCTGGCAGGCGAGCGTGTAGACCCGTGGATCGGGCTTGAATACGCCGACACGCTCGACACTAAGCAGGTGGGTGAAATACTCTTGCAGACCAGAGTTTTTCACGACGCTATCAATCGAGAAAACCGATCCGTTCGACAGGATGGCCAGCGGCAGCCCCAAGTCTTGCAAGCGCTGCAACGCAGCAGGCACCTCCGGGTACGGCGACAGGTTCAGATAGGCGTTGCACAGCGCTGTAGACGTCGCCTCGTCCAGATCGAGCTTCAGGTGCTTGCAGGTATAGATGAGCGCGTCATGCGTTGCTTGCTCGAATGGAACATACTTGCCCATCAGGCTGCGCAGCCACGTGTATTCGAGCTGCTTTTGCCGCCACATGGCGCTGATCTGCATGCCTAGGCCGGGATAGAAACTATCGCATTGCTGAACGACCGAATGAACGTCGTACAGCGTGCCGTAAAGATCGAAGACGATGGCTTTCATATTCGTCATGGATTAGTCCTTCGTAGATCGAACTGTACTATGGCCAACCGCCAACAGCCACAAGCTTGTGGCGGCATTTTCATCAAGCCCTGCGCCTACTTGGCGGTTTCCAAGATATTGGCTGCTTGCCGTGCAACTTCCGCTACATTAAGACTGAAAGCGAGATTTGCATCATCAAGTTCATCGAGCGTGAACCATCTCGCTTCAAGCGCGTCGTCGCCGGCGATTGGTTCGCCCGATTGCCATTTGCAGAGCACCGCAATCAGAACGAAATGCCGGCGAAGACCGCCGCTCTCGTCGCGGTCAAAGACATCGACCGCGGTGAAGACCCGATGCGGTTCCGCGTGGACTCCAGTTTCCTCCAGGAGTTCGCGAACCGCCGCGTTTTCTATTGTTTCTTCCCTGTCGATCTTCCCGCCCGGAAAAGCCCAGCGTCCGGCATCGGGCGGGTTGGCTCGCCGCACTAGAAGCACTCTGCCTTCTCGAAAAACCGCGGCGATGGCCGCCGCAACCGGACGCGAGGCCGGTTCGCTATCAGGACTGTGTTCGCTTATCGATGACATAACGACCTCTGAGGTGGACGCTAAAGCTAGCTTGCCCGTCGTGCCCCATGATGCCACATCCTTCGGACTATCGACATGCCTCGACAAACTCTTGCCCTCTGCACTGGCCAATGGAAAGTTGCCCCAGCGCCTTCAATTTTCGTGCATCGTGGGAGTGAGCTCCAGAACTGTCCAACCATTGCTGAATGAAAAAGAGCGCGTTGGCGCCGTCAATGTGATCGGGCGCGAGCGGGCTTACGTCTTCTATGTAACGCAATGCCACCACCACACCATTGGCAACCGCTGCCAATACCCAGTGAGTGCCCGGCTTGGCGTCGACAAGGGAATCGGAAATCGGATAAGT
>JAKFDW010000233.1:0-5898 GCA_036675955.1 Orrella sp. | reverse complement strand
CGGGCCAATGCGGCGCGCAAGGAACTGGTCATAGGCGGCATGGCCGAGACCAAGGTAAAACGCGTTCTGGGCATGTCTTCTTCCGTAAGCCTTATTAAAGATAATCCCATGGCTGCCGTTAATCGGCGTATCAGTGTCCTCGTTCTCAACCGACGCGCTGAACGACGCATCGATGAGCAGAATGCATCGGGAGCAACGGCATACGATCTCAAGGAAATCATGGCGCCTGCAACAAGCGTGAACGTGTCCGGCATACCTTCGCTGCCGGCCGCGCCCATCCTGCCGTAGGCGAACAGGTCGTGGGCGGGCATGGCCTGCTCAATGATGCGCGGGGCGGGACAGCCTAAATAACAAATCAGCTCGGGAACAGAATATCCAGATGACACAGCTCTACAGTAGAAGGAAGCGATCATGAGTACCGGCGTTGACCTGAGCCAGTTTTTCGAGACTTTTTTTGACGAAGCTGACGAGTTGTTGGCCGACATGGAGCGCTTGTTGCTCGGTCTCGATCTTGCCAACCCGGATGTCGACGAGCTCAATGCCATCTTCCGGGCGGCGCACTCCATCAAGGGCGGGGCCGGCACGTTCGGCTGTTTCGGGCACCTGGCCGACACCACCCATCTTCTTGAAAACCTGCTCGATTTAATCCGCCGGGGCGAGATGCCCTTGCGTAAAGACATGATCGATCTCTTCTTGGAAACCAAAGATGTGCTGACAGCGCAAGTGGCGGCTTATCGCAACTCACAAGAACCCGACTCGGCGGCTTACGAGCGTATTTGCGCGCAGCTCCGTCAATTGGCGCAAGAGCAAAGCGGCACACCTGCCGAAGCGCCTGTGACACCGGCTGCCGCAATACCCGCAGCCCCCCCAATACCGGCGCCCAACCTTGCTCCGGCATCGTCTTCGGCGCCTGTCGCTTCGGCTGTCGATGCTTCGGCCGGCAATGCGGCGGAACTGCCGCTGCATGTGCGCGTCAATAGCCTTGATGCCAAAGATGCGGCGGCCTTGGCCGACGAAATGGCACTGCTCGGCGACGTGCTGCACAAGGAAAGCACTGCTACCTCCTTGTCCATATGGCTGAAAACCACGGCCTCGGCCAGTGACCTCGAAGCGGTGTGCTGCTTTATTGTCAATGCCGATCAGGTCGAGATTACGCGCCAGGCATTGCCTACAGCAGCAAACGCCGCTACCCCTGCGGGAGCCGCAGCGGCCAGCGCCGACGTGCCGGATAGCGCCGCGGCGGCCTTGCCCCAGGAGCCGGCGCCACCAGCTGCTGCGCCGGTCCCAGCAGCCGCCCCGGCGGCCGCTGCGAAAGCCGAAAGCAAGGCACCGGCGGGCGGAGCCTCCAACAGCAGCACCATTCGGGTGGGCGTCGAGAAAGTCGACCAGATCATCAACCTGGTGGGCGAGCTGGTCATTACACAGGCCATGCTGGTGCAGACGGCTTCCACGCTGGATCCCGTGCTGCACGACCGTTTGCTCAACGGTATTGAACAGCTCGACCGCAACGCGCGCGACCTGCAGGAAGCTGTCATGTCCATACGCATGATGCCCATGGATTACGTGTTCAGCCGCTTCCCCCGCGTCGTGCGCGAAAGCGCCATCAAGATGGGCAAGCAGATCAAACTGACCACGCAAGGCCAGGCCACCGAACTCGACAAGAGCCTGATCGAACGCATCATTGATCCGCTCACGCATCTGGTGCGCAACAGTATCGATCACGGCATCGAGTCGCCTGAAAAGCGCGTCGAAGCCGGCAAGAGCCCGGAAGGCAATCTGTTGTTGTCGGCAGAGCATCATGGCGGCCAGATCGTCATCGAAGTCACCGACGACGGCGCAGGGCTGAGCCGCGAACGCATATTGAAGAAAGCCCTGACGCAGGGTATGGCTGTCACCGAGAACACCCCCGACGAAGAGCTGTGGCAGCTTATTTTTGCGCCGGGGTTCTCCACGGCGGAGAAGGTTACCGACATTTCAGGGCGCGGCGTGGGAATGGACGTCGTGCGGCGCAATATCCAGGCCATGGGCGGCCACATCCAGCTTTCTTCGCGGTCGGGCCAGGGCACTTCCACCCGCATTGTGCTGCCGCTCACGCTGGCGATTCTTGACGGTATGTCGGTGCGTGTCGGCGAGGAAACCTTTATATTGCCGCTCAGCCATGTCACCGAATCCATGCAGCCTAGCGCGGATCAAATTCGCTCTATTTCCGAAACCGAGCACGTACTGCAGGTTCGCGGCGAATACCTTCCCATCGTGGCCCTGCATAACGTTTTTGCCGTTGATGGCGCGGAGACCGACATCACGAAATCGATTGCAGTTGTCCTGCAAGCGCAGGATGTCCGTTTCGCTTTGCTTGTCGATCACCTTATCGGCCAGCATCAGGTCGTAGTAAAGAATCTTGAATCGAATTATCGGAAAATACCGGGCGTTTCGGCGGCCACGATCCTCGGCGACGGCAGTGTCGCGCTGATTGTCGACGTGTTTGCCCTGATGCGTTTCACGCGCGACAAAACAACGATATAACGTCTCTTAAAAGTTTCGGAGAAAGCAATGTTCAACAAATTCGAGTCCAACGCAACCCAGGTCGATTCCACCGGCCAGGAGTTCCTGGTCTTTACTCTCGCAGCGCAAGAGTACGGCATCGACATCTTGAAGGTTCAGGAAATTCGCGGCTACGATGCTCAAACAGTAACGCGCATCGCCAACGTGCCTTCATTCGTCAAGGGTGTGACGAACTTGCGCGGCATCATCGTCCCTATCGTGGACATGCGCATCAAGTTCAATCTTGAAACGGTCGAATATAACCACCAAACAGTCGTCGTCATCCTGAATCTCAAGACGCGCGTCGTGGGCGTGGTGGTGGACGGCGTATCCGACGTGCTTATGTTGCAACCCGGTCATATCAGCGCCGCGCCTCAATTCGGCACTGCGTTTTCCACTGAATACCTTACGGGTATCGGCACCATAGGCGAACGCATGCTTATCCTGGTCGACATCGAAAAGCTGATGACCAGCGAAGAAATGGCGCTGGTCGAAAGCGCGGCCGCCTGATCCAGGGGCGGCCTGGGTGGATTTGCCGATAACGATATAAAACGGGGCAATGTAGTATGCGAAAGATCTCGCTTATTTCAAATATGAAGATCCGCACCAGCCTGATCCTGGTTCTGGCCTTCTTCCTTCTCATGCTCATCGCGGGCGCGGCATTGGGCGTGCTTTCTCTGCGCGCCGGTAATCAGTCGCTGCACAGCATCGTCCAGAATCAGCGCCTGAGTTCCGCCTTGTACGAGTCCATCGACGGCTACAAGAATGTACAGACCGT
Organism: Orrella sp.; assembly: GCA_036675955.1. Taxonomy (GTDB): domain Bacteria; phylum Pseudomonadota; class Gammaproteobacteria; order Burkholderiales; family Burkholderiaceae_B; genus Pollutimonas. The sequence goes on along the minus strand of JAKFDW010000233.1, from coordinate 2,579 downwards.
ACTCGGGCGAGCCGTTGCAAGCTTCATCGTCAACAGCGATCAACAGGCCAATGCCATTGCCGCTGAATGGGGCGGCTCGCAAAGTACGGACGCCGCCGCCCTGAGCGACGAGACCAAGGCCTTGCTCGCATCGGCACGCGGCGAATATGACAAGTCCTTGGCCCGTTTTGCAGCTTTCACCGATCTTGTAAAAAACGTACCCGATCCGGAAAGCCGCTATGCGCGGGTGGTCGAGGGCTACAACACGCTAATGAGCGGCGGCGTCCAGCCTTTGTTCGACATGCTGGCTGCTGGGCAGATCAACGAATACCACACCTTTCTGGGTGGCACGACGCTGTTTCTTGAAGAAGACTTGTATAGTTCCTTGAGCAGTCTTCACGGTTATCAGCAACGTATCATCGATCAGGCTTACCAACGCGAAGACAGCCAGTATCAACTGGTGATTCAATTGGTGTCGGTGGCCATGCTGGTGTGCCTGGCCATTGCTCTGGTCACGTATGCTTTCCTCAGCCGCATGGTCCTGCGTCCATTGCGCCTTGCCGGCGCGCATTTCGACCGGATCGCCGGAGGCGATTTCACGCAACGTGTGGATGTCATGTCGCGCAACGAAATCGGCGTGCTCTACGAAGCGATGCGGCGCATGCAGGAAAGCCTCACCCGTACGGTAAGCGCTGTGCGCGAGGGCGTCGAGGAAATCACGCTGGGCTCGCGCGAGATCTTCGCGGGCAATACCGACCTCAGCAGCCGTACCGAACAGCAAGCGGCCGCACTGCAGGAAACGGCGGCCAGCATGGAGCAACTCGCAAGTACGGTGCGTCAGAATACCGACAATGCGGAAGAAGCCGACAAACTGGCCAAGAACGCCTCCACAGTCGCCGAGCGCGGCGGTGCTGCCGTGGCCACAGTCGTTTCCACCATGGACGAAATATGCGCCAGTTCGGCCAAGATGGCCGAGATTGTCAATGTCATTGACGGCATTGCCTTCCAAACCAATATTCTCGCGCTGAATGCGGCGGTTGAAGCTGCCCGGGTGGGCGAGCAGGGCCGCGGTTTCGCGGTCGTGGCCAGCGAAGTGCGCTCGCTTGCGCAGCGCAGCGCCGGTGCGGCCAAAGAAATCAAGGAACAGATCGAAGAGTCTTTGGTCAAGGTGCAGGCCGGGTCGCAGCAGGCCAGTGTTGCCGGCGAGATCATGCAGGAAGTCGTCGGTTCCGTTCAGGGCGTTACCGCCATCATGGGCGAAATATCGTCGGCTTCCCACGAGCAGTCCGATGGCATCGAACAGGTCAACAAAGCTGTTGCGGAAATGGATGCTGCCGTGCAACAGAATGCGGCGCTCGTCGAGCAGGCTGCGGCCGCCGCCGGCTCCTTGCAGGACCAGGCTACCCGCCTCACCGAAGCCGTGGCTGTGTTCAAAATCAATACCAGCGAGGTGATCGATGTCGCAGCCGCTCAACTCAAGCATTCCAGGTCAGAGCCCGAATTTTCGGGTCTGACTCAATCTCTTGGAGCGTTAGCGCGTTCCTGAAAGCATGTCATTGCCACAAGCACAATCGATTTTCACCATGCCCGTCCTTGCCGAGGTCGGGCAGCACGACTTTGAGCGTTCAGCCCGTGTGTTGCGCGCCAGAGCCGGTATTGTGATTGGCAATCATAAGCACGAGATGGCTGCCCGCACTCTGGGCATGCGCACCAAGGCCATGGGCCTGAGCAATGTGAAAGAGTATCTGGACCATCTCGAACACAATCCCCATTCGCCGGAATGGGAGGCGTTCGTCAATGCGTTTACGATCAACCACACGGCGTTCTTTCGCGAGCAGCATCATTTCGACATTCTCGGCAAGTTCGCCAGGACCAGAAAAAAGCCCTTTTCGGTCTGGTGCTGCGCATCGTCCACCGGCGAAGAGCCCTACACCATCGCCATGACGCTGCGCGAGTCCTGTCTGCAGCCGGACGTTGGCGTTTCAATATTGGCTACTGATATCGACACGCGCGCCATCGAGCGGGCCCAGGAAGGAGTCTATTCGCTGGAGCGCGTACAACCGGTGCCTGAAGAGTATCTCAAGAAATATTTTCAGCGAGGCATGGGACGGCATGTGGGCATGGTGCGCGCCAAGCCGGCGATTCGCGACCTGATTGAATTTCAGACCTTCAATCTTCTTTCCAGCAACTGGCCCACCGACCGCAAATTCGATGCCATTTTCTGTCGCAACACCATGATTTATTTCGACAAACCGACCCAGACGCGCATTCTGGAGCGCTTTGCGCCCACACTGAAGCCCGGTGGTTTGTTGTTTGCGGGTCATTCCGAAAATTTCACCTATCTGACCAAAGCGTTCCGCTTGCAGGGGCAGACGGTGTACGAGCTCGCCTAGCGTCGGCGCGGGGCACCTTCACCGTATTTATTGAACTGCATCTCAAATGAAGAAAATTCGAGTCTTATGTGTGGATGATTCGGCTCTGGTCCGAGGTCTGATGACCGAAATCATCAATGGCCAACCGGACATGGAAGTCGTTGCATCGGCGCCCGATCCGCTTATTGCGCGTGAATTGATCAAACAGCACAATCCGGATGTGCTCAC
>JAKFDW010000232.1:0-2083 GCA_036675955.1 Orrella sp. | reverse complement strand
TTCAGCGTGCGGTTCGCGGCCGTGTGGCATCGGCGTCACATGATTCTCGCTCCAAGCGGGTTTGCGGGCAGCCAAATTTTGACGGGCTTGTTTAAAGTCGTAAACGCGCCTGCCACTGTGAGAGGCCGAGCGACTGCCAAGGGCCCAAAGCGGAGACCGGATCAGACTGACTGCCGACATAGGCTTATTCAAGCTGCTCGCTCCATACCCGACGCAGACATCGGCAGATTGGGTGCCGGCAATGTGGCGCCGATTTGGATGATTGCAGCACCCGCACCCGGCCATAAGCGAACCTCCGTCGCCCCTGGCACGACAGCTCACCTCATGCAGCAATTGGTCGTGCGGCAATGCACGCGCACCCAGATGCCTGGGCTTCAATAGGTTTGGTCATCGATCACGCGCCTGACCTTCTCCAGCGCCTCCCGGAGCGTGTCCAGCTCGACGGATCCCAATGCCAGGCGGATGGCATGCGGCACTTGGGCGGACGTTGCGAAAGGTTCAGCCGTTGACACCGAGATCCGTTCGCGCATGAGCGCCATCGCCACCTGGTCGGCACGGACCTCTTCTGCCAGGGGGAGCCAGACGAAGTAGGACGCGGGATGGCTAACGCGAGGCATTCTGACGAGGACGTCGGCGGCGATCGCCTGCCGGATCGTCGCGTCCCGGCGCTTCTCCGATTCGAGGCGGGTGACCGTACCGTCGTCGAGCCAGCCGCATGCGATCGCCGTCATCACGCCGGGCGTATTCCAAATGGTGGCCCTGATCGCTCGCTCGATCTTGGGCACCCGTTCAGCCGGTGCGGCGACAAATCCAACGCGCAGCCCTGTTGCTACGCTCTTGGAAAATCCCGAGACGTAGACAGTCGTCTCGGGGGCAAGCGCAGCCAAAGGGGCGGGGGGATCCTCAGCAAGAAAGGCATAAGCCGCATCTTCGATGATGAGCAGACCGTGCCGACGGGCGATCGAAACCAATTGTCGCCGCCGGCTTGCACTCATCACCCACCCCAGAGGATTGTTCAGCGTCGGCATCACATAGATGGCCCGCACCCGACGCCTCGTGCACAACCGCTCCAGCGCGTCCAGGTCGGGGCCGTGTCCGGCCGCCGGGATGGGCGCCACCTCCAGGCGATGCGCTTCAGCCAGCAGCTTGAACCCCGGATAGGTCAGTGCGTCGGTCGCAACCACGTCACCTGGCTGCAGCAGCGCCATCACGGTCGTTGCCAACCCATGCTGGGCCCCATTGACGATCATCACCTGGTCCGCTGTCACCGTTAGACCCCGGCATGCGAGATGGCGAGCCACTGTCGCCCGCTCGTGCTGGCGCCCTCCATGGGGTTGGTAACGCAACAGGGCTTCCAGGTCACCAGAGGCGGCGAGCTGGCGCAAGGCCACTCGCAGCAACTCGGCCTGGCCCGGCAGCGACGGATAGTTGAAGTTCAGATCCACCATGTCCGCTGCAACGACATGCTGGTCAATGCCCAGGCCGCGAGGAAGCAAGGCTTCTCTGACAAAGGTACCGCGGCCAGTCTCACCGCTGACCAGTCCCATGGCCTCGAGTTCCGCATAGACGCGGGTCGCGGTAACCAGGGCAAGGCCCTCTTTGGCAGCGAGCTGCCGGTGGGTTGGCAAGCGCGTACCCGGCGGCAGGTGACCTGCGCGAATTTCAGCGGCGAGCGCGTCGACTAACTGCTTGTAGCGGGCGTGGGCCATGCATCAATGTATCCATGACAATTATTTGATTGTATTGCGAATTGATCCTACGATGCCCTATCGCAACCCACCTTGCCAGGAGCAGACGACACCATGCACATCGCCATCCTCACCTTTGAAGGCTTCAACGAACTCGATTCACTTATCGCACTCGGCATCCTCAACCGTGTCAAGAAGCCGAACTGGCGCGTCTCGATCGCCAGCCCTGCTGCGAGGGTCCGTTCGATGAACGGCGTGGTGCTCGAAGCGCAGGCATCCCTTCGGGACGCCGCTGAGGCCGATGCGGTGATCGTCGGAAGTGGCATGCAGACAAGGGAGGTCGTCGCCGACGCGGCGTTGATGGCGCAATTGAAGCTCGACCCATCACGGCAGCT
>JAKFDW010000231.1:0-3334 GCA_036675955.1 Orrella sp. | reverse complement strand
GGCGATCCTCGCCGGCGAGCCGATCAGGGTGTTCAACCACGGCAAGCACAAGCGCAGCTTCACCTACGTCGATGACATCGTCGAAGGCGTGATCCGCACGCTGGACCAGGTGCCGGATGCGAACCCGGCATGGAACGGCGATGCGCCGGATCCGGCCAGCAGCAACGTGCCGTACCGGATCTACAACATCGGCAACGAACAGCCCGTGGAACTGCTGCGCTACATCGAGGTGCTCGAGCAGTGCCTGGGCCGCAAGGCGCAAATGGAGATGCTGCCGCTGCAGGCGGGGGATGTGCCGGATACCGAAGCCGATGTGTCGGAGCTGATCGAGAGGGTCGGCTACCGGCCGAAAGTGTCGGTTGAAGAGGGCGTGGCGAATTTCGTGTCCTGGTACCGGGATTACTACGCCGCGTGATTTCTCGTGCTCGGAACTATCTCGCAGGCCCTGGACTTGGACCTTTGCTGGTCAAAGCTGTTGTTGGTAGTGCGGGCATTCGTATTGCTGGGATGGGGTTCGGCTTTCTTGTAGGCGTGCAGTTGGCGCGAGGGCTCGGTGCGGAGGGCTACGGCGTGTACGGCATAGCCATGTCGATTATCGCGCTACTAACGGTGCCAACCGAATTCGGACTTCCCCAGTTGCTAACCCGTGAAGTGGCTGCAGCTCAGGTGGCCGGTAACTGGGCGAGACTCCGGGGGGTTTTGCAGTGGGCAAGTCGTGCCGTACTGAAGATCTCATTGGTAGTCGCAATAGCAGTGCTCGCATGGTTTGCGATTACCGGACAGGGCATGGCATCGCCTTTGGGGCTTACGTTAATGGCCGGGCTGCTGCTGGTGCCATTGGTGGCGCAGGGAAATATTAGAAGTGCCGCACTGCGCGGGCTCCAGCACATAGTGAAGGGCCAACTGCCCGATGCACTGTTTCGGCCTGCCCTTTACTCGCTGCTGTTGTTTCTTGTCCCGTTGCTGATTGTGCCGTTGAGTCCCGCAGTCGCCATGGGCCTGGGTGCGATATCCGCAGCCTTCGCGATGCTAATGGCGGCACTGATGCTGCAAAAGGAAATGCCCAGGCAGGCCGCAACTTCGGATGTCGTGATCGAAACACGTGACTGGTGGTCAAGCGCCCTACCCATGGCGCTCACGGAGGGAATGCGCGTACTGCAGGCCCACATGGTGATCTTGCTGCTGGGAATCATGTCCACAGTGGCGATGGTCGGTGTATACCGCGTGGCGAGCTCGGTGACTCTTCTGGTGGCGATGCCAGTCACCCTGTTAAACCTCGTGAGCGCACCAGTTATTGCCCGCCTGTATGCAGGAGGCGATCGTCGGCGTTTGCAGCGGCTTTTGGCGTGGGTTGCAGCAGGCATGACGCTATGCGTACTGCTTTTGGCGGCGCCTTTTTTGGTGGCGGGCGACGTCATGCTAGGTCGAATATTCGGCGGCGAATTTTCAAATGCCAATACGACGTTGCTTATCCTTTGCGCCGGAGTTGTCGCGAATGGCTTTTTCGGCGCGAACGCCATTTTGTTGAACATGTCCGGTCATCAAGGACGTGTCACTAGGGCTTCAGGAATTTCATTGATCTTGTTGGTCATGGTACTCCCCCCGCTAATCCGTATTTTCGGCATGGTGGGTGCTGCAATTGGCAGCTCCCTTGCAATGACGGTGTGGAACTTCCTTATGTGGCGTGACGCTTTGCGTCTGCTGTCGCTCAATTCGTGCTTGGGCGCAATCTTCACGATGGGAAGGACAGATGAGGGCTGAGTATTCGTCAACCTCTGGCCCGCGTGGCGATCGCTTGTCACTCGCCAGGCGATCTCATGCCGGCGCACGGTATTGCGCAAAGAGACTGATTGACCTACGGGCGAGTCGCAATGGCACGCGTTAATCACCGTATTGCAGTGGTGTTGCCCGATCTGCGTCCTGGCGGGGCCGAGAAGTTGCACGTCAACCTGGCTAAAGAGTGGGTAAGGCAGGGTGCCGCGGTCGAGTTCGTCCTGGGTAAGTCAGTCGGCGCCCTGCTGTCGGATTTGCCGGGCGCCGTGGCGGTTACGGGACTGGATGCGGCGCGCGTGCGTTCGATGGTGCTGCCGCTGATCAAATACATGCGCGATTGTCGGGCGGACGCTGTACTCGCCGCCATGTGGCCGTTGACGGTGCTCGCGCCTCTGGCGGCGCGTGTTTCAGGATTCAAGGGTCGGGTGGTGGTGAGCGAGCATTCCCCGTTGTCCATGGCATATGCCCGAAGAGGCAGGGCGCACCGACTTGCGCTGCGGCTGAGCACGCGCCTGGCCTATCCACTGGCCGATGCCCGGATAGCGGTGTCCAAGGGCGTGGCCGATGACCTTGCTTCACTCTCCGGGTTGCCCCGCGACTCATTCAGTGTGGTTTACAACCCGGCGGCATTGGGGCAGCGTCGGGCACCTCGCGCACAGAGTCCCGAAGCGCTGTCCTCTGTGCCGGGGCCGGTCGTTCTTTCGGTCGGCACCCTCAAGCGGGTCAAGCGTTACGACCTGTTGATCCAGGCGTTCGCCCGGTTGCCGGCTTCCTTGTGCGCAACGCTGTGCATCCTCGGCGACGGCGCAGAGCGCCCCGAACTGGAGCGGCTGGTGGCAACCCGCGGACTTGAGGGTCGCGTCTTGCTTCCGGGATTCGCAACCGATACCGCTCCGTGGTACGCCGCAGCAGACTTGTTTGTTCTCAGCTCGGATTACGAAGGTTTTGGCAATGTAATCGTCGAGGCAATGGAGCATGGGATCCCTGTGGTGAGCACCGACTGCCCTGCCGGACCCAGGGAAATACTATGCGACGGGAAGTACGGTCGCTTGGTGCCGGTTGGGGATGTAGATGCTCTGGCCATCGCGATGGCGACAGCGCTGGAGGAAAACCCGGACCGGGAATCCTTGAAGGCAAGGGCACGTGATTTCTCCGTCGAGAAGATCGCCGGCGAGTATTTGCGTGTGATGTTCCCACGGCATTCGGCGGCTGTTCCTGCATGAGCGGTGGAGTTCTCTATATTTCTTATAGCGGGATGCTCGAACCACTTGGCCAGTCGCAGGTGCTGGCCTACCAGGAGCGTCTCGCAACTGGCCATCCCGTGCACCTGATCAGTTTTGAACGCACCGAGGATTGGGCGCGTATCCATGAGCGCGAAACGGTTGCCCAGCGCATGAGTGCGGCGGGGATCCATTGGCACCCACTGCGCTACCACAAACGCTTCTCCGCCCTGGCGACCGCTTGGGACATTCTCCGCGGATCCTTGACAGGCTTACGCCTGGTCCGCAAACGCGGCTTGACGATTGTCCACGCGCGCAGCTACGTCTCGTCAGTGATGGCG
>JAKFDW010000230.1:0-6364 GCA_036675955.1 Orrella sp. | reverse complement strand
CTTAAAGCTTCTCGGTTTCACCCGCTGCCGGCTTCCAGGCCAGGATCCGGTCTTCGAACAAGGTGACCAGGCCGTCAAGAATCAGCGCAAACACGGTAAGCACGACGATACCGGCGAATACCGTATTCACATCCAGCGTGCCTTCAGCCTGGAGAATGAGATAGCCCACTCCGCTGGCCGAACCCAGGTATTCACCCACGACCGCCCCCACAAAAGCAAGGCCCACCGAGGTATGCAAACTGGAAAACACCCAACTGGTCGCCGAGGGAATGTAGACGTGGCGCAAAAGCTGCTTGCGGTTGGCGCCCAGCATGCGTGCGTTGTCCAGCAGGGTGGAACTGACCTCGCGCACACCCTGGTACACGTTGAAAAACACGATGAAGAATACCAGCGTGACCGCCAGCGCGACTTTGGACCAGATGCCCAGGCCGAACCACATCCCGAAGATAGGCGCGAGAATGACGCGCGGCATGGAGTTGGCCGCCGTGATGTAGGGATCGAGCAAGACGCTGGCCCCACGGGACAGGCCCAGCCAAAGCCCGAATGCCAGGCCGGCGATGGTGCCTATGAAGAATGCCAGCACCGTCTCTGTCAGGGTAACGCCCAGGTGCCGGTAGATGTCGCCATTGACGACGAACCAGGCCCAGATGACTTTGGCGATTTCGACGGGCTGGCCGAAGAAGAAGGCAAAGTTTCGGTCGCGCGAGGCAATGTGCCATGCGGACAGGATGATGACCAGAAGCAATATTTGCCAGAACCGGATTGAATAGGGGGTAGATTTTTTTGACGTCGACATCTCAGGCCCGTTTTTGTTGGGCATAGCCCTTTAACACTTCTTCCCGCAGGACATCCCAGATCGCCTTGTGCAGCTCGACAAAGCGCGGCAGGCTGCGCACCTCGGCCACATCGCGCGGCCGGGGAATATCGATGACGAATTCACCTATGGGGTGCGTAGCCGGGCCGGCGGACAACACCACTACCCTGTCGCTCATGGCAATGGCTTCGTCAAGGTCGTGCGTGATGAACAAAACCGCCTTGCGCTTGGCCATCCATAGATCGAGGACTTCGTTTTCCATGAGCTGGCGCGTCTGGATGTCGAGGGCGGAGAACGGCTCGTCCATGAGGATGATGTCGGGATCCCGGATAAGCGTTTGCGCAAGCATCGTGCGCTTGCGCATCCCACCGGACATCTGGTGCGGATATCGATTTTCGAACCCGCCCAGCCCGACGCGCTTCATCCATTCGCGCCCCTGCTCTTCGGCCTGAGCGGCAGGCGTGCCTGCGAACTCGAGCCCCGCCGTGACATTGGACAAGGCGCTGCGCCAGGGCATAAGGGCTTCACCCTGGAACATATATCCGGCGCGATGGTTCACCCCGTCCAGGGTTTTCCCAAATACCTTGACCTGGCCCGATGAAGGGGCCATCAAACCGGCCCCCACATTGAGCAGCGTGGACTTGCCGCAACCGGTAGGCCCGACCACCGAAACGAACTCGCCGGGGGCGATGGCGATCGAGGCTTCTTTTACCGCGGTATAGCCGGCCTTGTTGCCATCGTGCGAGGCAAATGTACAAGTAATGTTATCGAGCAGCAGTGCAGCTTCAGGCATTCGGATACTTCTTATTGGCTTTGATGACGAAATCGTTGGTCCAGACCTTGGAAATGTCGATCTTGTCTTTCGGGAAGTCGGCGATAAAGGCGGCAAGTGCGTTCAACGCTGTCTGAGGCCCGTCTTCGGGGACCATTCCATCTGGCGACAAGGCCTCTTTATTGCCCTTGAGGGCAAGCTTGTAGAGGTCTGGGTCACCCAGCAGATAGCCCTTGGGCACCACGGCGGCGATCTCGTCGGGGCTGGCGGCTTGTATCCATTTGTCTGCGCGGACAATGGCGTTGGCCAGCGCTTGTGTGGTGTTGGGATTCTTGTCGATGAATTCCTGCGAAGTGTACAGGCAGCCCGATGGCATATTGCCGCCGAAAATCTGCTTGGTGTCTTTCAGTGTGCGGGTGTCGGCGATGATCTTGACGGCGTCTTCCTTGACCAGGGTGCTGATCACCGGATCCAGGTTGGCCATGGCATCGATCTGACCTGTGCGCATGGCTGTGATGGCGCCTGCGCCGGCGCCGACGCCGATAAACGACACATCGGAAGGCTTCAAGCCATGCTGCGCCAGGAAGAAGCTGGCCATCATGTTGGTGGAGGAGCCCGGCGCGGTAACGCCGATTTTCTTGCCTTTCAGGTCGGCGGGCGTTTTATAGTCGGCCATGGTCTTGTTGGAGACCACCAGCACGATCATCGGTGCATGGCCCTGCTGGGCAAACGCCCGGTAAGCCTGGCCCTTGGACTGCAGGGAGATGGTGTGTTCGAAAGCGCCGGATACCACATCGGCGCTGCCGCCGACCACGGCCTGCAAAGCTTTGGAACCACCCGCGAAATCGATGATCTTGGCGTCCAGGCCTTCGTCCTTGAAGTAGCCGTTGATATTGGCGATGGACAGGGGGAGATAGTAGATAAGAGCTTGCCCGCCTACGGCGATGGACACGTCTTTCTTTTCAATTTCCTGGGCACGTACAAAGCCCGGCGCAACGGTTGCAGCGCCTGCAACGCCAGCCAGTTTAAGCAGATCACGACGAGAAATGGACATTCAAAGTCTCCTTGGTATGTTGGTTTTTTTGCATCTTACTTGAGAATTCAACCATCGCTAATGGGGGATTGCACGGTGGGCCGCTTCCGGCGCGTTATGTACCGCGCCTTTCCATGAGCGCCCACGCGATGGTTCCTGCATCGACGTATTCGAGTTCGCTACCCGCCGGAACCCCGCGTGCCAGGCGAGTTACCTTCAGCCCCTGGGACTGCAGCAGCTCCGACAAGTAATGAGCGGTGGTTTCGCCTTCAGCCGTAAAGTTGGTGGCCAGAATGACTTCCTGCACCTGGCCGTCGGTGGCGCGTCCAATGACTCGGTCGAATTGCAATTCGTTGGGGCCTATGCCCTCGAGCGGAGCCAGCCTGCCCATCAGCACGTAATACAGGCCGCGATAACCGTGGCTGGATTCGATCATGTTCTGGTCGGCCGGCGTCTCGACGACACAGAGCAGAGATGGGTCGCGTTTGGAGTTCGAGCAGGTTGCGCAGGTCTCGTCTTCGGAAAAGCCGTTACAGCGTGAACAATGCCGCAAACCCTGAACCGCATTCGCCAGGGCGCGGCTGAGCTGGTCGGCGCCCGACAAGTCGTGCTGAAGAAGATGATAGGCCATGCGGCGAGCCGAACGCACGCCCACGCCGGGCAAACGGCGCAGTGCATCGATAAGCGTCTTGAGCGGCTCCGGCTCGGGCAGCAGCTCGTCCATCAGAAGGGCAGCTTCATTCCCGGAGGCAAGGGCATGCCGGCCGTAACGGCGGACATTTTCTCCTGCGACGTCGCTTCAGCCTTGCGCAGCGCGTCGTTGAAAGCGGCCGCCACCAGGTCTTCCAGCATTTCCTTGTCGTCGGCCAGCAGGCTGGGGTCGATCGTGACGCGCTTGACGTCGTGACGGCAGGTCATGGAAACCTTGACCAGCCCCCCGCCCGAGCCGCCTTCGACAATAATGTCGGCAAGCGCATCCTGGGCTTTTTTCATGTTTTCCTGCATTTGCTGCGCCTGGCGCATCAAACCGGCAATCTGACCTTTCATCATGACAAGCTTTCCTGAAATAAGAGTGTAAGTATAAACATGCGCCTACGCAGCCCGCTCGAGGGGCGCCGCGCTGATGGAGCCCGGCACCACCCTGGCGCCGAATTCGCTGATAAGCGTCTGTACGAACGGATCGGCCGCAACGGCCTGTTCTGCTTCCTGCTGGCGCATTGCCTTCTGCGCCTGCGCCACCGCATGTGCGGTTTCGTCGCCGGTGGCGCCATATTCGACATTGAGCTGGACGACAGTGCCAAAATGTTCTGACAGGACAGTACAAAGGCGCGCCCTGCCCGGACTTTCGGCCAGTGTGCGAATGGCGACCCGCAAATTGATCTGGTCTCCCTGGAGCCCGACCCACTCGCTTTGGCGAGCCAGTTCGGCGGCAAGCCCGGTGACGGGCAAGGACGCCGCCAGCGCGGGCCACGACTGGCCATCCATGTTGCGCAGGCGTGGAGACCGGGTTTTCTTGCGCTCCGGGGCAAACGCAGGAGCCGGAAGATCGGCGACCGATTCCAACGAGTCTTCGAGGACGTCGAAACCGGGGTCGCCCATTTCCATGTGCTCGAACTGGCCTTCGTCTATGGGCTCGAAGCCAGGCGGCTGGAGGTTCTCGAACTCGTCGGTTTGCAGTGTCTCGAACGCCGGGGCTGAATGCTGAACTTCTTGATCCGCTGACCCCTGCGGGACATGATCGGTGTCAGCAGGACTGGAGACGTCTTGCGGCAAAGAGGCCGCCGGGGCATCTTCCCAGGCTGGCGTATCCTCGGGCTGCACCGCGGCGGATGGCGGCGTTCTTGGGATGGCTGCTGTGCTTGAAGCGGCGGCATTGCTTGGGACGGCCGCGGTCCTTGGAACGGCCGCGATGCTTGCAGTAGCGGCCGGAGCCGACGCGACGGGAGCGATTGCCGGCGCGGCGGCGATGGAGGACACGGACCCGGACACGGACCCGGACACGGACCCGGACCCGGACACGGACCCGGATGCGGCCGGGACCGAGACGCCGGTAACGGCAGGCGCCGGGACGTGCGGGGTTGCCGGCGCTACCGTTGACGTTGAATCGCTGGGCCGCGATGCAGGCGGATCGGCCGGCGGCAAGGTACCGGCGGGCACCAGCGCCAGCATGCGCAGGCATGCCATGACAAAACCGGCGTATTCGTCGGGCGCCAGCGAGAGCTCCTGGCGGCTGTGCACGGCCACTGAATAAAACAACTGGACGACATCGGGATGCAGGCGTCCGGCAAGCTGAGCGATATCATCGGCTTGCGGATCGTCGGCCGGAATGGTGCCCGGTATGCGCTGCTGTATGGCGATGCGCGAAAGCAATATAGCCAGGTCGGCCAGGGCGCCGGCGTACGACAAGCCGCGCGAGGCGAGTTCGTCGGCGACGGCCAGCACCTGGCTGGCATCGGCGTCGGCCAGGGCTTGCAACAAGGTGACCAGATGGCGATGATCGATGGTACCCAGCATGCCCTGTACGGCGTCGGTCGTGAGGTTGCCGGCGCTATAGGCGATGGCCTGGTCGGTTAAAGAGAGTGCATCGCGCATGGATCCGGATGCGGCCTGCGCAAGCAAGCGCAAGGCCGGGGTCTCGAACTCCATGCCTTCCTGGCCCAGCACGTCTTGCAAGTGGGACACCATGGACTCGGCCGTCATCTGCTTCAGATTGAACTGAAGGCAGCGCGACAGCACCGTAACGGGGATCTTCTGCGGATCGGTCGTGGCCAGTATGAACTTGACGTGGGGCGGAGGTTCTTCCAGCGTCTTGAGCATGGCGTTGAACGCATGCCCGGTCAGCATGTGGACTTCGTCGATCATGTAGACCTTGAAGCGGCCGCTGCCCGGCGCATACACGGCTTGCTCGAGCAATTGCGTCATTTCTTCGACGCCACGGTTGGACGCCGCGTCGAGTTCGACATAATCCACAAACCGGCCGGTATCGATTTCGGTACAGGCACGGCAAACGCCACAAGGAGTGGGCGTAATGCCGGTCTCGCAATTGAGCGACTTGGCCAGTATGCGGGACAAGGTAGTCTTGCCTACGCCGCGCGTGCCGGTGAACAACCATGCATGGTGCAGCCGCTGCGTGGAAAGGGCGTGCGTCAACGCCCGGACCACGTGATCCTGACCGATTAGGGTGTCAAACGAACGTGGCCGCCATTTACGCGCCAGTACCAGATAAGTCATGCAAGAAGCTTAAAGCCGGAAGGCTATCAACGATAAACGAAAAGTGTACCGGATTAGGAGCAATCTTGGGGTCTTTGGGGAGATAAACAGAAAAGAGGATGGCGAGCCTGACTTCGGCACTGGCTCTGAGCGACTATGGCTGCTTCGTTCCCGACCTGACCAGATTCACCGCCGAACCATGCGAAGGGGCCCGCCAAGAGAAGAGTTTAACAGGTTTGCCGCGTCAGTAATCGACCCATACATCGGCACGCGGGAAATACAGGGCTCCCCGGGCGGGCCGTCCGTCCAGCGCGCTGACGTGCGCGCAATATCGCTGGATCTGCTCGCGGTACCGCTCGCGCATGCGCGAAGCAAAGGCCTCCTGGCTCTCGGCCGCATGCGGCACACCCGTCTTGTAGTCGACGACCAGCCAGTCCTGCTCCTGCGAGATGGCCAGATCAATGACCGATACGCGGCCGCTGACATCCAGAAGCGACCATTCCCGGTGCGCGCGCGCCGCCCACAACAGCCACTG
>JAKFDW010000229.1:0-12382 GCA_036675955.1 Orrella sp. | reverse complement strand
CGGCAATCTGCAAGGCTACGGCGTCGATGAAGGCATCGCTATACGCGGAGTAGTAAATATGAGGCGCGCCATGCAGCCGGATATAGAGGGTATGAGGATGGCCGCGCGATTCAACATCGGGTACCGGCAACGGGTGCGCATGGGCGCAGGCGATACCCGCACTTCTCATCAGATCCGCGGCCGCCGGGGTAAACCAGCTTACATGACGTGGTTCACAGACTATCCGCGCGCTTGTGAGGCCACGCGCCATGGAGAAGAAATTCAATGCGTCAGATGTGTTCAGCGCCAGACTGGGCGGAAGCTGCAGAAGCAGGCACCCCAGTTTATCGCCCAGTGCAGCGACCTGGTCCACGAACGTGCGCAGGGTGGCGTCCGCCGCACGCAGCCTGAGTTCGTGCGAGACGCTGCGCGGAACCTTGACAGAGAACCGGAACGCATCGGGTACGCTCGCAGCCCAGCGCGCATAGGTCTTGGCTTGATGCGGGCGATAGAACGAAGAGTTGATTTCCACCGACAAAAATACCTGGGCGTACCGTTCAAGATGGCTGGCCCCGGTGGGAAAACGTGCGGCGACTTTAGAAGACAGCCCCCAGCCCGCGCACCCTACATAAGCCGGAAGCACAACAGAACGTTTCAATGAGATTTCTCTTTCGATAAAAACCGTAGCCCGACCCCGGGCTCGGTAATAATGTATTGAGGCGCCGAAGCGTCATCACCCAGCTTGTGTCTAAGCTTGCCCACCAGAATGCGCAGGTAATGCGCATCTTCCTCATGGGTCGGGCCCCACATCTCTCTCAGCAATTGCGGTTGCGTGATCAGGCGGCCCGGTTGTTTTGCCAGCTGGGAAAGTAAAGAGAATTCCTTGCGTGTAAGCGAAACCTGTTGGCCGCGAAGATGTACTTCGCGGTTGGCAAGGTCTATCCTGAGCGCGCCATCGTCATAGACGGCTGTTACCTTGCTATTGAGACTGGCGTTGCGAAGCAGCGCGCGGATACGCGCCATAAGCTCTTCGATGCCGAAGGGCTTGGTCACATAGTCGTTGGCCCCTGCATCGAGCAATGAGACCTTTTGCTCTTCGCTGGACCGCACCGTGAGGACAATCACGGGAACACGGGACCACTGCCTCAATTCCTTGAGCACATCCTGACCATCCCGGTCAGGCAGCCCGAGATCAAGGATCACAAGGTCGGCTCCCTGGCTGGCCAATATGGACAGGCCCTGTTCGCCGGTCTCGGCAAGCAGTGTCTTGTAGCCCTGCGATCGCACACTGATGTCGATGAACTTCCGGATCTGCGGTTCGTCGTCGATGACAAGCACCCTCGGGGCGGGCGTTGCCGGTGCTGCGTCATAGCGGATACTCATTTCAGGCTTTCTCCAGGGTCGGCTGCTCATTCCACGGGAGCGTCAGGCGTATAGTAGTACCTTGACCTTCGGGCCCCGGCAGTGCCTCGACTCCGCCCATATGCGCGCCGATGATCCCTCGCACAATGGTCAATCCAAGGCCGGTTCCCTGCCGCCCCCGGTCGCCCCGCTCAACGCTGTAGAACATGTCGAAGATCCTGCGCCGTTCGTCTTCAGGGATACCGGGCCCCTTGTCGGAAACATCGACTTGAAGCAAGCCTTCATCTGTACGCCGTATCACCACGCGTATGGGTTCGCCCCTGGGAGAAAACTTGGCCGCATTCTCCATCACATTGAACAGCGCCTGCTCGATGAGGGCGGGATGCACATGGATCAGCGGAAGGCCCGGTGGGATGTCAGCCTCGATCTTCACATCGGGCACATAGCGCAGGAGACGGCGGGAAGACGAGCCCACCAATTCATCGATCCCGATCCAGTCGCGCTTCAAGGTGAGGCCTTGCTGGCCCAATCGGGTCATGTCCAGCAGATTTTGGATATAGCGATCCAGCCGTTGGCCTTCGAGGCTGATGGTCTCAAGCAGGCTTTGCCTGTCTTCCATGCTCATATCCTTGCCGTAGCTCGCCAGGCTATCGGCGGCGCCTATCATCGACGATAGCGGGGAGCGCAGATCGTGCGACACCGAAGACAGCAGGGCCGAGCGCAATCGCTCTGTCTCTCCGGTTACCCGCGCCACTTCCAGGTCGGACACCAGGCGCGCACGCAGAGCGGCCTGGCCGATATCCTCAACCATGCTTTCGGCCAGCCGGCGCTGCTCGAAGGTCAGGCGCGACATTCCCGGGGGAAAGCGCAAGGCCACGACACCCAGGGTGTCCCGGTCCGAGCGGACCGCAAGAAACCACCAAGCGGAATGAGTGAGGGTGTCGGTAAAGCGGCCGCTGGATTGGCCATGTTGCTGCGTCCAGTCGGCGGCGGCCCTGTCTTTCTCGCCGAGTTCGCCGGCTGACGCCTGCGGGCCGGATTCGCCGTTGATGCGTATCCACGCGTCGGCCTGCAAGGTGGCTTGCAGCATCGAAGCCCCCGCCGCAATCACCTGCCCCAGATCCGCCGCCTTGGCGAGCTGCCTGCCCAGGTTCTGCATTGCCGTCGCGTGCGCATTCGCCGCGCGCAGCGCCACCACCTGCATCCGCAGGCGCGAAGCAAGCCGGCCTGCTATCAGCGCCGCAGCGAGAAACAATAAAACAGTGGCCACGCCGCGTTGCGCGCCGATAACGAAGGTAAAAAGCGGTTCGATGAAAAAAAAATCGTAGGCCAGAAAACAAAGGACTGCCGTTGCAAACGCGGTGACCATGCGGGTTCGCGATGCCACCAGCAGGACTGCAATCAGGAACACGATGGACAAGTCTTCCTTGCCGAGGAATCGCTGCCCCAGCGCGGCAGCCCCGACGGCCGCGGTAGTCGCCAAAAGCACAAGAACAGGTTCGCGGCTCGTCAGGCGCTCACTGTTGAAGTCGAGCAAGCGCCTCGACCGCTGCCTGGCTTGCGGGGTGCTGACTATCGTCAGTTCGTAACGTGCGCCGCGTTGCAGCAGTTGCTGCGTGAGCGTGCGATTGAACGCACGTGCGATCGGCCGCTCACGGGTACGGCCGATCACGATGGATCTGGCGCCCCGCGCCGCGGCGGCGTCCAGCAATGCCTGCGCAATGTCTGTACCGTGCAGGATCTCGGTGGAACCTCCCAGACTGCGCGCCAGGGCAAATGCCTTGTCCTGCTCCATCTGGCGTTCCTGCTCGGCGCGCGTGGCCGTGTTCCGGCTGCTGGCAATCTGATCAAGGCCGTCCGGTTGCGCGGCATCCACGGACTTGCCCGTCTCGACGCTGACCACCGACCAGGGCGCACCGCGCCGCTCGGCAATGCGGCAGCCCGCGCGCACGAGGTAGTCGGAATGCCCCCGGCCGTCGATTGCCACCAGCACATGGCGCTGAATGGCAATGCCGCCCAGGCCCCGGGCTGTTCGTGTTTCCCGTAAATCCGAATCGACGTGGTCTGCCACGGTCTGCATGGCAAGCTCTCGCAATGCCGTCAGATTGGAGGGTGAGAAGAAGGCCTGCAAGGCCTGCTTGGCCTGCTCAGGCAGATAGACCTTTCCCTGATTCAGACGTTCGATCAGCTCGCGCGGGGGCAGGTCCACGAGCCGGATGTCCCGCAGCCGGTCGAGTACCGAGTCCGGCACGGTTTCGCTGACCCGCACACCGGTGATCTGGTGCACCACATCATTCAAGCTCTCCAGATGCTGAACGTTGACCGTGGTGTAAACATCAATGCCCGCATCCAACAGCTCGTCTACATCCTGCCAACGCCGCTCATGGCGGCTGCCGGGCACATTGCGGTGGGCCAGCTCATCCACCAGCACTACCGCCGGCTTGCGGGCCAGCAGCGCATCGAGATCCATTTCCTCCAGAAGGCGGCCCTGATAGTCGATCTTCTTGCGCGGAATCAGCGGCAGGCCATCGACCAAAGCCAGAGTTTCGCTACGCCCATGCGTCTCCACAATTCCGATAACAACGTCTGTTCCCTGGCGATGCAGTTCGCGGGCACGGGTCAGCATGGCGTAGGTTTTTCCGACGCCAGGTGAAGCGCCGAGAAACACGGTGAGTCTCCCGGCCGCTTGACGGCGCAACTCCTCGATCAGGGCATCCGCCTGCTCTGCGTGTTCAGATCCCATGTCGCCGCCATCTATTCCTGTTCATACCGAGATCCTTTGCTCGCATTCTTCGAAAAATAGTAGCGAAAAACAGCTGCGGGCGCTCATGACTTTCACTGCGTGCTCGCCGGGCCAGCGGCAGCAGTCCTGGCCGCCAGACGGTCCAGCGCAAGATTGAGTTCCAGCACGTTCACGCGCGGCTGCCCCAATACACCGAACTGACGCCCTTCGGTATGCTGGGCCACGAGCTTAGCCACTACGCCTGGCTCGACGCCTCGGGCCCGCGCTACCCGCTCAACCTGGATCGCGGCGCCCTCCGGACTCACGTGCGGATCTATCCCGCCGCCGGACTGGGTGATCAGGTCGCCGGGGACGGCGGAAAGCTCCACTCCATCCCGTTGCGCGACGGCGGCCCGGGTTTCGTCCAGCCGCGTGCGCAGGTCGGGATTCGTGCGCGCCCGGTTGCTGCCCGCCAGCGACATTGTGTTGTAACCGGCGGCCGAGGGACGTGGCTGGAAGTAGCCCTCGCTGGTGAACGGTTGCGCCACCAGCGCCGAGCCAATAACCTTGCCGCCGCGCTCGATCAGGCTGCCGTTGGCGGCATCAGGAAAGAAAGCCTGCCCCAACCCGACGCCTGCCAAAGAATAAAGAAAACCGAACCCGGCCAGCGAGATCACGGTCAGGCCGATGGCACCCCTGACCAGTCCCTTGTCGAACACACTGGGGGTCGCCGGTGAAGCGATGCATGTTGTCAACGCGCTTGAAGTAGTTGAAATAGCCATGGAGTTTTCCTTAGACATTGAACGTCGCTGACAGCACGATGTCGATGAGTTTGATTGCGACGAAGGGAAGCACGACACCGCCCACGCCATAGACCAGCATGTTGTTGCGCAGCAGCTCGGTTGCGCCGGCGGGCCTGAAACGCACGCCGCGCAGCGCCAGCGGAATCAGCATAGGGATGATCACCGCGTTGAAAATCAACGCGGACAATACCGCGCTTGCCGGGCTGGAAAGCTGCATCACGTTCAATGCCGCCATTTGCGGGATGGCAACCGCGAACAAGGCCGGCAGGATTGCGAAGTATTTCGACACATCGTTGGCCAGGGAAAAAGTCGTAAGCGCGCCGCGTGTGATGAGCTGCTGCTTGCCGATCGCCACTACCGCCAGCAGCTTGGCCGGGTCGGAATCCAGGTCCACCATATTGCCGGCTTCCTTGGCCGCCTGCGTGCCCGAGTTCATTGCCAGACCGACGTCGGCCTGCGCCAGCGCGGGCGCGTCGTTGGTGCCATCGCCGACCATTGCCACCAGCTTGCCTTCGCCCTGCTCGGCGCGGATGCGCGCCAGCTTGTCTTCCGGGCGGGCTTCGGCGATATAGTCGTCGACGCCGGCTTCGGCCGCGATGAAAGCCGCAGTCAGTTTATTGTCGCCGGTGATCATCACCGTCTTGATTCCCATTTCACGCAGTCGTGCAAAACGCTCCTTGATGCCGCGCTTGATCACGTCGGACAGTTCGATCACGCCCAGCACATGGCGGCCGTCGCTGACCACCAGCGGTGTGGCGCCGGTACGGGCCACTTGCGCCACACGGGCCTCGAGCTCAACGGGAATGTGTCCATCCAGGGATCTGACGTGCGGGGCGATGGCGTCCAGTGAACCCTTGCGGATTGTCCGATTGCCCGGCAAATCCACGCCGGACATGCGGGTCTGGGCGGAGAAAGGTATGAAATGAGCACTCTCCGGGTCGGCGATCTTTTCGCCCATTTCACGTGCCAGCTTGACGACAGACTTGCCTTCGGGCGTGGGGTCGGCCAAGGAAGCCAGCAGCGCAGCCTGGCGCAATTGCGCAGCGTCCACCCCGGCCAGCGCGTAAAAGGCCGTAGCCTGACGGTCTCCGTAGGTAATAGTGCCGGTTTTGTCCAGCAGCAGCACATCCACATCGCCGGCCACTTCCACTGCTTTGCCCGATTTGGCCAGCACATTCGCCTTGAGCGCGCGATTCATGCCCGCAATGCCGATAGCGGGCAGCAAGCCGCCGATGGTGGTGGGGATCAGGCAAACGAGCAGTGCGATGAGCAGCACTACGTTGACTTCCACACCAACGAAGCCGCCGATGAACGGCAATGTCGCCACCACGATCAGAAAGGTCAGCGTCATCACCATCAGCAGGATGCCCAGTGCGGTCTCGTTGGGCGTCTTCTGCCGATTGGAACCTTCGACCAGCGCGATCATGCGATCAAGGAAGCTGTTGCCCGGCTCGGCCGTGATACGCACCACGATGCGGTCGGTCAGCACTTTGGTGCCGCCGATGACGCCCGAGCGGTCAGTGCCGGCTTCGCGCAGCACCGGGGCGGATTCCCCGGTGACAGCCGCTTCATTGATGGTGGCCAGCCCTTCGACGATCTCGCCGTCTGCGGGGATCAACTGCCCCTCTTCGATCAGTACCTGATCCCCCGGGCGCAGATCCGATGCCGGCACAGTCGTTTCCGCACCCGTCTTGTCGACGCGGCGTGCCATCAAGTCCTTGCGCGCCCGGCGCAGCGACGCGGCCTGGCCTCGGCCGCGGGACTCGGCCACGGCTTCGGCGAAATTGCCGAACAGCACGGTGATGAACAGGATGGCGGTTACGGTCCAGCCGAAGCCGGGACTGGACAGGCCGGCCAACGTGGCGGCGGCGGTCAGCATCGTACCTGCCCAAACCACGGCCATCACCGGATTCCTGATGATGCGCTGTGGGGCGAGTTTCACGAACGAATCGATAAGCGCAGGCTTGAGGCCATGCTCAGCGGCTTTATCCGCAACGCCAACGCTGTCTTTGTAGTCTGTAGTGTGCATATTGAGTTCCTTCAGCGTGCAAGCAGCGACGTCAATGCCAGGTGGTCGGCCACGGGGCCAAGGACCAGCACAGGCATGAACTGCAGCAGCGTGAGAATGACGACAATGCCGATCAGCGTGAGCGCGAAGGTGGGCGTTTCCACCTGCAGGCTCCCAGCGCTCTCCGGTGCGCGGCGCTTGCGCGCCAGCATGGCGGCGATGACCAGTGGTATCACCAGCGCAGGGTAGCGGCCGGCAGCCAGTACGATGGCGCCGGTGACGTTCCACCAGGTGGTGGCGTCTCCCAGGCCTTCGAAGCCGGAGCCGTTATTGGCGAAGGCCGAGACATACTCGTAGAACACCTGGCTGATGCCATGGAAGCCGGGATTGGAATTGCCGGTCAGGTTGGGAATAGCCAGCGTGACAGCGGTGAAACCAAGAATCACCAGGGGTTGCAACAGCACCAGGACAGCCAGCAGTCTCACCTCGGGGCCTTCGATCTTGCGGCCGAACAGCTCGGGTGTGCGTCCCGTCATCAGGCCCGCAATGAACACGCCCAGCATCAGGTATACGATGAACTGCTGCAGTCCGCAGCCCACCCCGCCCCAGATGGCGTTGATCAGCATGTTGACCATGGCCACCATGCCGGTCAGCGGCGCAGCCGAATCCATCATCAGGTTGACCGATCCATTGTTGACCTGCGTAGTCATGGCGGCCCATAGCGCAGAGGCATCAGCCCCCAGGCGCAGCTCCTTTCCCTCCATCAATGCGATATCCGCAGACGTTGGGGAATAGCCTTCCGACCAGAGTGCCAGTCCTGTGGAAATCAGGGACATGACCAGCATGGTGCCGAAGACCATCGCGCCGAACTTCGGACGGCCGGTAAAGCGGCCGATCATGAAGATGATGGAAACGGGAATGAGACCGATGGCGAGCATCTCAAGGAAATTGGACAGCGGCGTCGGGTTCTCCAGCGAGACCGCGCTGTTCGGACCGTACCAGCCGCCGCCATTGCTGCCGAGCTGCTTGATGGCCACCATAGGCGCCACCGGGCCCAGCGGAATCTTCTGTTCGTTTAACTCCGCCGTGGCGTCAATTGGACTGGCCACAGGCCCGCTCGCAAGAGTGGCCGGGACGCCTTGCGACGTGAGCAATACCGACAGGACCAAGCATAGCGGCAGCACAAAACGCAGCGTGGCGCGCGACACGTCGGCCCAATAGTTGCCGACATCGATCATGGCGGGCGCATCTTCCCTGCCCTGCGACGCATTCACCTGGCGGCCACCGAACAAACCTCGCAAGGTGGCGGCGACCACAGCCAAGCCCATCACGGGCGTAATGACCTGCAGGCCGACAATACCGGTCATCTGCGACAGGTAGGACAACTGCGCCTGTCCCGAATAGTGCTGCTGGTTGGTGTTCGTCATGAACGACACCATGGTGTGCAGGGCGAGGTCCCAGCTCATGTTGGGCACGCCGTCAGGGTTCAGCGGCAGCCACGTCTGGGTCATGAAGATAGCCCAGACAACAATGGCCAACAGCAGGTTGCTGAGCAGAAAGGCACCGGCATAACCGCGCCAGCTCATGCCCGTTTCAGGGCGCGCGCCCAGCAGCGCGTAAATGGGACGCTCGATCCAGCCAAACAGGACGTCGCTGCGCATCGGCTCGCCGCGCATGACCGCCGCCAGGTAGTGCCCCAATGGCCACCCGAGGACAATCACCAGCGCGAAGAACAAAACAAACTCAATCATGACAAGAGGCTCCGTAAATGCCAGGTATTTTTCGCATGTGGATGGCGAAATAGCCATGCTGAAGTATTGACTAAGGCGGCGTAAATTCTCTATGTCGATCAGAGGCGTTTGCGTAAACTCTTCGTAAATTCTTGACTGAAGCCGTTCATTCCCGGCAGGCTCGCGGCGGCGGCGATGCCGAACAGTCGATACCGGAGCGCCTGCTGGATTAAGCATTTCCCCGTCACCTCGACCTAAACTTTCTATTGACGTCTAAAATAAGCGAAACTAAAATCAGAACCATTCTCATTTATCAACTAGCGGATTCGGGCATTACGATGCGAAAACTTGCGAGACACTGTGGTGTCCCCACTGGCACGGAACGGACGGAATGACGGCCGCCGCATCGCTCAAATCCTGGTATTGGGTCCATAAATGGTCCAGCCTGGTGTGCACCATATTCCTGCTGATCATTTGCATTACCGGGCTTCCGCTGGTGTTTCACGAAGAGCTTGAACACCTGCTCGATGATGGCAAACCTTATGCGGTCGTGGCAGAAGGCACACCGCGCAGCAGCCTGGACAATATCGTTCAGAACGCGCGCCTTCAATATCCCGGCGAAGTCGTCCAGTATGTGTACATGGATGATCACGAGCCGCTCGTATACGTTGGCATGTCCGCTTCCTACGCGTCCGATCCCAAACAGCACCACTACATGCGCTTCGACGCCCATACCGGCGCGCTGCTGCACGATGGCGATACGGTGGCTCAAGAGCAATTCACCTTCATGGGCTTGATGCTGGCACTGCACGTCGACATGTTCGCAGGCCTGCCCGGCCAACTGTTCCTGGGCTTTATGGGACTGCTGTTCGTCATCGCCATTGTTTCTGGCGTGGTGCTGTATGGCCCCTTCATGAAGAAGCTGTCATTCGGCACCGTACGCAAGCATCGCTCGACACGGCTGAAGTGGCTGGACCTGCACAATCTGCTGGGCGCCGTCACGCTGGTCTGGGCAACAGTCATCGGAGTGACCGGCGTCATCAACGAGCTGGCCACGCCGCTATATGGCCTATGGCAATCCACCGAAGTGGCCGAGCTGATCGCCTCGTATGACAACGAGGCACCGCCGTCACAACACACTTCCATGGATGCCGCCGTGGCGGCGGCCGCAGCCGCGATACCCGGCAATGAAGTGGTCAGCGTCAGCTACCCAGGCAACCGCTACGCCACCTCGCACCACTATGTAATCTGGACCAAAGGCAACACACCGCTGACCGCCCACCTGTTTACCCCCGTGCTGGTGGACGCAGGTACGGGCGCCGTGACCGCCGTGGCGCATCCGCCCTGGTATCTGGACCTGCTGGAGCTCTCGCGGCCGCTGCATTTCGGCGATTACGGCGGCATGCCTCTCAAGATCATCTGGGCCCTGCTCGATCTGCTGTTGATCGTGGTGCTGGTCAGCGGCCTTTATCTGTGGATTGCGCGCCGCAAGGCCAATGACGCCCGTATCGAACAGATGGCGCGCGACTTCTCTGCCGGCAGCCCGGTTCCGGCGAGGTCGTGATGGCGGCAAAAAAATATGCCGCGATGTGGCGGCTGTGGGGCGCCCCCACGGTGCTTGGAGTGCTGACCTGTTTCGGCTTGTTGGCCGCGCTGCTGGGCGTCGACATTTGGCACTGGCTGGCCTGGGCGGCGCTTGCAGCGCCGGTTGCGGCCGGCGTCGGGTTCTGGTTGTTTCCGCGACGATAGGGGCAAGACGCCCGGTACAACAACAAGCGATTTGAACCCATCAGAAAATAGGAAGAGGAATATATATGCCGTGCAAAACATTGACTCGGCCGGCCGTACGCGCGCTCGCCGCAACGGGTTGGCTTTCATATTCGTTGGCGGGAGGCATGCCGATGGCGTGGGCCCAGTCCGCAGCGCAGGGTCCGCAGGACGATACGCGCACCCTGACACCGATCACGGTCACCGCGCAACCGTCGCCGGAATCGCCTTTCGAACCGGTGGACGGCTATATCGCCAAAAATTCGATCTCGGCCACCAAGACCAATACCCCGCTTAACGAAACGCCGCAGTCAATTACCGTGATCACCAGCGAAGAAATCATGGATCAGGGCGCCACCAACCTGCAGGATGCACTCAACTATGCAGCCGGCGTACGCTCGGATGCTTACGGCCTTGACTCCCGCGCCGACAGCTTCCGCATCCGCGGCTCGGAGCCGTCCGTATTCCTGGACGGCCTGCGCACCAATTACAACTGGTACACCAGCACCACGCGTGCCGAGCCTTATACGCTAGAACGCATCGAGGTATTGCGCGGCCCGGCGTCCATGCTCTATGGCCAGGGCAGCACGGCGGGCGTGGTGAACATGGTCACCAAGCGCCCGCAGGCCGAGGCCATGCGCGAGATCGGCGTGTCATATGGCTCGTATAACCGCCGGCAGCTCCAGGCCGATTTCACCGGCCCCATCGACGAGGACGGCGAATGGCTGTACCGCGTCGTTGCGCTGGGCCGTCTTTCGGACACACAGGTGAACTATGTACCGGACGATCGCTGGGTGCTTGCGCCGTCGCTGACATGGCAGCCTACAGCTCGTACTTCGCTCACCTTGCGGGCCTTGCTGCAGGAAGACGAATCCGGGTCGACAGCGCAATTCTTTCCCTGGGAAGGCGTTTCACTGCCCAATCCGAACGGCCAGATTCCCACCGACACCTTCATCGGCGACCCCGACTGGGATCGCTACAACTCGAGCCGGCGCGCGATAGGCTGGAGCTTCGAGCACGCGTTCAACGATAACTGGACGGTACGCCAGAATACGCGCTGGTCGCACAACGAAGTCGATTACCGCAGCCTGTACGCCAATGCCTTCAACGGGGCCGATGGCTGGCCGGCCGATCCCATCAACAAGCGCCTGCTTAGCCGTTATGCGGACGGAACGATCACTACCGTGAAGATGGCATCGGCGGACCAGCACCTGGAAGGAAGGTTCGATACCGGGTCGGTCAAGCACCAGGTATTGCTCGGCTTTGATGTGACCTATTCCAAAGAAGACAAGGTGTCCGCATTCGAATCACCCGACACTGTGCCGCTGATCGATGCCTTCAACCCGATCTATCCGGCCTATACGCCGCCCGCCTTCAACGACCATCAGCCTACGGCGCGCCAGCGCGACATGGGTATCTATCTGCAAGATCAACTGCGTTACGGCAACTGGATTGCGGTGGCCGGATTGCGGCGGGACCGTTCAAAAAACGCGGTCGATGAAAGAGACGATCAGGTCAGCAGCGCGACGTCCAAGCGCTTGGGCATCATGTACACGGCCGACAACGGCTTGTCGCCCTACCTCAGCTATAGCGAATCGTTCACGCCTGTGCTGGGCCGCGATGCGTCCGGCACGTCGTTCGTCCCCCTCCGCGGCAAGCAGGTGGAAGCCGGCATCAAGTACGAGTCTCTTGACGGCGACCTGATGGTCAATGCAGCCGCCTACACACTGCGGGAAGAAAACCGCTTGATCGCCGACCCCACCAACCCCACCAGGCAGGTGCAACTGGGCGAGACCCGCAATCGGGGCATCGAACTCGAGCTCAAGACCGAAATCGGACGACAGTTCGACCTGATCGCCAACTATAACTACATCGACCTGGACGAGCAGCTTGAAGGCATGCCCAAGCACCAGGCGTCGGTCTGGGGCAAATACCGCTTCGCCATCGGCGAGGTAGACGGACTGTCTGCCGGCGCCGGCGTACGCTGGCTGGGCGACTTCCAGGATGGAGA
>JAKFDW010000228.1:0-17424 GCA_036675955.1 Orrella sp. | reverse complement strand
CCCATAGGGATTTAAGTTGCATACACGCCGTCGCGTCTCCGCCTAACCTGCATCTAA
Source organism: Orrella sp. (assembly GCA_036675955.1). GTDB lineage: Bacteria > Pseudomonadota > Gammaproteobacteria > Burkholderiales > Burkholderiaceae_B > Pollutimonas. Next base: position 17,367 of record JAKFDW010000228.1, on the reverse strand, counting down.
ACGCCAAGCTGCGTGTGCTTAGAAATGGGCCACTCAGTTGATGGCGCAACATGCGCCGATAGCAAGCAGCTACGGCGCGACCAGTAAGATAGGCCCACTTCCAGAAGCATCTGGTATTGACGATCTGATCCCCTTCCGAAACTTAATGCCATGGATGGAGTCCATTGATAATGGTCGTCGACGTTCAAGCATGTTTACATGTCCATGCCGATACGCAGGGATGTACACCGCCTTGCGCCTTTATACGCCCCCGGGCATCCGGTTACACTGGCCCGGTCTTTACCGCAATAGATTTCCATACCTCGATTGATTCAAACTCCAACTTGCAGCTCGCTGCCGCCGGTGCTTGCCGGCCCCATCTTGCGCCGCCTTGAACCGGGCCGGCTCGTGCTGTGGCTCGTCGGCAGCGCACCGCTGCGTCTTACGCTGCTCCTCGAACCCACCGGGGGGTCGGCGCAGCGGCTGGTCCTTGACGCGGCATGCTGCCGCGTCCTCCCCGTCGGCCGCCATGCCTTTTTGCACTTGATCGACGTGAGCCTGCCCGAGCCGCTGCCGCAGGACACGGTGATTCATTACGATCTGGTGGCCGCGCTGGACGACGGCGTCGAAGCCAACATCGCGCAATGGGCGCCGCATCTACTGCATGATGGCGCGACGCGGCCCAGTCTTGTGTTGCGCAGCCGCGCCGACGACATTCTCTTCGGCTCATGCCGCAAGCCGCATCACCCCTCGCGCGACGGGCTGGCGCGCGCCGACGGCCTGTTGGCCGAACACATCGGGCGGGCCGCCGCGCGGCCTGCCATGCTCATGCTGTGCGGCGACCAGGTCTATGCCGATGACGTGGCCGGCCCCATGCTCGCAGCGATCCATGCGCTGATCCAGCGCCTTGGTCTATACGGCGAATGCCTGGAAGGCGCCGTCGTCTCGGACAGCATCGCGCTCTATGCCCATCCCGCCGGCTATTACCGCCGCGAAGATCTGTTGCCCGCGTTCAAATCCAACGAGGCGCTGCGCGAGCGATTCTTCGGTGGCGTCGAAAAACCGATATTCACTACGGCCAATGCGCACAACCACCTTGTGACGCTGGCCGAGGTGATGGCTATGTATCTGCTGGTCTGGTCGCCAGTGCCATGGCAACTCGTGCCGGAACCGCCGATGCCTGTACTGGATGCCGAGCACGCGCGCCGCTGGGGGCGCGAAGCCAAAGCGCTGCAAGGCTTCCGCAGCGATCTACCGCAAGCCGCGCGTCTGCTCGCCCACGTTCAGACGCTGATGATCTTTGACGACCACGACATCACCGACGACTGGAACCTTTCGGCCAAGTGGGAAACCACCGCCTATGAACATTCATTCTCGCGGCGCATCGTGGGCAATGCGCTGATCGCCTACATGCTGTGCCAGGGCTGGGGAAACCGTCCCGATGTCTTCGGCGCGCTGCTCGACGACATGGACGCACTGACCGCCGAACCCGACGCCAAAGACCGGCTCGACACCACCGCGCAGGACGCGCTGATCGGTCGGCTGCTATCGTTTGGCCAGTGGGACTACGTGTTGCGCACGCAACCCACCGTAATCGTGCTTGATACCCGCACGCGCCGCTGGCGCAGCCGGCGATTGCCCAGCCGCCCTTCCGGACTGATGGACTGGGAGTCGCTGATCGATCTGCAGCATGAGTTGCTTGATGAAACCGCAGCCGTGATCGTCTCGCCGACGCCCATGTTTGGCGTCAAGCTGATCGAGGTAGTGCAACGGGTATGCACCTTTGCCGGCCAGGCGCTGACCGTCGATGCGGAAAACTGGATGGCGCATCGCGGCGCGGCCAGTGTCCTGCTCAATATATTCCGCCATTCCCGCACGCCCGGCAATTACGTCATCCTGTCGGGCGACGTTCACTACTCCTTCGCCTACGATGTGCAGGTTCGCGACCGCGGTCGCACGCCGCACATCTGGCAGATCACGAGCAGCGGCATCAAGAACGAATTTCCGCGACGGCTGCTCGATTGGCTGGATCGCCTCAACCGCTGGCTTTACGCGCCGCGCTCGCCGCTGAACTGGTTTACCCAGCGCCGGGACCTCGCGATCCGTCCGCGCCTGCCTGATCATCGGCGCCGCGGCGAACGCTTGTGGAACGGAGCAGGCATCGGCCAAGTATGGCTTGACGCGCAGGGCCGGCCCGCCCGCATTCTGCAGCACAACGCCGATGGCCGTCCTTCCACTCAGTTCCTTGCCCCGAACCATCCCGAATTGGCAACGGAGACTGTCGAACAAGCAAGCACCAGTGCGCGATAGCGCCAACTTTACATCGCTTGCGCTTCTGCCCGAATATCGGCGCCGCCGGTATGCAGCAGCAGCCGCTGTGCGTCCGAGGCCTCAAACGAGAATCTGCTGACCGACGCCAGCATCTTCAAAATGGTGTCTTCCTGCGCCATCAGCTCAGGAGGACAAGCCTTGCGGGTACTGCCCATGTCCTTGAAGCTTAATGTTTCTCCCGTCAGGGTGTATTGACCGAAAAAGCGATTGCATCCGGTGCTGCCCGCAATCCCATTGTTTGCAAGAAAGCGAATGTGCGCCGCAGTGGCGCCGTTGACCGACTGCTCGCCGATATGCGTAATGCGCCAATTCACACCTTGCAGAAGGCGATTGGGGTCGCCGCCGCAACCGTGAAGAACATTCGATTGATGATGCAGCGTTGTTTGCTGCGGATGTGGCATACCACTCATGCTGTCGATACAAAGTCCATCGCTTACCCGAAGGCGCCAGGCGTCTGTTCCTTCGCCCGCTAACAGAGTTTGCCCTCTCGCAGACGTCTCAGCAACTTTTGCGTCGCGCACCCAGTCGGGCTCTCCAGGACGCTTAAGCGTTGCACGCCAGCCATCGTACGTCACTGCCCAGAACGGTTCATTGCCCGAAGCGCGATAGGGCGGAATGATGGCGCCTGACGGCGCACACAACGGCAGCTGCTGACCTGACCAGGTCACGGTAGCGAATGGTCCTTTGCTCCAGAATACGGTGGTGTCGTCCCCGGGAGCGACGTAGCGCGCGCCCGATGCCGACATGGCTTGCATTAGCGCACGGCTTTCATTACCGATCACAACTTCTGCCAGCTTGCCAATAAAGCGCACCTGCAGAGACTGGCGGGCGCAATACAGGGTCTCGAAGGGATGACTGTCTTCCGTGACTTCGATTGTGCGAAGTTGCGGGGCTACGCCATTGTTCGCCGCTGCGGCTGCAGCTGCGGAGATCAAGGCGGTAGAGAAAGCTAAAGCAAGCAGCATCCTCGTTGCTAGGGTAGACATAGGCATCTCCGGTGGGTCAGTCCGTTCAATGGTTGGCATGATCGAAGAGGAGCCGTCGGCGATGTTGCGATTGGATGCTCCGCAATCGAATGGCGAAATCATAGCAAGCATGGCTGTCGGGACGTCGGCAGAGTGAAATCAAGGCGGCAAGTAAAGGGCAGTGCTCGCCCACGCCCTTCAGATCTCTACGACTGTCTTATAAATAAATGCATGCGCAAGCAATTAGTTTGACATATTCAGATCCTTTCTTTAATATGCATGCACATGCAATTAAAACGTATTTGAACGCAATTTATCCAACAACCGAAAAAGGAACAATTATGAGCTGGCTATATCTTGGAATCGCGGTGATTTTTGAGGTTGCGGTCGCAATCTCCGCAGGGAATGCAAAGGGGTTCACCCGACTCGGGTGGACCATTATCACGCTTGTCAGCGGTGTCATCGCCACCTACTTTCTCAGTCTTGCACTCCTCACCTTTGACGTGGGCATTGGCTACGCAATCTGGACATCCGTCGCAGGCGTCGGAATCGTGATTCTGGGCGCACTCTTCTTTGGACAACGGCTGAACTGGCAAAAGGGCCTCGGAATCCTCCTCGTCATCGGAGGCGTCGTCGGCCTACAGGTTAGTGGCGCGGCATAAAGAATTAACAGTTATTGGTTTATTCAATTTTTGTAACCCTGAAAGGAGCTAGAAATGTCGACAACAAACGAAAAAAACACCAGCGGTGGGCGCGCGTGGATCATGCTGCTGCTCGCCGGAGCCTTCGAAATCGGCTATGCGCTCAGCGTTGGCAGCAGCAAAGCCTTTACTGTGTTGGGCTGGTCGGCCACCGCCGTCGTTTTCTTCCTGCTCACACTATATTTTCTGAGCGCCGCCCTGCGGACGATCGACGTCGGGATAGGCTACGCGGTATGGGCGGGCATCGGCGCAGTAGGTGCTGCAGCCTTTGGCAGCGTCTTGCTCGACCAGGCGCTCACAGCAACCCAGGTATTCTGGTTGGCAGTCATCATCGTCGGTGTCGTCTGGTTGAAGCTCGCCGACAGCGCCAAGCTCCAAGCCGACAAAACCAGCCTCCGATCTTGAAAGATGCGGCCTCCTATCGTCGGAAAGCTTCCCGTTTCGGAAGGCCTATGTCCGTTCCTGGCATATCACTCACGCCATCTTTGACTTAGTTTTTTGCATGGACATACATATGATAGGATGTGCTGCCGATTGCTCAAGAGGAGTACGAGTCTTTTATGTCAAAGAGAAGCGATTCATGGCTCAAACTGGTTCAAGTGACCGCCAATGTCGAGGCAGAACTTGGTAAGGTTCTGCAAGCGCAGCATGGACTAGGCCTTTCGGAATATCGTGCGCTGGAGATATTGGCGCTCTCACCAGATTCCGAACTGCGCATGCAGGAGCTCGCCTCGCATCTGCGCCTGAACCAAAGTTCGGTCTCGCGAATGGTCGAACGCCTGGAACGTGGTGGGTTCACCGTTCGCGATCTCTGCCCGGACGACAAGCGCGGGGTTTATACGGTTCTCACCGACAAGGGAAAAGCGCGCCTGGAAAGCGCGCAAGCCGACTACGAGAAAGCGCTGGACGCAGCCCTCAAGGCGCACGGTTGCGAGAAGCTTCTGTCAGTGAAACTCATCGACGCAAGATAGGCGGCATCGGTGCTTCATTATGGACTGTGCCGCCTATCCTCCAAGATACGGAATAGGGGAAGCAGCGTGGATGCTTCTACGTCCACGCTGCCGATCAGCAACTACCGTCTCTACGCGGACTATGACATGGCAATTAAGTCTGCCAAAGTTCGTATCTTCTGCTTCCCTTGGCATTAGGCACGTGCACTGAACGATTCGTCGTACGAGACTGTACCGGACGGCATGCCTTCTACGAAAGAGAGGGCATGGAAATATTCTGGCGGAACACCCAGTAGGACGAGACCGGGCTCAGCTCGAAAGCCGAAGCGGCCGTAATAGGCTCTTCCGAAATGGGGCCGAGACCATACCAACCCAAGGACGCGTCCGAAATGGTTACTGGCGATATAGCCACATGGCCGACCACATCTGCGCCAAGCTCTGCAACTAACGATATCGTCAACTTGCCAGTCTTGCGCAATGCCTTGACTATGAATTGTTCAGTATGAGCCGTATGGCGTGCAGTTAGAAACGCAGCGGTTGTAATTGCGTCTATGGCATGTACATCAGCAGATACCTCGTTTCTAATTTTGGGATTCATTAAAACTCCTTTGTGCGAATATCCATCAGGACTTCATTTCGTCACCTCGCCGCCAACGCCGACATGCCGCAACGCGATAGCTGCCAGCCCCGCCAGAATGGCGATGCTGATGGAGCTAATTGCCGCCGCCACGTTGAATCCCGTCATGAAAGCGGCTTGCGCCTGTTCCAACACGCCGGAAGGCAGCTCCTGCGACACCGATGTGGCACCGGCAAGGCTGTCCAATACTGCCAGTTGGATATCGTGTGCCATCGGGACGCTAACTTGATCGGCCATTCTGATGCGGTAGATAGCGGTTGTCAGGCTGCCCAACGCGGCAATGCCCACAGCCAGTCCAAGCTCCTGTACCGTCTCCGACATGGCCGAGGCCGATCCCGCTTTTTCAGCGGGTGCGGCCCCCACCACTAGGTCTGTTCCCAGTGCGGCAATAGTGCCCAGGCCGAGATACACCAAAGAAAATGATGCCGTTACCAGCGCGATCCCGTGAGGCGCATGACCGAGTTGAGTCAACATCAGATAGCCCACTACGGACAGCCCCAGAGCTCCTGCGATCACATTACCCGGTCGGATTCGCCGTGCAAGCAGTGGCGCTGCAATACCTGCCGCCAGCATCGCGAGTGCCGGTGGACCCATCCACAATCCCGCCGCCAACGGTGACAAGCCCACTATCAATTGCAGGTACTGGGTCACCAACAGCATCGTCCCGCCGACGCCGATCAGGCCAACCATAAGCACCACTAGGGCAATATTGAACGTTAGGCTGGAGAACAGGCTGAGGTCGACCAAAGGACTGCTCAATCGGCGTTGACGCCGGATGAACAGAATCATGAAGGCGAGCCCAGCCACGATAACCAGCATGGCGCCTGCCCCTATTCCATCTTTCGCGAGCTGCTTTATGCCGTAAACGATGGGCAGCAAGGCGAGCAGCGACAGCGCGACACTGGGCAGATCCAAACGTCCTTGTTGCGGAGCACGGTACTCCGGCAAGAGAAACGGCGCGGCCACCAGCAACAGTGCGACGACGGGCAGTGCCACGAGAAATCCTGCCCCCCACCAGTAGTGTTCAAGCAAGATGCCGCCTACCACGGGGCCTGCCGCCATGCCGAGCGCGAACATCGTCGCCCACACCCCGATGGCCAGCGCGCGTTGACGGGGATGAGGAAACATGTTGCTGATCAGCGCCAGCGTCGATGGCATCAGCGTCGCACCGGCCACACCCAGCACGGCACGCGCGGCAATCAGCATGGCGGCACTGGTGGAATAAGCCGCCATCACGGAGGCGACCCCAAAAGCAGCCGCGCCAACCATGAGCAACTTGCGCCGCCCGATGCGGTCCCCCAGCGTTCCCATCGTGATGAGAAGGCCGGCTATCATGAAACCATAAGCATCGACGATCCAGAGTGCCTGGGCACTTGTTGGACGCAGATCCACCGCCACCACTGGCAACGCCAGGTGCAACAGCGTCAAGTCCAGCCCGAGCAGGATGGTGGGCAGCGCAAGCAGTGCCAGCCCGATCCACTTGCGGGTGCCCGCGCGTCCCTGTACCGCAACACCATGCGCCTGAGGTCCTTCGGTAATAAGGGGTAAATCGCCTGATGCTGTCAAAAGTCGCCTCCCGATTCTCTCGGATTGGTTATGAAAACCATATTTTCAAGGGAATAACATCACAGTACAATTTAACTGGTTATCCTATTACTAAAGGCAATAGCTATGTCCGAGCGTAGTCTTAGCCGCAGCAAGAACGAGCTATCGGAGTTTCTGACCAGGTATCGCAAGAAACTGACGCCAGCCGATGTTGGCATGCCCTCTCATGGGCGTCGTCGAACGCCGGGCCTGCGAAGGGAGGAGGTCGCAGCGCTGGCTGGTGTTGGACTTACCTGGTACACCTGGTTCGAGCAGGGACGGGACATTAACGTGTCGGAGAAATTCCTGCTAAGCGTGGCATACGCGCTCAAGCTTGATGACGCTGAATGCAGCCACCTGTTTCTTCTGGCCCACAAGCGGCCACCGCCACCAGAGGCCCACCAGTTAGTATCGGTCAAGCCACTCATCCAACAACTGATGGACGATCTCGCAAGGCCAGCCTATGTGCTGAATTTGCGCTGGGATGTCGTTGCCTGGAATGCTGCGGCCGATGATTTGTTCGGGTTCAAGGCACGAGAGCGGGAGATACGCAACATTTTGCGCATGGTGTTCGCCGATCCCGGCATGCGACAGTGCCTTCCTGCCTGGCGGGACGATGCGCCCAAACTACTGGCGCAATTCCGTTACGATTTCGCCGTCGCGCCGGACGATCCGCCCATGCTGGCGTTGGTCGCGGACCTGAAGGAACTGTCGGCCGACTTTCGGCGCTGGTGGAACACCCCGGATAGCGAGGAGGCTCGACGCGGCATCGGGTCCGTCATTACTGCCGATACCGAACGACAGAATTTCCACCATGAGACGTTAGTGGTGGATGAGCACCGGCATCTTAGGATGGTGGTGTACTTCATCGAACAGGCGAGCCGCTGAAGCACTTGCCGCCATCGCTACTTTACGGCAGCTTGGCCAAGGCGGCGTCTGGATCGATATCGCTGAATGGCTTCAAGCCGCCATCAGCAGCAGAACCAGACAGGTGGATGACCTGAATCGTCACACCAAGATGGTTTTGTAGAAGCGAAAGCGTATCGAAGACCGGTTTTAAGATCGATTCGGGACGGCTGGTGTTCATGGTGAGATATGGTATTTCAGATTCTCAGTTCCCACCCATGCTCGATCTTGATTTCCGTCGTGACAGAATTTGCGATGTAGCAGCTCTGATGAGCCTCGTGATGCAACGCCTCAATCACCGATTCACGCAGCGCGTCCGACCCTGAAAATATAACCAGAGGCTTCAAAATTACCGATGTCATCGCGATGCGGCCATCGTCGTTCTTCCCCATAACGCCTACCGCCCGATCTACGTAGGAGTCCACCACAAGCTTTTCGCGAGCGGCATAGCCCAGGAAGAACAGCATGTGGCAGCTCGAGAGCGCAGCAATAAAGGCCTCCTCAGGATCAACATTTGCCGGGTCCGACCACGGCACCCTGACCACATGAGGAGAACTTGAAGCAGCAATGACCGCGCCCCCATCAAATACCCATTCATGCGCGCGACTGTATTTGTTGTCTATGAATGGGCTGCCGGCGCGATCCCATCGGATCTCGGCGGTGTAGACGCCTCCCGGCATCAGAAATCGACCGACGCCGACAGCATGACGGTGCGACCCGCAGCATTGGTCGCAAAGGAGCCGCTGGCCAGCCAATACTCTTTGTCCGTCACGTTATCGATATTGGCACGAAACACTACCGTCTTGCCTGCCACCTTGGTCCGGTAGCGGGCGCCCACATCAAAGGTTGTGACGGACGGCAGAGTCAGCGTATTGGCCGCGCTGATGTAGGACGAGGAGGTGTAGGCGACGCGTCCATTGAGACTCAGGCCGTCCACCCAGGGGGTATCCCAATCCAGGCCAAGATTGGCAGTCCGGCTCGGTACGCCCGGCGCCGTGTTGCCCTCGTTGATGCCATCCTGAGTCTTCGTCAGCTTGCCCTGCGTGAACGCCACGCTGGCCATCAGGCGCAGGCCGGGCTGCAGCTCGCCATAGGCGGTCAACTCAAGACCTCGATTGCGCTGCTCGCCGAAGTAACCGTAGACGCCTGCATCGTCTTCCTGGGCCGCAGGCCGCGCCAGTTGATAGATTGCCGCCGTGGTCGTCACGCTGCCCCAATCCACTTTGACGCCGGCCTCATATTGCTTGGACTTGTATGGGTTGAGCACTTCGCCTGCGTTTGCGTAGCTAGGGCCGACGACGGCGCCGCGCGTCAGGCCTTCCGTGAAGTTGCTGTACAGCGAAACGTTGTCCATAGGCTTGACCACAATCCCGGCTACGGGAGAGATGGCATCGGCCTTGTAGCCGCTGACTCTTGCGCCGGTCGTCTGACTGTAGCTATCGACGTCCACAGTCTGTTTGCGCGCCCCCACGGTGAGCAACACGCGGTCCTGCGCAAACGACAGCGTATCGGCAATCGCGATACTGTCCAGTGTGGTTTCTGAGGCGCGCTGCATGTCGCTGCGCACCAACGCATTCGGAGGAAGAGGCGATGGATAGTAAATGTTTGAGGCCACCGCTGTCGTGCCCGGCGAATAGGCGTTGCCCCCTTCCTGGCTCATGCGCGTCACCCCAAGGGCGACGGTATGACCTATGCTGCCGGTGTCGAAACGGGCCTGCAGACCGACATCGCCGCTAAGGGTTTTGGTGTACGAGTCGTAGTACGAATTCATGACGCCGAAGTTACCGTCGGCATCCACCCCTTGACGCGCGAGCGTGGCCGGGTTGACGGAGATCGGGAAAACCTGCTTGACGACGCTATCCCGGTAGCCCAGGGCGACATGACCCGTCAGGCTCTCGGTGAAGTCGTATTCCAGCCGTGAAGCAATCGTCTTGTCGCGTTGTGTAAGCGTGGTGCCCGGATAGAAGGTGATGCGCCCATCGGGCGCCGCCGGAATCTCGGTGATGTCCGGCCGAAATCCGATCTGGGCGCGGAAGTCCTCCACGTCGTCGTCCTGGTAGATGGCGTCCAGGGTCCACCGCAGGCGGTCCCCCTGATAGTCCAGGGCAAGCGCACCCAGGCCCAGATCCTGCTTGCCGTCATTGATGGATGCCTCGCCGCCGCGCAGCACGCCATTGAAGCGCACGCCCCAGGCATTGTTCTCGCCGAAACGCCGGCCCATATCCAGGTGGGCGCCAAGATTGGCCTTGCCGGTATAGGTGGTGGTCAGGCGCGTCAGGGGCTCATCGTTGGCGCGCTTGGTCACGACGTTGATGCTGCCGCCTATGCTGCCGTTGGGTGGAATCCCACGCATGAGCGTGCCGGGTCCCTTGAGCAGCTCGACACGCTCCACCAATTCCATCGGCACACGATTGGAGGACAACAAGCCATAAAGGCCGTTCATGCCTACGTCGCCGGTACCGACGCTGAAGCCGCGGATCTGGAAGTCTTCACCAAACCCGCCGGTGGATGTGGTCGTGCGCACTGAAGCGTCGTTGGTGATGACATCGGCCAGTGTGCGGGCCTGGGTATCTTCTATCAATTCCGATGTGTAATTGACGGTGCTGAAGGGAGTGTCCATCGCATCGCTCGTGCCCAGCAGACCCAGCCCGCCACCTTGCGCGACCTGGCCCCCCGCATAGGGCGGCTCCAACTGCCCCGGACTCTGACTGCCCTGGACAGTTACCGTGGGCAGTACAGTGGCGGGTGCTGACGTCTGCGCTATCGCCCCACCACTCGACGCGATCAAAAGACCTGCAGCCGTCAAGGGACGCAGCGAAGATGGGCGGAACAAGGGGCGATAGGACATGAGAACTCTTATAGATAAAGAAACCAGGAAAGGGAAAGGAAACTTGCGCGCTTGCTTCCTCGATAAATGTATAATTTTGCAAGCACGGTGATAGTAATCGTTCTCAATACCATTATCAACAAATTAAAGCCAGAATCTTATGGCTGGCTTCTGTATCGGAAAATTTCATGGCCTGTCGTTCGCCTTTTCATTTCGCCGCCCGTCGAGGCCACATTACTCTGCGCGCAGCCATGCTGTCCGCCGCAGTCGGGTTCTGACAATGTTGTCTCCTGGAGCGTTGCGCAAGTGGTCCTTCGTACATAAATGGACCAGCCTGGTCAGCACGATTTTCCTCCTGATGCTGTGCCTTACCGGCCTGCCTCTTATTTTTGAGCATGAGATCGAACACTGGCTGACCGAAGGCGTACAGCACACGACGGCCGCCAGCGGCCTGCCGATGGCGAATATGGATGACGTCGTTTCGGCAGCAAAAGCACAGGCTCCGGACAAGGCCGTCATGTTCGTCGGCGACTTTACCGACGACGGATTCTGGTATGTGAATATGGCCGATACAGTCGCCGGCGAAGGCGCTCACACCACCGTGACTGTGGACTATTACACCGGACAGGTGCTGGACCCATCGGCCCAACGCAGCGGCTTCATGGCATTCATGCTGGAGCTGCACACCGACTTGTTTTTGGGCCTGCCGGGCAAACTGTTCCTGGGATTGATGGCTTTTTTATTGTTGACGGCCATCGTATCCGGCGTGGTGTTATATGCGCCCTTCATGCGACGGCTGCGTTTCGGTGAGGTCCGTCGCGACCGCAATCCACGCCTTAAATGGCTGGACCTGCATAATCTGCTGGGCATTGTGACCATAGTATGGGTCGGCACGGTCGGCGCCACCGGCATGATCACCACCTGGGCGGAGCTGATTGTCGGCGCATGGCGAGCCGACCAGATGGCCGAGATGGTCGCTCCGTATGCCGGCCATCCGCCCGTAACACAGCCCGGGTCGCTCCAGCAGGCAGTGAATGCGGCCCAGCAACTCGAACCGAACATGCAGCTGGGCTTCGTCGCGTACCCGGGATCCAGCATGGCCAGTCCGCATCACTATGCCGTGTTCATGCGCGGAACCGAGCCGCTGACATCACGCCTGCTGAAACCTGTACTGGTGGACGCGCAAACGCTGCAAGTCACGGATAACCGTCCCCTTCCCTGGTACATGACCACATTGCTTATTTCGGAGCCGCTGCACTTTGGCGACTATGGCGGCCTGCCAATGAAGGTGCTCTGGGCAGCGCTGGACATCATCACCATTATCGTGCTGGGCAGCGGCCTTTACCTTTGGCTGGTTCGCGGCCGTAAAACACCCGCCGCGCCGGAGCCGGCCGCAGCCAGTCCACGCATGAAACGCCTGGCGGCAGACAACGACCGGCAGCGTACGCACAGCAATATACGGCAAATGTGGCAGGCTCCATTGATCGTGGCAATGATCACCCTGGTCGGCCTGGTCGCCGCATTGGTTGGCGACGGCTGGAAAGACGCCGTGTCATGGGCGGCGCTTACTGTGCCGCTAGCTTTGATCGCATGGAAATGGGGTCGCCGCTGACTCGGTGTGAGCGACGATCCAGCGTGGTCGTCGCCTGTGTACGCCATGAGCGATGACGGTTACGCGAGCGTCCGCAAACATCTCGCTCTTGCTTACGTCGGCGACTTTTTTGTCTTGGAGTTTTGTTTGTCGCGCGGCAGGAATACAAGAACCAGCAAGGTGCACGCGCCGGCAAATCCGAAAGCAAAATCGTAACGGCCGCTGAACGCGACAAAGGCGGCAAACGCCGTGGGCACCAGCATATTGACCACATTCACCAGAATGCTGGAGCCCGCCGCCGTTTCGGATATTTGGTCAGGCGGTGAGCGGCGCGCCACCTCGGCAATTTGCACCCCGTTCCAACTGGCTGCCGAACATCCGGCAACAAACGCCAACACAATAATGCTCCATATCGGCCATTCGGGACCGCTCAGCCCCAACAGCACCGTCGTCGTGGCAGAAAAGACTGCCGCTACCGACAACGATGCCGTGGCCGAACCCAAGTAATCGGAAAGCCATCCCAGCGCAATGCGGCCGATCACACCTCCCGCCTGCATAACGGCGAATACAACACCCGCGAGTCCGAGCGAAAATCCCAATGCGTCGATCAGATAAATGACCGTGAAAGTGAACCAACACGTTTGGGAAACCGCAAACAGGCTTCCAACGATAGACATTTTCCATAGGCCCGGATTGTCCAGCAATGATTGCAAAGGCACACGCAGGTTATGCAGCGACTGCAGGTTCGGCATGGAGAAATGCCAGCGTCCTGATGCAGGCGTTTCATCCAGTCGAGCACTTATGCGCCAAGTCATCAGCGTTGGCGCTATGACTAGTAGCGCGCAGACGAATAAGGCGGTGCGCCACCCCGCCGGAGCAACCATGGCAGGAATGATCAGCCCCGCTATCACGCCCCCTAAAGGCACCCCGGCTTGCTTGATCGAAAATATGAGATTGCGTTTCCCGGGAGGGGAAAACCGTTGCAGGACCTCACTGCCTGCGGGGTTTGCCGCCCCATTGCTCAAGCCCATCACGAAGCATGCGGCCAGAGCAATGCCCATGCTCGAATTTAGAAAGAACGCCATGCTGGCCGCCCCCAGCACCAGGCTCCACTGCAGGGTGCGCATCCCGCCCACCTGCCGAAGCAAGGTCGAGCCTCCGATCAGAATGGCCAAGCCACCTAGCGAATTGGCCGCGGTCAGGTAACCAATGGAACTGCCGCCCCACCGGAACTCTTCAGACACCGCCGGGGCGATAATAGGTATGAACCTTGCCAGGAATGATGCTGTGGTTTGCAGGACAAAAATGGCCACTATAGGTAAAAGCCAGCCAGGTACCGCCTTTATCATCGAGAGTCTCTTAATTCTTTTTGCTGACGTTTTGCGTAGCGGACAAGGGAACTCTACTCTAACTTAGAATTCCTTACTTGCACGGGCATGCTTCAGCCATATTCGCTCCGAACACAGAGGCATATCTCCCATTTCAACGAACACCCTCCTGGCACATGCCCCTTTACAGCGATCTGTCGCGGTACCGTCGGAAACGAACCGGCGCCTTCCTGCACCAGGACATGGGTCTTTAAAATCTTAAAAAAGATATACAATTTCAATGTAGATCAATCAACGGAACATGAGCATGCAGGTCGCGAAATGGGGAAACAGTCTGGCTGTGCGCCTTCCCGCCAAATTGGTAGAAGCGCTGGAGTTGCGTGAGGGTGACGATATCGAGATCGTCATAGACGATGCGCGCACGTTCGCTGTTCGCAAAAAACCGGAAGCTGATGCCCTGCTGAAGCGCCTGCGCACCTTCAGAGGAAAACTACCGGCAGATTTCCGCTTCGATCGGGATGAGGCCAATGCCCGCAACTAAGTTCAAGCATTTCCTCGACAGCAATGTGGTGTTGCACTTGCTCTCGGGCGATTCGAGCAAAGCGGACAAGGCTGAAAATTTGCTGATAGCTGGACCAGTCATCAGCGTGCAAGTGCTCAATGAGGTGACGCATGTCTGCCGTCTCAAGCTCCAGATGAATTGGAATGAAATCGCCCAATTTCTGGAATTGGTACGGAAGTTTTGCAAAGTAGTGCCGCTCACAGAAGCCATCCATGACCGTGCGCGATTGATCGCCGAGCGGTACAAACTGTCTTTCTACGACGCGTGCATCGTCGCGGCAGCGGTCGCAACGGGTTGCCATACGCTCTATAGCGAAGATATGAATCATGGACAACGTCTGGAAGACAAATTGAGCCTGCAGAATCCATTTACCACCGAATAGCCCGGCGGCGACTTCCGTATTTTGTATCCATCAGGCTTGTTCAGCGGAAGTCACGGTAGAGACTTCGCACTTAGATAAGCGATTACTAAACTTAGATAAGCGATTACTAAAAAGGTAGACTGCATCATTCGGTCGATGCAGGATATCCAACACATAGTTGAATGATCGGCGCAAGGGGAGCACGGAGGCCAAGGACGTCGGCGGTGCCTCATCGTTGAAGCCGCCGACCCAGACACTGCCCGGAATAATTTCGAACCATTCTACGTTGCGAAAAACTTGCGGTTGGACGCGCTTATCTGCCGATTTATTGCTCACGCCAAGCGAGCTTATACCATTCCAACGCGCTCGGCCAAGCGGGTGCCCAGCCAGATGTCCGGAGCCGTGCATTTGACAGTCGTTTACCGCTAGGCGTTTGCGGTCGCCGCGCCGGTGCAGGAAGGCCCACTAATTGCGCCACCGCGTCGTATAGTTCCGAAGTCGGCAGAGGGTGATTATCTGTGCCTATATAAAGCGGTTCGGGTTCGGCTAAAGTCAAAAGGTGGACACAGGCCTGGGCCGCATCATCGATGTGGATTCGATTAGCCCAGTGGCCGGGGCCTTCGGGCGAGACGATTGTGCCGGCCTGCAATCCATTAAGCAAATGCAGCCGTCCGGGGCCGTATAAACCTGACATACGTAGCGTAACTCCCACGCCAGGCAACAACCTGGCGTGCAATGCAGCTTCGGCATCAAGTAGCGCCATGGCGCGAAAGCTCGCTTTGTCGACGGGAGTATCTTCGTTCACCCAATCCTCGGAAGGCGCCCAGACGGCGGATGATCCCACCAAGATGCAGCGTTGCAGGCGATCCAGACAACGGGCTGGCAGGCTGCTCAGCAATCTTGGGAGCCCAAGTGAGTACACCCCAGCGTAGTGGGCCATTGTCCTGCTGTCTGGCGACGGGGCATACAAAATATGGCTGATTTCGGAAAACTCTTCACCGCCCAGAAAAGACAGGCTGTCCGGCTTCTGTAGATCGGCCTGATACCAGGAGATTATGCCCCCTTGCTCCGGCTTCTTGGGGCTGCGACGCAGCCCGATGCACTTCCAATGAGTCGGATCCAGCATTTTCGCCGCCCGTTCACACAAGTCTCCGCCTACCAGTAAAAGAGTATTCATGTCGATTACGCAATACCTGTCTATACCGAAGCACCGATAAGATGTCTGGAGGCCTGCGGCCTTACTTGGCTCTGAGCTGTGGTTCGGGCTTTTTTTACTCGTCCCGCCGCCGCCTTTAGTAAGCGCTGGAACGTGGGGCATTGGGTGTGATTAGCGGCAGGACATTGGGCAGCATGGCGTAGGCCTTCACTCATGGCCCGCAACCGTTTGATGGTGGCGTCAATTTCGTCCGCTTTGGACATGAGCAACTGTCTGTCTACCTCTGGGTTTCCATCGGGGGGCAACATGGTGCGGATCTCGTCCAGCGACAGCCCTCCGGCCTGGCCCAATGCAATCAAGGCTAGTTGATCAAGCACATTGGCGTTAAAGCGCCGCCGCTCCCCAGGCGCGCTGGTGGCTGTGATCAAACCTGTTTTTTCATAGAACCGCACTGTCGAGGATGCCAGACCTGTCCGTGCAGCCACTTCTGAAATATCCATGAAATGCCTCTTGACTTGAAGTTGACTTCAACTTCTATCATGAATGAAGACGAGGTTTGGATCAATGAAAAGGACAGAAAATGATATCGATAGATGAGTGGCTACGAGTGATCTTAATCGGGGTTGGTGCGACCGCCGTGATGGACGTCTGGGGAATGATCCAGAAGGCCATGGGAATTACGACGCTTAATTACGCCATGGTGGGGCGATGGGCAGGTCATCTGTGTCGGGGCCAGATTGCACACGTGCAGATTAGTCGGGCAGAGCCGATCAACGGTGAGTTACCCCTGGGCTGGGTGATTCACTATGCCGTGGGTGTTGCGTTTGCAGCCTTGCTGATAGGAGTCTACGGTGTGGCTTGGCTGCATCATCCGACCCTGCTGCCTGCTGTGCTTGTGGGCGTAGTTACTGTGCTGATCCCCTTTTTCGTGATGCAGCCAGCAATGGGTGCCGGGATTGCCGCAACGCGCACTCCGACGCCCTGGATAAATCGTCTGCGCAGTGTCCTGACACACGCAGTTTTTGGTGGTGGCCTATACCTATCGGCTACTTTGCTCCCTCTAGTGTGGGAGTACACGGAGCGTTTGGCGATTCTGCGATCAATAGCGCACATAAGCTTGATGGGTGTATTCCATCTGCTGTCCATCTTCTAGCCTTTAGCTTGTTCGCGATGGGTAGTGCCGAGTTTTTTGATAGGCGGTATTCTTCCCATGATTGCTCAGAATCTACGCATCTCGCTGCCCACGGCAGGTACCGTTTTAAACGGGATGAAAATCAACAACCGATACATGTCTCAACATGTAACAAACCCATCACCCCCCTTGAAGATATCAATATCGTCCTTATAATTAGCACTCGTAGCGGCCGAGTGCTAACACGACGCCCTAACCCGATTTTTTATCAATAACACAGGAGTTCCTTCATGGCACTGCGTCCTTTGCACGATCGCGTGATCGTCAAACGTCTGGACAACGAGCGCACCACAGCCT
>JAKFDW010000227.1:0-3253 GCA_036675955.1 Orrella sp. | reverse complement strand
AACGGGTAAAAGAACTGCTCACCAAAACTTTGTTGATCTGGGTAAAGGCGGTACCAGATCTCGCGCGTGAAGAAGAATGCCGGGACATGGATCAGATAGATGGCATACGAGCGCGTACCCGCCCAGATCATCACCCGCTTGAAAGTGCTGTCAGTCCACAGGAAGTTCCTGCCATAGGAAGCGATCCAGACAAGAGCAGCCGACAGCAGCGCAATCATGCCGATCCGAATAGAAACTATCCGCAACTGATCAGCCCCGAGCGCTGCCAGACAGACCAGCAGAGCGGTCAGCACCATTGGTCCCCGGCAACCTCGAGCTAGACCGTCCGGCCGGAATAATTTGTAGGAAGGATGAGAACTCCAGAGCGCGATCAAGATGCCCAGGGCCAGCGCATCGGTGCGGAACATCATGGACATCAGGGTTCGGGAAAAGAAAATCTGTAACAGGATCAGCCCGAGCAGGACATAGGGCAGGAGGCGGCGGCTCAGCAATATCAGGAAGGGGAATAGCAAATAGAATTGTTCTTCTAGCGAGAGGCTCCAATAGACGAAGCTGGCCCCATACTCCCACTGCATGAATGCTTCGGCGAAGCGGACATTCGCGACTTGCAGAACAGCCGCCACTGTCGCCTCGAAATTTGCTTTGAACGTACCGAAAACGCCAGATCGGTTAAACGCCAGCGTCGCAACCAATACCACTGCCAGCCATAGCCATGCCGATGGCAAAAGCCGCCATGCCCTGCGCGTCCAGAATGACAGGGTCACTCGCAGCGCAGAAGGATTATCCCGATTGCTTTGTAGCCGCGGGACAAGATCGCGCGCAATAACAAAACCGGATATGGCGAAAAACAGATCCACGCCCACCCATCCACCGAAATAGGTGTAGAAACGCGTCAATGCCGGAGTGGTCCAAGTAATCAAGTTGATATTGGCGTGATGAACCACGACAAACAGCACGGCAATGCCACGCAGCAACTCGATATCTTCGATTCTATTTTTCATCTCAATCGCTCGTGTCAAGGCTTGCGCGCGACCACGACCTGGCTTTTCGGCATCACCGCATCCAATGCCGCCTTGATCCGCGGACCGGCGGGAAGCGACAGCAGGGTCGACCAGGTTTCCGACCAGTTTTCCAGCAACGGATGCCAGGGCGGGGTAAGCGGCTGATTTTCACAAGCCCAGTACAGCGACCACCACACCGAGTGATAGAAGCCGTACTGCGTGCTGCGTTCGACAATCAAGCCCGCATCAACTGCTAGCTGCTCCAACTCACCACGTTTAAAGACGCGTATGTGGTTGGGTTTCTCGAAATAGATTGGTGGTGCTATGTGTTTCTGCACCCCCTCGATGACTTCATCGGGCACGGTCAGCAGGAACTGCGCACCGGGCCTGGCGACCCGAACCAGCTCCGCCATGAATTGCGCCGGATCGTCGACATGCTCCAGCACCTCCATGGCGACGACCTTGCTGACCCTGTCGTCAGGCAACGGAATGGGATTGGCATCCGTGACCAGAATCTGCACGCTGCGCGCCGCTTCCGCTTGCAGACGTTGCCGGGCCGTTTCGAGTTTCTCGGCATCGACATCGGCAAGAATCATCTCCGCCCCCTGCCTGGCGCTGAAAAGGGCATAACCGCCCTCGCCGCAGCCGATATCCAGAACCGAATCCTCGGGTCCGATGGCGAAGCCCTTGACCAGCTCTCCCGTTTCATTCTGCAGCCAGCCGCTGAGGTGGATATCGACCAGGCCAATATCGATCTCCTCGGCGCCATCTTGTGCAGGAGCCCGCGGCGTTGGCTCGGCTGCAAGCTGGAGTGCGGGGGCTGGGGACAACAAGCGCTTGAGCCGATTCAGCATGTCTGGATTCCTGTGCTGGGATTGTGAGCCTCGAGGGGCCGATCAATGGGGTTTGCGCGCAACGATGACCTGGCTCTTCGGCATCAGGCGATCCAGGTGCTGCTTGATCGGGCCGAACTCGGGCATCTGGATCAGGCGATGCCAGAGGCTGGCCCAATCATCGAGCAGCGGCACATAAGGCGGATGCACCACGTCATGGGTTTCGCCAGCGAGCTCCTGTCCGGATGCGCCAAGCTGCGCCCAGTAGATCAACATCCACATGCTCCAATAGAAGCCGTAGGACGAGCGCCGCTCGATGACCAGCCCAGCATCTTCTACCAAGTGGGCAAAGGCTTCACGCTCGAAAATATGGATATGGTTCGGTTGCTGGAAATAATGCGCGGGCGCGCAGTCCTGCTGGATGTGCTCGCCGACTGGATCGGGTACTGCCAATAGATAGAGCGCACCGGGACGTCCCACCCGAACCAGCTCGCGTAACACTGCAGCTGGATCCTCCACATGCTCGAGCATCTCTAGGGCGATCACCCGGCTCGCATAGCCATCCGCCAGAGGCAGGGGGCTGCTGTCCGACACCAGGCCTTCGACAGCCCGGGCCGGAGTTTGCTCAAGTCTCTGGCGCAACGCCTCGATCTTGTCCGCCACCACATCGGTGAACACCACATGGGCTCCCCGGTTGGCGCAGAACAACGTCGCACCACCCGCTCCGCATCCCACGTCCAGCACCACGTCCTGCGGGCCTATGGCGAAACCGGAAAACAGCTCGTCACTGGGATTCAGGAACCAGCCGCTCTGCACCGCATCGACCAAGCCGCAATCGCGGGAGTCCACATAATCGGAGGCAATCGCCGGAGCAGGAGAAGGCACGACCGACACTGCGCCATGACCGACCCATCGACGCCACCAGCCCAATACACTCATCATGCGTAGATCCTCTGGTCGAGCCGAAGGAAAGCTGACAGCTTTTGCCCTGCGGCTTCCCGCGAACAGTGTCCGTGCATGCGTTCGATGGCCGTGCGGGAGAGCTGTTGATAGCGCTCAGGTTCGTCCTTGGCACAGCGGTAGGCCGCTAGGTAAGCATCGCGCAGGGATTCCCAGTTGATCTGGTGCCGCTGCGTCCGATACGCCAGGCGCGGGTCATGGGACCAGGCCGTGGCATCCAGCCAGCTGTCGACAACAAAAGCCACCTGCTCGTCGATATAGTCGAGCATGGCCGAATGACGGGGCGCAATCGCCGGCTTGCCGCAGGAGAGGAACTCCATCAAGGGCAGGCACTGGCCTTCGCCATGCGAGGCATTGACCGCGAATGCGCTGGCCCTGACCAACGAGTCGAACTCACTGCCATCGAGATAGCCGTGCAGCAGCACTACCCGGCATTTGAATCTGGGCATGCGCGCCATC
>JAKFDW010000226.1:0-3389 GCA_036675955.1 Orrella sp. | reverse complement strand
GCCCGACGCGGGACTCGCCACCTATACCGATATGGTCAACCGGGTCGCGGCATTTTGCGGCGCGACCTCGACGCCGATTGTTTGCGATGGCGACACCGGCTATGGCGGACTGTTGAATGTGGAGCATACCGTCGCGGGCTACCTGCGCGCCGGAGCAGCCGGAATTCAGCTGGAAGATCAGGAGTTTCCGAAAAAATGCGGGCATACCAAAGGACGCCGCGTCATTCCTGCGCAGGACATGGTCAATAAAATCAAGGTCGCCACCGATGCGCGAGGCGCCAATAAAGATTTTCTGATTATCGCGCGCACGGACGCCCGGACGACGCTGGGGCTGGACGAAGCGCTGAAACGTGCGGAACAATACCTGAATGCCGGGGCGGACGTTCTTTTCGTCGAGTCGCCCGAATCGATGGATGAACTGGCCATCATTGGCAGGACCTTCGATGTTCCGCTAGTCGCGAACATCGTAGAGGGCGGACGCACGCCGCAACCGACGGCGCGTGAATTGCAGGACATGGGTTTCGCGCTGGCCATTCATCCCGGCCTGGGTTTTCTGGCCATGGGCCACGCGCTTCAGCAAGCGTATACGCACCTGAAAGAGGCCGGCGACTCACTGCAATATGGCGAAATAGCGGACTTCCAGGAATTCAGCAAGATGATCGGCTTTCAGAAGATCTGGGACTTCGACGAGAAGTACAGAAGCCTGGAAACGAAATAGCGGCTCGCGCAACCTGCATCCATGAATACGAGGAGACAAAAAATGGTTCGTTTCAAAGCTTGTCTGGCTTTTGTGGCCGCCGTTATGGCGATCTCGCCTGCATCGCGCGCCGAAGATGCCAAAAACTGGCCTTCGAAGCCTGTAACGCTGATGGTGCCTTACTCTCCAGGCGGCGGCACCGACATCGTCGCCAGGCTGGTGGGCAATAAGCTTTCCGAGATATGGGGGCAGTCGGTCATTGTGGAAAACAAGCCCGGCGCCAACGGAGTGATAGGCTCTGCCGACATTGCCAGATCGCAACCCGACGGCTACAAGATCATGCTGGTCGTGGGCTCGCACATTATCAATCCGGTGCTTACCAAGAGCGTTCCCTACAATACCGATACGGACTTCACACCGATCACGCGCCTGGCCGTATCGCCTCTGGTGTTGGTTGTCCCCAAAGAGGGCAAATACCCGGACCTGAAGACCTTTATTGAGCTCGGTAAGAAAAACGACATCAGTATCGGTTACTCGGAAGGCCAGACACAGTTGACGGGCGAACTTATACGCCAGAAGGCCGGAGTCAAAGTCATTCCCGTGCCCTATAAAGGCGGCTCGCCCTTGATGGTGGACATCATCGGAGGGCATGTCGAATCGGGAGTGACCAGCGTACTTACAGCGCTGCCCCATGTGAAATCCGGCAAGCTCAAGGTGATAGGAATTGCCGGCGACAAACCGGTGGATGCCTTTCCGGAAGCGACGACATTCCAGCAAGCCGGCTTTCCAGGCGTCCAGTCATTGAGCTGGTATGGCTTGTTTGGACCGAAAGGAATGCCGGATAGTGTGGTCAGCAAAATAAACGAAAGCCTGCTCAAGGCTACGCAAGATCCGGTCATTGCCAAACAGCTGGCGGACCAGGGGGCTATCGTCATGCTCGACACTCCGGCCGAGTTCGACACCTTCCTGAAAAGCGAGAAAAAGAAATGGACTG
The DNA here is from genome assembly GCA_036675955.1 of Orrella sp. Classification (GTDB taxonomy): domain Bacteria; phylum Pseudomonadota; class Gammaproteobacteria; order Burkholderiales; family Burkholderiaceae_B; genus Pollutimonas. The sequence goes on along the minus strand of JAKFDW010000226.1, from coordinate 1,698 downwards.
AGGTGGCCGAAGCCGGGAATATCCAGGCCAAGTAATCATCATTGCTGGACGACTGCCGCTCAGTCGTCCAGCGCGCCGCCGGCCAGTTGCTGCGCCACTAATTCGTCCCGGCGTTCGTCGGGCAACAACCGGGTATTGAAAAAACCGCGTGCGCTAAGCCAAGGCAGCCAGTGCCTGCGCAGCTGGCTTGCTTAGGTGCGTCTGCCACGCCGGCGCACTCCTCGATCAGACCGATCGCTATTTCCCCTCTAAATACTGCCGGCAGGATTCTGTCCGGCAGTTTGTCTTTTGTCTGCAAGCGCTTGTGCCTGGCAGGCCGACTTGCTCTTGCGCAATGTTGTCTCATCCCGGGTAACGCTCGCCGCCGGCCTGCAGCGTTCTCCAATCCATCAAAAAACACTTTTCAAACCTGCATTGTCCGGCACCCCGGCTTGCTTTTGATTGTATATATACAATTGAATAATGTATTTGACAATCGAAAAAATTGCGCATAAAGTGATTTCAACGCCGAAACCATGAGCACGAAAAATGAGCAAGTTGACCGATTACACGGCATATGCCGACGCCCAAAAGTATTGGAGCCCAGAGAAGTTGTGGGACATCTTCGATGGCTCGCGCGAACAATTGAACATTGCGCATGAATGCATAGACCGTCATGCCAGCGACCCTGAACGCATTGCAATCATCGTGGCGCATGCCCAGGGCCAAGACGAAGTCCTGACCTACCGTGAAATTTCGCAAGACTCTTCCCGCTTTGCTCACTACCTGACAGACCGGGGCATAGGACCCGGAGACCGCGTTGCGATCATGCTCGAACCGTCGCGGGCTTTCTATACAACTTTGTTCGGCGTCATGAAAACCGGCGCTATCGCCGTACCCCTATTCACGCTTTTCGGGCCGGACGGCATCCGTCTGCGTGTCGGCGACTGCGCGCCCAGAATGCTGTTTACCAATGACGAGAAAATCTCGATGGTCGAAGGAACTCCCGGCCTCGCATCCGTAGTGGTCAACGATGCCTTCCTGATGGACTTGTCGAAATATGACGGGCACTACACAGTACGGACCGGCAGCGACGACCTTGCCATTTTTCAGTACACGTCCGGCACCACCCGGGAACAGCCCGATGCCATCAAGCACACCCACAAGGCGCTCGTAACCTTGATGGTTGCAGCGCTGTACGGTACGGGTCTGCGCCCTGGCGACAGGTTTTTCTGCCCTTCGTCGCCCGCATGGGGCCATGGGCTGTGGCACGGCACGCTGGCTCCCCTGGCGCTGGGGCTCACCATCGGGGCCTTTTCCGGCAGGTACAACGCAAGCCGCTTGCTTCAGGCGCTGAGCCAACACAAGTTCACCAACATGTCGGCAGCCGCCACCCACTATCGGATGATCCGCAACAGTCCCGATGTAAACGCCTATTCGTACAGCATCAAGAAGCTGTCGTTCACCGGCGAGCCGATAGACAGCGCCACGGAATCTTTCATCGAGGACTTGTTCGGCGCCTCTGTTTGCAGCATGTATGGCACGACTGAGATCGGGGTGATCCTGGTGTCTTATCCGGGCGCCGGGGATTTTCCCGTGAAGAACGGCGCGCTGGGCAAACCCATACCCGGCGGTGTCGTCGAGGTCCACGATGCAGACGGAAACGCGTGCCCGCCCGGCGTCGTCGGAGAAATGAAAGTCTTGCGGCGCGGAACCTGG
>JAKFDW010000225.1:0-6901 GCA_036675955.1 Orrella sp. | reverse complement strand
GGCATAATCGTCGCTATTCCGCGACGGGTGGTTTCGACTTCTGGTAGTTCCGGCATAAGGGGGTGATAACATCCTTAAATCTGAGTGTGTAATTTTGCCATCTGACGCTTTATTCCAGGCGCAGCGGCGGTGGTTCTCTTCAATGAAACGTTCAATTCCTCTGCTGTTCCTACTGTTTGCGCCTGTCCTTGCATCGTGGTCCGTTCCGGCCCGTTCGGCCCAGGCGGTACAGACGCGCGAACAGATCGAGCAGATACGCCTGCGTGCGGGTGAACTCCCAGCGGTCAAGCTTACCGCCGATACGCTTTATCGGATACTGGCCTCTGAAATCGCAGCGCAGCGCGGACACTTCGATATGGCCAGCCAGACGCTGCTAGACCTGGCGCGTGAGACCTCGGATCCGCGCCTTGCAAAGCGGGCATTCCAGATATCCATGGCCGACCGCGACCTGGCCCGCTCATTGAGAGCAGCGCAAGAGTGGGCCCTGCTTGCGCCCAACGACCCGGAAGCGGTGGCCTCTGCACTTGCCCTGGCTGCTTCCAATGGCGAAACCACGGGCCTGGCCACAACGTTGCGGGCGCGCATAGAAAAGGCCGACAATAAAGAGCAGGCCATCATCCAGGCTGCGGCGATTGTCGGCAAGATGGCTGACAAGCGTGTTGCGCTGGACGTCATGGAGCAGGCCTTGCCGCCTTCTGTCCGGTCCCTGCCTATTGCGCACCTGGCCCTGGCCGATGCGGCGTGGGCCGCCGCCGATGCGGCGAAGGCGCTGGATGAGTCCCGACGGGCGCAGGCGCTGGACCCTGCATCCGAAATGGCTGCACAGCGCATACTTGAGTACGGCATGAAGGTGGACCCGGCTGCTGCCGTGAAAGAAACGCGCGCCTACATCGCCAGGTATCCCGATAATCGCAAGCTGCAGCTCATGCTGGTCAATCGTCTCGTAGACCAGCGTGATTTCGATGCGGCCCTGGCGCAGGTCGATGCCATGCGACAGCATGCGCCCGAAGATTTCGACCTGCTGTACACCGAGGCCGAGGTGCATATGCGGGCGGGGCAATACCCTCAGGCCAAGGCCTTGCTGGAGCAATATATCAGTGTGCAGACACAGCGGCGCAAGTCCATCAACGATAAGGCCAGCAATGCAGTGGCCGACGCTTCCGATGCCCGCTTGCTGCTGGTGCAAATTGCCGAGAAAGAAAACAAGCTGGACGAGGCCATTGCCCAGCTGGACCTTATCGACGACAGCTCGCTGCGGTTCCAGGCGCAAGTCCACAAGGCGGTCTTGCAGGCCAGGCAGGGCGACCTGGTGAGGGCGCGCCGCAGCATTGACGCGCTCAAGCCCCAGGACCACCACGAGCGGTCGGTGAAGGCACTGACGCTGGCCTCCATTTATCGGGAAGCGGGCCGCAGCGATACGGCCATCGAGACGCTGGTCAAGGCCGATGCCGAACTGCCCGACACCCCCGAGATCAAATATGACCTGGCCATGCTCTACGAGCGCCAGGGAAATATGGACCAGTTCGAAGCGCTCATGAAGCGTGTCATCGAGCTCGATCCCAATAACGCCAATGCCTATAACTCGCTTGGTTATACGTACGCCGACCAGAATCGTCAACTGGACGAGGCGGAAGACCTTCTCGAACGAGCACTTGAACTCGATCCGGATAATCCGTTCATACTCGATAGCGTGGGCTGGTATTTGTACCGTAGCGGCGACTACGAGGCGGCGCTGGAGTATCTGCAGCGTTCCTATGAACAGCTGCCGACGGCCGATGTCGCCGCGCATCTGGGCGAGGTGCTGTGGGTGTCCAAGCGCAATGACGAAGCGCGGCGCATTTGGCGCGAAGGGATGGAAAAGGATCCAAAGAACCCAACCTTGCTTGGCACGCTCAAGCGGCTCGGAGTCACGCTTAAATGATAGGTTCCCTCTTCAATTTCATTCATGCGCGCTGGTTGTGCGCCGGCCTGGTTTGCGTGTTGCTGGCGGCTTGCGCCTCGCCCCCCATATCCACCAGCGGCGTAGCCGGTGCTTCCTTCGATCGCAGCGGGCGCTTTGCACTGAGCGTGACTCATTCCGATGGCAGGCAGGAGGCGGTACAGGGCGGCTTCTCGTGGCATGACACAGGAACCATGCTTATGCTTGATCTGGCCAATCCGCTGGGCAACACCCTGGCGCGCGTGCAGGTGGAACCCGGCAGCGCGACGCTTACACGCAGCGACGGCTCCACGGAACAGGCGCGGCATCCCGATGCGCTGGTGGAACAGGTTCTTGGCAGCCCGATACCCGTAGAAGGCTTGCGCGACTGGCTGAAGGGCGATACTGGAAGTACTAAACCATCGGACTTGCAGGCTCACGCCGACGGCAAGCCCGCGTCGTTTACCCAGGATGGCTGGCGAGTGCAGTTGTCGCGCTACGATGCCCTGGGACCTAATCTGCTCCAGCTCAATCGCAACGACGCGAGCCGGACCATCAGCATGCGTCTCGTCGTGGATGGCGGCTGACCGGAGCGCTTGATGGCTTTATACGATGTTCCGGCGCCGGCCAAGATCAATCTTTTCCTGCACGTGACGGGCCGCCGCGACGACGGATACCATTTGCTGCAGACGGCCTTCCGCTTCATCGGCCTTTACGATACGCTGGATTTCGACTTGCGCGCCGACGGCCGGATCGTGCGTGACGGCGAGCAGATTGCCGGACTTGCCGCCGAAGACGATCTGGTGGTGCGCGCCGCGCGCGCGCTGCAGGACGCAACCGGTACACGGCAAGGCGCGCAGATACGCTACACCAAGACCATACCTTCCGGAGGCGGACTGGGAGGAGGCTCCAGCGATGCCGCATCTACCCTCATTGCACTGAACCGGCTATGGCAAACGAATTTATCGCGCGATCAACTGATGCGCCTGGGCCTGTCGCTGGGGGCGGATGTGCCGGTGTTCATTCACGGAACACCAGCCTTTGCCGAGGGAATAGGCGAGGTGCTTACGCCTGTGGCGCTGCCCGAGCGCGCCTATCTTGTTGTGCAGCCCATGCAGAATGTGCCGACAGCAGGAATATTTTCGTCGCCGCATTTGACAAGAGATTCACCTTCAGTCACAATATCGGTCTTTACTGATTGGCACACAATCAACGCACCAGAAAAAGGCCATTTGGCCGGCGGTTTTTTCGGGCGCAACGATTTGGAATCAGTGGTTTTTGCGAATTATCCAAAAGTAAAAGCGGCGGCAACGTGGCTTGAGCAGCAGGGGTTAAGTGCAAGAATGACCGGATCCGGGGCCTGCTTTTTTGTTGAATTTGTAACGATAGAGCAGGCGGCAGTGTGCCAGCAAGAAATTATCGGTAAAATGCTGAATCGTGAAAACGACGACGCGGCGGTAATTCAAAAGGCCTGGGCTTGTCCCGGTTTGTTTGAACATCCGCTACGACACTGGACAAGCAGTTGAATTGGGGAATCGCCAAGCTGGTTAAGGCACTGGATTTTGATTCCAGCATGCGAAGGTTCGAATCCTTCTTCCCCAGCCACTTTTTCAAGCCATACAGGCTTGCAGTCAACGTAAAGCTGTTGAGTCGGCCCCTAACGGCGGTGCTGGTCAGCAGCTTTTTTGTTTAACGCAACGCCACCTTTAGCGTCCATCATGACACACGACAGATTCATGATTTTTACCGGCACAGCTAACACCCGGTTAGCGGTCGATGTTGCAAATCACCTTGATATGTCGCTGGGGAAAATGACAGTCGGTCGTTTCTCTGACGGCGAAGTCATGGTCGAAATCAATGAAAATGTTCGTGGCAAGGACGTCTTCGTATTGCAGCCTACGTGCGCTCCGACCAACGATAGCCTGATGGAAATCATGGTCATGGTCGATGCCTTGCGCCGTGCTTCCGCCGGCAAGATCACCGCAGCCATTCCTTATTTCGGTTATGCCCGGCAAGACCGCCGGCCGCGTTCCGCCCGCGTCTCCATATCGGCCAAAGTCGTGGCCAATATGTTGCAGGTCGTAGGCGTCGATCGCGTCATGACCATGGATCTGCATGCCGACCAGATCCAGGGCTTTTTCGATATTCCGGTCGATAACATCTACGCAGGTCCACTGCTGCTGGGCGACATCTGGCGCCGCAACTACCAGGACCTTGTCGTGGTGTCTCCAGACATTGGCGGCGTGGTTCGCGCCAGGGCGCTGGCCAAGCAGCTTGAAGCCGACCTGGCCATTATCGACAAGCGCCGTCCACGCGCCAATGTGTCCGAAGTCATGAACATCATCGGCGAAGTCGATGGCCGCACATGTGTCATCATGGACGACATGGTCGATACCGCCGGCACATTGTGCAAGGCGGCCCAGGCCCTCAAAGAACGCGGCGCGGTAACGGTGTATGCCTATTGCACGCATCCCGTGTTGTCCGGCGGCGCGGTCCAGCGCATTGCGGAATCGGAACTCGACGAACTGGTCGTCACCGATTCGATACCGCTGTCCGAGGCAGCCCGCGCATGCAAGAAAATCCGCCAGCTGTCGTGCGCGTCATTGCTGGGTGAAACCATATTACGCATTTCCCACGCCGAATCGGTCAGTTCCCTTTTCGTCGATTGAATCCATACCGTTGCCTGCTGGTCGCGGCAGGCAACAGTCGCTCGCAGCCTACCGGCTGCGTTTTCCAACGGGCATAAAGCCCTCAGTTTTTGGAGTTTTCCATGAAATTCAACGCCACTTCGCGTAGCGATAAGGGTACGAGTGCGAGCCGCCGCCTGCGCCACGCTGGCCGTGTTCCAGCCATCGTTTATGGTGGTACCGCCGAGCCCGCAAGCATCGAACTCGACCACAACGAGATCTATCACGCTTTGCGCAAAGAATCGTTCCACGCTTCCATCCTCAGCATGGAACTCGACGGCAAGTCGGAGCAGGTTCTGTTGCGCTCCGTGCAATGGCACCCGTACAAGCAGTTGGTCCTGCACGTCGATTTCCAGCGTGTCGATGCGTCGCAATCCCTGACGACCAAAGTGCCTTTGCACTTCATCAATGCCGAGAAATCGCCTGCCGTCAAGCTCAGCAGCGCCATCATCAGCCACGTGCTGACTGAAGTCGAAGTCGTCTGCCTGCCCGCCAATCTGCCCCAGTTCATCGAAGTCGACCTGGGTGGAATGCTTGCCGGTACTACGGTGCACATGTCCGATATCGTTTTGCCCAAGGGTGTGGTACTTACCTCCCACGCCGGCGAAACCAGCCCTGTCGTGGCGACTGCCCACGTGAAGGGTGGTGGCGCCGCCGCAGAAGAGGCAGCGCCAGAGGCCGAGTAATTGGCCTAGCACCAAGCAGGGTTCCGATGCTGCGCTGATCGGACCTTGTGCGGCAAGACCCCTGCCTAGCGTAAGCTGACAGGGGTTTCTTTTTGTAGGCATGATTCATGACCCCACCCATACGCCTTATTATCGGTTTAGGAAATCCTGGCCCGGAATATGAAACGACACGGCACAACGCCGGCTTCTGGCTGGCGGACCACCTGGCGGACGACCTCAAGGCCGGCTTTGCGCTGGAGAAAAGCTTTTCGGCATGGGTGGCCAAGGCGCGCTTTGAAGGCGAGGCTGTCATTGTCGCAAAGCCCACGACATTCATGAACCGCTCCGGCCAGGCGGCCGGCGCGTTGATGCGCTTCTACAAGCTCGTTCCCGAACAAGTCCTGGTACTGCATGACGAACTGGATTTGATGCCGGGCAATGCAAAGTTGAAACAGAACGGCGGACATGCGGGGCACAACGGACTGCGCGATATACAGGCGGCATTTTCCAGCCCGGCATTCTGGCGCTTGCGCCTGGGAATAGGGCATCCTCGTACCTTGGGTCTGGCGCAACAGGTCGCCGCCTTTGTGCTCAATATGCCAAGACGCGACGAGCTGCAGGAAGTTGAAACGGCAATCGACCGCTGCCGCGCGATCATGCCTGCCTTGTTGCGCGGCGAATACCAGCAAGCCATCAGCCAATTGCACGAGGGAAACCGTGCCTGACTCTTTTCGCGACGAGCTGCGCAACTTCTTCCGCTTTGTCCTGCGGCCCCGCTTCGGACCGCGCCTGCCTGGCCGCCGGGCGGGAGACGGCTGGTGGGAAGACTGGTTTCCAGGTCTCCCGATAGGGCGGCTGTTCAAGTGGGCCTGCTTTCTGTGGGCCGTGAACCTGGTGTTTCTTGGGCCCATCGCGGTCATGGCTGCAGGCGCCGGGGGCGCTACGCATCGTTTGGATATCCAGAATATTCCCTGGCTGCAGGCGCTGCTCTGGGCGCCTGTTGTCGAGGAGCTGGTGTTCCGCTACGGCCTGCGACGGCCCGCCCTGGCATGGTGGCTCGTGCCCGCGGCAGTAGCTGCGATGTTCATGGGGCCGACATGGTGGGCCATACTGCTGGTCACCGCGATTCTTGCGCTCTGCTGGCTGCCCTACTTGCTGGGCATGGCGTATACCCGGCGCAGCATGCCATGGCGTTACCGCCTGGCTTATCGCCGCTGGTTTCCGTGGGTGTTTCACCTGGCGTCATTGCTGTTTGCCGGCGTGCACCTGTACAACTTCAATCTGCATCAGACGCCTTTGTGGCTGATGCCCTTGCTGGTACTGCCTCAGTGGCTGACTGGTCTGGTCCTGTCATGGCTGCGCGTAAAGCGGGGGATAGGCGCCAGCATGCTGCTGCATGCCATCTTCAATGGCGGACCCCTGCTGCTGGTGTGGCTGGTGCTGCGCTTTGTGCCTGAAATGGCGGTGTAATCCGCCACCAAGGCAATTCGACCTACAATAGTGGGCGTTTTTGTTCATTTTTTTATCTCCAGGACACTCATGGCTTTGCAATGTGGCATTGTTGGTTTACCCAACGTCGGAAAATCAACCCTTTTCAATGCGTTGACCAAGGCTGGCATTGCCGCCGAGAA
>JAKFDW010000224.1:0-4683 GCA_036675955.1 Orrella sp. | reverse complement strand
TTTGCGTGGTGATCGCCATAGCCATCAAGTGCACGTCGACGGGGCCCGTCATTTTCAAGCAGTACCGCACCGGCATCAATGGCCGCCGCTTCAAGGTCTATAAGTTCCGGTCCATGGAGGTGCACGAGGAGGGAACCAACTTGATTACCCAGGCGCATTACGGCGACCCGCGCATTACACGGTTGGGCGCGTTCCTGCGCCGAACCAGTCTGGATGAGCTTCCTCAGTTTTACAATGTGTTGCAAGGCCGGATGTCGATTGTGGGACCGAGGCCGCACGCGTTGTCGCATAACGAGTACTACAAGGATCAGGTGGAGTCCTATATGCAGCGGCACAAGGTGAAGCCGGGCATTACGGGTTGGGCGCAAGTCAACGGTTTTCGCGGTGAAACGGACACGCTGGAAAAAATGGAAAAGCGGGTGGAGTTCGACCTGTGGTACATCAATAACTGGTCGCTGACGCTGGATCTAAAGATCATTTTCCTGACCGTCTATAAAGGCTTTTTCAATGGGCAGCCGTAATCGGCTCAGGCCTGGAACCTTGCATGATTGAAGCTACGGAACTGCGCGCGCAGGTCATTATTCCCACGTATAACGGCGGAGCGGTATGGAAGGCCTGCTCACGCGCGCTGCAAGAGGCATGTGCTGCAACGCCGCAGGTGGCGGGCGTTCTGGTGGTGGACTCGTCGTCTGCCGACGATACGGTGGCGGTGGCGCAGGCTGGCGGTTTTGCGGTGCAGCGGATAGATCCGCGGGACTTCGATCATGCCGGAACACGCAATAAGGCATGCGTCGGCCTGGATGGCGAACCAGACATTGTTGTGTTCCTGACGCAAGACGCAATTCTTGCTTCGGATGCGTCGCTACGGGAGCTGCTGCGCGCATTCAACGACCCGGCGGTGGCGGTGGCTTATGGCCGGCAGTTGCCGCATGCGGACGCCAACCCGATCGCTGCGCATGCGCGATCCTTCAATTACCGCGAACGCGGCTACGTTATCGGCAAGGACGACGGGCGGTCCATGGGGCTGAAAGCGGTTTTCACGTCCAACTCGTTTGCAGCCTACCGCCTGTCGGTCTTCAAGGAACTGGGCGGCTTTCCCGAGAAGAGCATACTCAGCGAAGACATGTACTTCGCGGCCAAGGCCGTGATGGCGGGGCATAAGATTGCGTATGTGGCGGATGCGACGGTATTGCACTCGCATAATTACACGCCTTTGGAAGAGTTCCGGCGCTACTTCGATATTGGCGTTTTCCACCGCGACGAAGCCTGGATAGGGCGGGAATTTGGCGGGGCGGGCGGCGAGGGAAAGCGTTTTCTGATTTCGGAGTTTCGCTATTTGGCAACCCATGCGCCGGCGTGGTTGCCGCGGGCCTGCGTGCATAATTTCCTGAAGATCGCGGGATACAAGCTGGGAAAGAGCTATACCAGCCTGCCCCTCGGCTTGAGGCGCCGTTTCAGCATGCACAAGAAGTATTGGAATCGGGGCCCAGCCAGCGTTAAACCTTGATCACCATAGGGTTAACAGCATCCAACTGAATCATATCGTTACATAATTCGATCGTCGCGAAAGCTGACATATTTATCTATCGGAGAACGCTATGACGATTCAGAATGTTTCGCAGTTGCCGTTGGACGTATGTTGTGTGAAGTGCAGAAGTGCCACGCTATGGGCGGCCGCGGGCGCTTTTCTCAAGAAGATGGCCGCGGTTGCCTTTCTGTCCGGGGTCTTGTGGTCGCCCCCTTCCTTGGGGCAGGAATGGATTTATGACGAGGCGCAATGGGGTTCTCCCGATGCGCCTTTTCTTTTGTCTGACGATACGCTGTATATCGGGGGCAGCTTTGACTCGGCACGCGAGGTTGAGCTGGGTGATCGGGTGGCCGCGATTCATGTCGCGGACGGCACTCGGTTGCACCTGAGCGGTCTGGTCTCCAGTTTTGATGGCTCGACGGCGGGCCTGGAGAAAGTGGGGACAGGCGCCTTGGCCTTGTCGGGCGCCAATACCTTTCGGGGCAACACCATGCTGCGCGAAGGTACGCTGCACATAGTGGGCGACAACGCCCTGGGCAGGCGCAGCAATGCCTTGCTGGCGCATCAAGGCAGCGTCGTAAGCTACGCGCCCGGCACCACGCTGTTCAATCAAATCCATCTGTGGGGGTCAAACAGTGCGGCGGACGACGGCTCGAGCGACCCGGTTTCGTGGGCCCTGGCCGACAGCGTGCAATGGCGGGTGGATACGGGCGTGGCGGTGCAGGCGGGCAATATGGTGGGGTCGATACCCGTCGTCAAGCAGGGGCCGGGCACCTTGCGCTTTACCGGCATCGCCAGCTTTCCGTCCTTTGTCACCGTCAAGGAGGGGACGCTGGATGTGGATTGGCATCTGGCCGGCACGGTACGGGTGAACAAGGGCGCGCGTCTGGAAGGCGGCGGCACGGTGCGCAAGGCCATTATCGAAGCGGGTGGCGTGTTGTCGCCGGGCAGCGGCGCGGGTCACACGGCGGCTTTTACGGTAACGGAACAGCTGGAGTTCCAGCCCGGCGCGACGCTTGAAGTGGACGCCATGGCCACTGGCCAGGCCGATTCTGTGCTGGTGGCCGGCACGGCCTTGCTGGACGGCCATGTCATGACGCGGGCCGGGCAGGGCGATTGGCAGCCCACCACCAGCTATTCGCTGCTGCAGGCAACTGAAGGCTTTGCCGGGACGCGCTTTGCTTCCGTGGCGACCGACCTGGCGTTTCTGACGCCCACGCTGAGCTATGGCGAGAATGCGGTGTACCTGCGGCTGGACCGCAATGGCACGCCCTTGGAGGAAGGAGGAGAGACGCCCACCGAGGAGGAGGTCGGCGAGGTCATCGACGAGAATGAAATTGACCCCCAAGGGCCGGGCCAGCCTGTGACCGGACCGCCGCAGAAAGACAATCAGGAGCTGCACGATCATATTATTGGAATGGACCAGCCGCAGGCCAGCGCCGCCTTCAATCAGTTGTCGGGAAACTGGACCGCCTCGGTGCGATCGGGCCTGCTTGAAGACAGCCGCTTTGTGCGCGAGGCGGTATTGCAGAATGCGGGCAAAGCGCCGTCGTGGTCGCATGCTTTTTACTCTTTGGCCGCGCGGGCATCCGAAGGCGGCACGCCGGCCGACGAACGCGATATTGCCGGCCTGGTCATGGGCATGGAGCGGCCGATAGGCGCGAATGTAAAGCTGGGTGGATTCTTTGGAGCGCAGCATAGCCACAGCTGGCGGCGTCAGGCGATGGCCGACGCCAAGGTGCAAAGCATGCACGTCGGCCTGGACTTGGCCGTGCGTCTTCAGCATATGGATGTGACGCTGGGCATGGCGCGCACCTGGCACAAGATCAACAGCCACAGGAAGATAGGGATGGCCGGGCTGCACGACGCATTGTCGGGTAACTATGGCGCGCGTACGCTGCAATGGTTCGGGGAAGTGGTCGCCCCCATCCGGTGGTTCGCCAAAGTGCTGGCCGCGCCTTCTTTGAGCATGAGCCCGTTTGCGCGGCTGGCGTGGGTGCAGGCCCGTAGCGACGGCTTCGTGGAGTCCGGCGGGGCGGCGGCCGCTCGTGTTTTGCCGGCACGCCAGTCGCTGCTTTTTTCCACGCTGGGTTTGCGCGCTGTCCACAATGTGGAGACGCCGTCTGGCAGTGCCAGGTTGCAGGGCCAGTTGGCGTGGCATCATGCGGGAGGCGACGTTAGGGCGTTCAGCCGTCAGAGCTTTCGCGACAGCGCCCGCCAGACAGTATTTGCTTCCGAAGGCCTGCCGGTGGCGCGGCGGGCCTGGTCGCTGGACTTGTCCATGCAGGCCGACTTGACCAAGGCGGTCAGCCTGGGTGTGGCCTACTCAGGCCGCTACGCGCCCGGCCGCCGGGACCACGGCGCCCGGGCCAATCTGAGATGGGTGTTCTAGGCTTGCACGTTTCCTTGAAACTATGCACAATTAACAATGTTTCATGCGTCAGAATACAAGGAGCCGACCATGCAAAGCATGACCATAGAGCAGCTACGTGCCGCAAGCAACGCCGGCGGCGTGTCTGGCGTGACCTTAAAAGGGCAGGGCGGGGCGTTCCTCGTTCAGATTGCCACCCGCAACGGTTCCAATGCGGTGTTGTCGAAGGCCCGCAGCACGGAGCCGCGCCGCTTCGGCAACCCGCTAGCCGCGTTGAACGTGCTGCGCGATATCGGCATCACGGTAGGCCAGTTCGACGCGAGCGAATACGACCCGGCTGATAAGGAGCAGGACGCCGGCAACCGGGGCAGGGCCGACGCGATGCGCGGCGCACATGAAGCCGTCGCCTATAACCAATGGCTGGCCGCCGAGATTCAGGCATCCATAGCCGATACCCGGCCGAATCTTTCGCATGACGAAGTCATGGCCGAAATGGATGCCGACATTGCCGCCTTGCCTAAGAAAAAGCCCGCATGACGGTCAAGCCGTACTGCATTGAATGGCGGCCCATGGCACGCGAGGACTTGCGTGCCATTATGCGCTACATCGGCAAGGACAACCCGACGCGAGCAAAGAGCTTCGGCCAGGAGCTGCGCGACAAGATCAAACCGCTTGCACAGCATCCAGAGCTTGGCCGACAGGGCCGGCCGGGCTTGCCTGACTGGCTGCGCGAACTGGTCGTTCATCCGAACTACATCGTTTTTTATCGTGTGCTGGCCGAGGC
>JAKFDW010000223.1:0-4389 GCA_036675955.1 Orrella sp. | reverse complement strand
GCGCAACACTACGATAGTATTTGACAGGACAGCCGAAACCCTATGTTTCATCATCTGGCCCCCTTTGCGGGCGATCCTATTTTCAGCCTCGGCGAAGCCTTCCATCGGGATGCCCGGACACAGAAGGTCAATCTTACGGTCGGCCTGTATTACGACAACGATGGCAGAATTCCCTTGCTGGATTCAGTGCAGCTCGCCGAGGCGCGCCGGGCCGCGAGCCCGCAACCCCGTCCTTATCTGCCCATAGAAGGCCTGGCTTCCTATCGCAGCGCCGTCCAGAATTTGGTATTTGGCGAAGGGCACGACTTGCTGCGCTCCGGCAAGATTGCAACCATACAGACAGTGGGTGGAACAGGCGCCCTGAAGGTAGGGGCGGATTTTCTTCATGACGCCTACCCAGACAGCGAGATCTGGATCAGCGATCCGGGCTGGGACAATCACCATGCGATTTTCCAGGGCGCGGGCATCAAGACCCACCGCTACACGTATTACGATACGGTCACGAAAACGCTGCGCTTCGACCAGATGGTATCTGAATTGAGCCGCTTGCCGGCCTACAGTATCGTGCTGCTGCATCCATGCTGCCACAATCCGACAGGCGTGGACTTGTCCGACGAACAATGGCTGCAACTGATACCCGTCCTTGCCCAGGGCAAACTGATTCCGTTGCTGGATCTTGCCTACCAGGGCTTCGGCAAGGGCCTGAATGAAGACGCGTTTGCCGTGCGCGCCCTGGCCGATGCCGGTCTATCTTTCCTGGTCACCAGTTCTTTTTCGAAGAATTTTTCTTTCTACGCCGAACGCTGCGGCGGACTCTCGGTTGTTTGTTCATCAAGCAGCGAAACCGAACTGGTGATGGGACAACTAAGGGCCATTGTGCGGCGGGTTTATTCAAATCCTCCCCTGCACGGCGGCTATGTCACGGCCAGCGTCCTGAACGATGCAGCGCTGTTCATTCAATGGGAACAAGAGGTTGCCCAGATGCGCCAGCGTATCGCCGCCATGCGCGAACAGGCCCACAAGCTATTGACCACCAAGCTGCCAGGCTATGACTCGAGCTACTTCGTGACGCAGCAAGGGATGTTCAGCTATACCGGCTTGTCGCTAACGCAACTCCATGCCTTGCGCGACCAGCACGGCGTGTACATCATCGACTCCGGACGTATCAGCGTGCCCGGACTCAATACGTTCAATATCGACTATTTCACCGACGCGATGGCCAGCGTGCTGGTTGAAACGGCCTGATACGGGCGGCAAAGGCAAGGATTATGCAAGACACCCAGACAAAGCCCAGCCTGCAGGCGCTGGCCAGCTCCATTTCCTGTTTGACTGCAGGCGACGATTTGCAGCGCTACAGGCAGGACGCCAGCGGACTGCAGTGTGCTGGCGAGCCCGCCATGGTGTTTCGCCCCGCCACGCCCGGCGAGGTGGCCGACATCGTCGGCGCCTGCCATCGGGAGAGTCGCCGCATCACAGTGCAGGGCGGCCGCACAGGCCTGGCCGGGGGCGCCGTGCCTGACGATGGGGATGTGGTCATTTCGCTGGAGCGGCTGGACCAGGTCGAAGAGTTCGACCTGGTGGGCGGGACGATTACCGTACAGGCCGGCATGGTGCTCGAAAATCTGTGTGCGCTCGTCGAAGAGCGCGGTTGGTATTTTCCATTGGACCTGGGCGCGCGCGGCTCCTGCCAGATCGGCGGCAACGTGGCGACCAATGCTGGTGGAAACCGGGTATTGCGTTACGGGACCACCCGCGAACTCGTACTTGGCCTTGAAGCCGTCATGGCCGACGGCACGGTCCTGTCCATGATGAACAAGGGGCTCAAGAACAATACAGGCCTGGATCTCAAGCACCTGTTTATCGGTACCGAAGGCACACTGGGCGTCATCACGCGTGTGGTCCTGCGCCTTTTTCCCAAGCCGCAGCGGCGTTATAGCGCCTTGGTGGCATTGGAAACATTCGACCAACTGGTCCATGTGCTCAAGAATGCGCGGGCCGATCTGCCGACGCTTTCTTCCTTTGAAGTCATGTGGCAGAACTATCTGCAGGCCGCTGGACGCGCCTTGAAGAAAACGCCGCCATTCCAGGCCGGTTATCCGATTTACATCCTGCTGGAGACCGAAGGCCAGGATACGCCCGCGGCCGCCAGCGCCCTGGAAGACTTCCTGGCCGATGCGCTGCAGAAGGAATGGGTCAGCGACGTGGTCATTCCGCAGACGCAAGAACAGGCCGCGCAGTTGTGGAAGTTCAGGGATGCAATCGGCGAAATCCTGCCCGAAATCCGGCCCTATGTTGCGTTCGATGTCGGCATTCCCCTGGCGCATTTGCCAACATTCATCGAAACAGTATGCAGCCGACTCGAACAGGCCTGGCCCGGGGCGCAAAACCTGCTTTTCGGCCATCTGGGCGACGGCAACCTGCACTTGTCCACCGGTCCGCATGCCGAGGAGGATTTGTTGGCGGTTGAGGCCCTGGTCTACACGGAAGTCGAGCGCGTGGGCGGCAGCATTTCAGCCGAGCACGGTATCGGACGGATCAAGAAGCCGTTCCTGGGCCACAGCCGAAGCGCCAGCGAGCTTCGCTTAATGCAGCAAATCAAGCGCAGCATGGATGACGCCGGCCGTTTGAACGCCAACAGGGTAGTCTGACGCCCGCACACGGACGGTGTGGCGGCGGGCTTATAACGGTCGTGTCTTGAAGCCTATCCAGTCCAAAGCCTGCTGGATGGCGTCGCGGATGACCGGGCCAACGGCGGCGGCCCGTTCTTCATCGTATGCGTAAGGACGACTCTCGTCCATGTAGGCGATCTGTGCCAGTTCGAGCTGGACCGCATGTATGCCCTGCGCCGGATTGCCGTATGCGCGAGTGATGTAGCCGCCCTTGAAGCGTCCATTGGCGACCGCGCTGTATCGGCCTTGCTGATTGATGGTGTCGCTGAGTGCTTCGGCCAGGCCTGCTGAAGCGCTCTGGCCGTCGGCCGTGCCGAAATTGAAATCGGGCAGCCTTCCTTCGAACAGGCGCGGGACCTGCGAGCGTATGGAATGAGCCTCCCATAACAAGGCCTGGCCATGCGCGGACCGGATTCGTTCGAGCTCTGCCTGCAATGCTGAGTGATAAGGGTTCCAGTATTTATCGCGGCGACGCGCTTGTTCGGCTTCGTCGGGCTGCTTGCCGTCCAGGTACAGGGACTCTTCATCGAAGGTATCGATGGGGCAGAGCAGCGTGGTCTTGCGCCCCGGATAAAGGTTTGCGCCATCGGGGGGACGGTTCAAGTCGATCACGTAGCGCGAATTCGCCGGCACAAGCACTGAGGCGCCCAGCGCATCGGCAAACCCGTATAGGCGATCCAGGTGCCAGTCGGTGTCGTCCAGGTGCTGGGCCGCTGGCGACATGAACTGGGCGATGTCTTCTGGAATTTGTGCGCCCAGATGAGGTATGGATATCAGCAGAGGGCTCGTGCCTTGCCTTAGCGTGAATACGGATGGTTCAGTAGTAGTGGTCATGGTTCAACCTTGCTTTAGTAATCGGGAGAGCGCCTGGCGGTAGCGCGCGAATACGCGTTCTTCATCGGGATGGCGCCGCTCATATATGCATTGTGTGCCCGCGACGTATACGTCGCGAACGGGATTGATTCCACGTTCGCTGAATACGACTCCCGACAGCCATGCATCGGCATGCTGTTCTGCCATATGGGGATGGCTGGGGTCGAGCACCAGAAAATCAGCCTGGCGGCCTGCTTCCAGAATGCCCAGTGCTCGTCCGCTGGCCATGGCGCCGCCCTTCGCTGCCGCATCAAAAAGCCGTTCGGCCACGATAGGCTGGGCGCTCGAGGCAAGCACATTGCGTTCGCGGCGCTGCAGGCGCTGGCCGTATTCCAGGAGACGCAGTTCTGCACGCCAGTCTACGCTGATATGGCTGTCGGAACCAACGCCGAAACGTCCATTGTGCGCGAGGTAATCCACCGCCGGAAACAGGCCGTCGCCCAGGTTTGCTTCGGTGGTCAGGCAAAGGCCCGCCACCGCGCCGCTTGCGGCCATCCGGCGGACTTCGTCGTGATCGACGTGAGTCGCATGCACCAGGCACCAGCGCTCATCCACATCGAAGTGGTCCAGCAACCATTGGACCGGCCTGGCGCCATTCGCGGCAAGGCAGGCTTGCACTTCGGCGGTTTGCTCGGCGATATGAATGTGGACCGGTGCACCGGGAAAGCTCCGGTCAACGCCGTCCAGCAGGGATCTCAATGACTCGGCCGAGACGGCCCTGAGAGAGTGCGGCGCTACACCGTAACGGCGATTCCCGGTTTCGGGATAGGCCCGGTGCAGCGCGGCCAGCAAGTCGAGCAACTGGTCGGCGGTATTGATGAAGCGGCGCTGATCGTGGCGTGGCGGT
>JAKFDW010000222.1:0-2105 GCA_036675955.1 Orrella sp. | reverse complement strand
ATAAGCTGTGGTGACACCTATTACACCCGCGCCCAATACTGCAACTTTCATCTTAAAACGCCATTCAAGTTAACTTTTGATGATGGTACGGGAGGTCGTCTAGTGTTTTTTTCTGAAGAACTCGCATTTTTGGGAGTTTGTATTGTTGGGCGGGCGTTCGTTGCGGATTTCAGCAATAATTGCTGATGAGGCGATATGGCCTTACAAGCTGCACGTTACAGCGATGCGATTTCGGGGGGAAACGGAGTGCGTATACAGCGAAATCCGGTTTATACGTTGGATAGACTGGATCGGAATATATTGGATTTGCTACAGCGCGACGGCCGTATGTCGATGACCGAGCTTGCCGAGCAAGTTGGCCTTACCGTCACACCGTGCATCGAGCGCGTGAGGCGGCTGGAGCGCGACGGCGTCATCACCGGCTATCACGCGCGGGTAGCGCCTGCCGCGCTGGATGCCGGCTTGTTGGTTTTCGTCGAAATCTCCATGTCCAGCAAATCCGATCGCAGCTTCGACGACTTCCGCCGCGAGATCCTTTGCATTCCGCAAATACAGGAATGCCACCTGGTATCGGGCGATTTCGACTACCTCGTCAAAGCCCGGATCAAGGAGATCAGTCAATACCGCAGCTTGCTGGGCGATATTCTTTTGCGTTTGCCCGGTGTCACGCAAACCAAGAGTTGCGTGGTCATGGAAGAGGTGAAGGAGACGCTGTTTATTACCGCGCAGAAATGACGGCGTCGGCAGACTGTGGGTTTTCTGGCTGGGGGCTGCGCACAAACACCATATTGTCGCGATGCATCAGTTCGGGGTCGGACATGCTGCCCAGAATATCGGCAATACGACTGCTGGGCTGACGCATGATGCGACGCGTGTCAGTGGACGAATAGTTGATCAAACCGCGGCCGCATTCCACGCCGTGCTGGTCCACGCAAGCCACGACGTCTCCGCGCTCGAATTCGCCTTCTACCGCGCTTACCCCGATGGCAAGCAGGCTTTTGTGGTCGCGGGTCACCGCCTGCACAGCGCCGCTGTCCAATGTGAGGCGGCCCCGCAACCGCAAATGATTTGCCAGCCAGCGCTGACGCGCGGAGCGGACCGGCAGCAGCGCGCGCAATTCGGTTCCGATTTGTTCGCCTACGGAAAGCCGAAGCAGGACATCGGATTCGCGGCCCGAAGCAATGACGGTATGTCCGCCGCTATTTGCCGCACGCTTGGCGGCGAGCACCTTGGTAAGCATGCCTCCCGTGCCGATGCTGCTGCCGGATCCACCGGCCATTGCTTCAAGGGCCGGATCGCCGGCCCTGCCGATGGAGATGAACTGGGCGGTGGGGTCTTTGCGGGGGTCGGCACTGTAGAGGCCTGACTGATCGGTCAGGATGATGAGGGCTTCGGCCTCGATGAGGTTGGTTACCAGCGCGCCCAGCGTATCGTTGTCGCCGAGCCGGATTTCATCGGTGACCACGGTATCGTTTTCGTTGACGATGGGCACTACGCCCAGCCCCAGCAAGGTATACAGCGTGGAGCGCGCGTTAAGATAACGCCGGCGGTCGGCGAGGTCTTCGTGCGTAAGCAGAATCTGCGCGGTACGTATGCCGTGCTGCGCAAACGCTACTTCATATGCCTGTATGAGGCCCATCTGGCCGACTGCGGCGGCGGCCTGCAGTTCGTGCATGGCATTGGGGCGCCTGGGCCAGCCAAGCCGGGCCATGCCTTCCGCAATGGCGCCGCTTGATACCAGCACCATCTGCTTGCCTTGCGCATGCAGCGCGGCTATTTGCCGGGCCCAATGCGCAACGGCCTGGACATCGATGCCTTTGCCTTCGTTGGTGACCAGTGAGGATCCTACTTTTACGACCAGGCGTTTGGCCTGCGCAACGGCGGACTGCATGTTGGAGGTGGCTGCCATGAAAGAAAACGCAAGAATCAGTTGTTATCGGGATTTACCGCGTCGCTGCGTGTTTCGTCGAAGCGGGGATCTTCGGCAACATAGCTTCCGTCGGCTTTGTCTTGCTCGAGGTGAGCCTTTTTCTTGTCGGCGTCGAGCCAGTCTTGCAGGCGCCATATCAGTTGCTGCGTGCCATCGCCGTTAAGCGCTGAGACGG
>JAKFDW010000221.1:0-3965 GCA_036675955.1 Orrella sp. | reverse complement strand
TTCCATCGATGCTTCCTGTGACAACATTCTGCGGTTCCCTTAGGTTCGGATGCCGCAGAGGTTAATACACAGGGGTCAAAATTCATTTGCCGATGGGGGGTCATTATTACAGTGCCGACGACAGGGCCTTGCCGTCGCATCGGAAAACCGCATTAAAACGTTGCCGGAAGTACCCACTTTCAAGGAGCTGGGCATGTCCGGGGTCGAACTGAGTACATGGTTCGGCCTGGCCGCGCCCGCCGGTACGCCCGATGCGATCATCAAAAAAGTCAACACTGCGTTGAATAACGCATTGGCGGACCCAGGTCTTGCGAAACGCTTGATTGACATGGGCGCCGACATACAACCCGGCAGTGCCCAGGAGTTCACGGCGTTCTGGGCATCCGAATTCGGACGGTACAAGGAGCTGATCCGTATCAGCGGCGCGGCACAGGAATAGACTGGCTCGCAGAGAAGATCAATCACCAAGCCACCGTGCACCGAGCCAATCGCCACGGTGGATAGCATCTTTCATGCTTTCAACCAGGATCGCGACGACGCAGCGGACAGGTGTAGTGGTATGTCTATTCGCGGGGACGGCAAGGACGATTTTGCGCATCAGTGTCGGTTCGGTAAGCGGCGCGGCCGTGAGTATGCCCCGCGCGAGGTCGTCCACGACAGCAATTGTCGGCAGAATGGTAAGGCCATGCCCGCCAAGCACGAGGCTTTTTTGCACGCTCATGGCATTGGTTTCAGCCACAACCGTCAATTGAAGCTCCATCAGGGTTGCAGCATGCTCGACGAGGTTGCGCAGCCCATGTGGGGCGCTCGGCAAAATTATGGGCTGGCCGGCCAACTGAGCCAAGGCGACAGGCTGGTCCTGCCGCAGTCCATGCGCGGGAAGGCCCACGACCCACAAACCTTCCTCCAGCAAGGGTTGGACCTGAATCGTGGGTGTTTGTTTGGGGTCGTAGAGCAAAGCGGCATCGATTTCGCCTGCCTCGAGCCAGGCCTGCAGGGTTCCTGCATAACCCATCGACATCCGAATACGGATACCCGGATAGCGCTCGGCCACCGACCGGACAAGCGCACTCGACAAAAGATCGCAAGTGCTCGGCAGCAAGCCTATGGTGACAATGCCTCCGACAGTGCCCCGGGAAGGCTGGATCTCGGCGCGGGCTCGGTCGATCTCGTTCAGCACGCGACGAGCATATTCCACCAGCGTCTGGCCCGCTTCAGTCAATCTCATCCCATGGCGTCCACGGTCAAAGAGCACAGCCCCGATGTCTTCTTCCAGTAGTCGCAGTTGCCGTGAGACCGCCGGCTGCACGATGTTGAGTAGCGCCGCTGCTCGTGTGACGTTGCCGGTATCGGCTACGGTGACCAGGGCCCGGAGCTGTTTTATGTCCATCGCGGTAGCGCCTCATACAAGTTTGAGATCGAGGTAATCACGAAATTCTATTTTACTTGAGTTTCAATCACGGAATAGGATGGTGGTACTTAACTCACTAGGAAAACGCCATGGAAGTGACAACGGATCCTGCTTGGCAGCAGGCAGTGTTCAAAGCGTTGAAAGACGGCGGAATACAGCAAATAGCATATGTCCCGGACGCAGGGCATTCGTACGCAATCAGGGCCGCGCAGGCTGACCCGGACATTGTTGATACCGTCCTCACCACAGAGGAAGAAGGCGTCGCGTTGGTGAGCGGAGCCTGGCTGGGCGGCCAGCGAGCTGCCTTGCTGATGCAAAGTAGTGGCGTTGGCAATTGCGTCAATATGTTCTCGTTATTGCGTAGCTGCAACTTCCCCTTTTTGACGCTGGTCACCATGCGGGGGGAATATGCCGAATTCAATCCGTGGCAAGGTCCGATGGGTAAAACCACGCAGGCGGCGTTGGAATTGATGGGTATCACCGTGATGCGCGCTTCGAATCCGGAAGACGTGGGCGAAATTGTCAGTGCCGGACTGGACGCCGCTTTCCTCGCCGGAGAGCAAGTTGCAGTGTTGTTGTCGCAGAGCCTAATTGGCCGGAAAAAATGGGAGCGCAAATAATGAACGCATCAGCAAAAGTGGCGGTCGACCGCCGTGCATTCATCGCCAAGCTGTTACAGGCCACGCCCGAAGCGCTAGTGGTGACCGGATTGGGTTCGCCGTCCTACGATGTTTTCGCCGCTGGCGACCGCGACCGCAATTTCTATCTGTGGGGTGCAATGGGCGGCTCGACATCCCTGGGACTGGGTCTTGCGCTTGCGCAGCCTTCGAAGTCGGTGGTTGTTATTACCGGCGACGGCGAACAACTCATGGGCATCGGCAGCCTGGGCACCATCGGAGTCAAGCAGCCGAAAAACCTCACTATTGTTGTGCTCGACAATGGCCATTTCGGGGAAACCGGCATGCAACGCAGTCACTCCAGCTTAGGGACAAGCCTGACGGCGGTCGCCAAGGGATTCGGCATTGCCGACGCTTTCGTCATCGAGCGCCTAGATGAGTGCGCGGGGGTTGCACAACGGATCAATGCACGCCAGGGCGTGGCATTCGCTCAAGTGCTGATCGGCTCCGATGAACCACCGCGCATGCTGCCGCCTCGGGACGGGGTCTTCGTGAAGAACCGTTTCCGCGCCGCACTAGGCTTTTCCACATTCTGATAGCCGAGGCTGTGCTGGTCTGCACGCTATCGCGTCTGCCAACCTTCTTAGTCTATACAAGGTTTACTCATGAAGCGCTATCAACTCCACATTGGCGGAAAGTCCGTCGATCCGACCGCTGGGCTATGGTTCGAAACCCAGAATCCATACACTGGCCAGACCTGGGCAGAGATTCCCAAGGGCGACGCAAGTGACGTCGAGCGCGCTGTGCAGGCCGCACATTTGGCATTGACCGTAGGACCATGGGCAGAGATGACCGCGACGCAGCGGGGCCAGCTGCTGCACCGGTTGGGCGACTTGATCGCGCGCGATGCGCGTAAGCTGGCCGAGACGGAAGTGTGCGACAACGGCAAGCTCTTTGCCGAGATGCTTGGCCAGTTGAGCTACCTACCGCAGTGGTACTACTACTATGGAGGGCTGGCCGACAAAATACAGGGCAATGTATTGCCACTGGACAAGAAGGGCTACCTCGCCTTCACGCGCAACGAGCCCGTTGGTGTGGTCGCGGCAATCACGCCATGGAATTCGCCGCTCATGCTGGCAACGTGGAAGATCGCGCCTGCATTGGCCGCCGGTTGCACGGTGGTTATCAAGCCCTCGGAATTCACGTCTGCGTCAACGTTGGAGTTCGCCAAGCTCTTTGACGAGGCTGGCTTCCCGCCGGGTGTCTTAAACGTGGTCACCGCATTCGGCAAGGATGTCGGCGCATCACTGGTAGAGCATCCGCTCGTACGCAAAATCAGCTTCACAGGGTCGGATACGACCGGACGCCTCATCAACGAACAGGCTGCACGCCACCTCAAACACACCGCGATGGAACTCGGGGGAAAGTCACCGAACATCGTGTTTGCCGATGCCGACCTGGAGCAGGCGGTATTCGGCGCTATCTCGGGCATCTTCGCAGCAACCGGCCAGACCTGCATCGCCGGTTCGCGGTTGCTGGTGCAGGACAGCATTTACGACGAGGTCGTTGCCAGGCTGCTCGACATCGCCCGTACGGCCAAAATGGGTGATCCGATGGATGCCGGCACGCAGGTGGGTCCTGTGACCACACCGCCGCAATACCAAAAGGTGCTCGAATACCTCGACATCGCGCGCCAGGACGGGGCGAGGCTTTTGCTTGGGGGCAGTGCGGCCGACAAGCCAGAGTGCGGCGAAGGCTGGTTCGTCGAGCCGACCATCTTCGGCGATGTGACGAACAACATGCGCATCGCCCAGGAAGAGGTTTTCGGCCCCGTCCTTTCCATCATCCGCTTCAGCGACGAGGCTGAAGCGGTTGCCATCGCCAACGATGTGCGGTTCGGACTGGCGGCCGCAGTGTGGACCAGCGATATCGGGCGA
>JAKFDW010000220.1:0-1513 GCA_036675955.1 Orrella sp. | reverse complement strand
CACGGGCCTGCGCAAGACCTACGGCAAGCGCACCGTCGTACACGATGTCTCGCTGTCGGTCGACAGCGGCGAAGTCGTAGGGCTGCTCGGCCCCAACGGCGCGGGTAAAACCACCAGCTTCTATATGATCGTGGGCATCATCCCCACCGATGCCGGGCGTATCGAAATCGACGGCAAGGCCATCACCAGCATGCCCATGCACAAGCGCGCGCGCATGGGCTTGTCCTACCTGCCGCAAGACGCATCGGTATTCCGGCGCCTCACCGTCGAAGAAAATATCCGCGCAGTGCTGGAACTGCAGCTGGACGACGCCGGCCGGCCGCTGAGTTCCGCGCTTATCGGCGAGCATCTGGAATCGCTGATCGACGAACTGCAGATCGGCCATATCCGGCGCAATACCGCCATATCGCTGTCGGGCGGCGAGCGGCGCCGCGTCGAAATCGCCCGCGCCCTGGCCACGCACCCGCGTTTCATCCTTCTTGACGAACCCTTTGCCGGCGTGGACCCCATCGCCGTCATCGAGATCCAGCGCATTGTCCACTTCCTGAAGGGCCGCAATATCGGCGTGCTGATCACCGATCACAATGTGCGCGAAACCCTGGGCATCTGCGACCGCGCCTATATCATCAGCGAAGGCAAGGTGCTTACCAATGGCCATCCCAGCGAAATTATCGACAACGAAGCCGTCCGCAAGGTCTACCTGGGCAAGAACTTCAAAATGTAGCCATCGAACCGGCCGGAGTTTGATCTGGCGCACTTGATTTACTTTGCATAATCTATACACTGAAATCATGAACAACGCATTACAAGGAGAACCATCACAACCCTGAACGCGCATACCGCGCACCCATTATTTCTGCAAGGAGAGCACATATGAACCTGAGTCTTACTGGTCGTCATCTAGAAGTCACTCCCGCTATCCGCGAGTACGTACTGAACAAAATGTCACGCATCACGCGGCATTTTGATAACGTTATCGACACCCAGGTCATTCTCTCGATCGAGCGTCTCAATCACACCGCCGAAATCACCATGCGCTTGCGTGGAAAAGACATCCACTGCGAAGCCATCGACGAAAACCTCTATGCAGCCATAGACTTGCTCGCCGACAAAATAGATCGGCAGGTCATCAAGTACAAGTCCAAGGTGCAAGACCACGCTCACGAGCCTGTCAAGCGGCAAGAAATTCCTGCCGCTGAATAATCCCGCCCTGCTTTGCGTGCGCCCGGGCCGGCCCAGCCGGATCTCCCCTCTTTAGCGCCACGTAATCCGGGTAAACTGGCCTCAATCGCCTCAAGTGATTGGGGCCTTGGTTTGTCCTGCTTTGTATGGCGGCACCCAAACCCCATATAATGACCTCTATGAATCTAATGTCGCGTATCTTGCCGCTGTCGAACGTTGTGCTTGATTTGGCTGCCACTAGCAAGAAAAGAGCCTTCGAACAAGCCGGCCTGCTCTTCGAAAACCAGCACGGAATCGCCCGCACGGCAGTTTTTCAGAGCCTTATCGCCCG
>JAKFDW010000219.1:0-6935 GCA_036675955.1 Orrella sp. | reverse complement strand
TTCTCGACAATGTTGGACAGGCCGCCCTTCTTGTTGCCTGGCGACGTATTGGCGCTGCGATCGGCGCTTCCGCGCCCCAGATAGCGGTCGTACCAATCCATTTCACGTATCAAGGCATCGGCCACATCCTTATTGGCCGCCCTGGCCGTGAGCTGGGCAATGCCGTCGCGAACTTCGGTCACTTCAGAGAACATGACCTTGGCGCCGGCACGTACCAGCAAGTCGGTGGCAAATCCCACCAGAGGGTTGGCCGACACGCCGGAGAAGGCATCGCTTCCGCCGCACTGCACCCCGACGGTGAGCGCCGATACGGGACAGGACTCGCGCTGACGCTGATTCAGTATCTTCAGCTTTTTGTCGGCAACGTTGACGATGGAATCTATCATGCTCTGGAAGCCGACGTGCTCGTCGTCTTGCAGGCAAACTACATCGACGTCCTGCAGGTCGACATGCTGCCGGCTGTCGCGGATCGGTATCGTGTTCTTCGGGAACAGCAGGTCGGGCTGCAGCTTCTCGCAGCCCAGGCTGACGACCATGGCTTGGCCGCCAAAATTTGGATTGCGGGCAATGTTGCGCAATGTGCGAATGGGGATGGCGGCGTCCGGAACATTGATCGCGACGCCGCAGCCATATACGTGCTCGAGCGCGATGACGTTATCGACATTGGGATACTTGGGCAGCAGTTCTTCACGGATCTTGCGCACGGCGTGATCGACGACACCCGCCACGCATTGCACGGAGGTGCTGATGGCCAGGATATTGCGGGTTCCGACGCTGCCATCCTCATTGCGAAAGCCCTGGAAACTGTACCCCTCGAGCGCAGGCTGGACTACCCCTTGCGTGCCGACCGGCAAATCATCAAGCCCGGGCACCCCCGGCATATCGAGGCGGTGCTCGTTGACCCAGCTTCCGCGCGGCAAAGGCTGGCTGGCGTGGCCGATGATGACGTTATAGCGATAGACTGGACTGCCTGAAGCGATATCGGCCAGCGCCACTTTGTGTCCCTGCGGCACGCCCTCGATCAACACCGTTCCGTCCGGCAGGACCGTGCCCGCCGGCAAGCCGCCATTGTTGGCGACAATCGCCACGTTATCGTTGTCGTGCATCCGGATGCTGCGTGGCGTTTCTAGGGAGACCATTTATTTTCCTTAGATCAAATTCAGATATGGCTGTAAGCCGGCGCGGCGGACTGCGATTCGGGGCGCAGCGTGGACACGTGCCGTACCAGTGTACTGTCCAGTTCTTCGAGCCGGTTTATTCCCAGCAGCGCCATGTTGCGATGGATTTCGGTTCGGAGTATTTGTATTGCATGATCGACGCCGGCAGGCCCGCCGACTGTTGCGGCGTAATTGAACGGCCGGCCTGCGAATACGCACTTTGCGCCCAGCGACAAGGCCTTGAGCACATCGCTGCCCCGCCGGATTCCACTGTCCATCATGACCACGACGTCAGGCACCGCCTTTACGATCTCGGGCAGTACGAGCAGCGGCGAAACAGAGCCGTCGACCTGGCGCCCGCCATGATTCGAGACAATGATCCCGTCGACACCGGCATCGCGCGCCAGCACGGCATCTTGCCATCGCACCAAACCCTTCACAACGAGGTTGCCCCTCCACGCCTCGCGAATCTGGCGTACATGACTCCAGTCGAAATGGTCACGCGCCTGGAAATCGCGCTCCACTTTGGCCGATAGAATGGGGGCTCCCCGTTCGGCGCGCCAGTTCTCGAAGTGCGGCATGCCGTGGCGCAGCAGGGTTCGCCCGAACGTGCCCAGCAGCCAGCGTGGATGACTGATGCCGTCCCACGCTAGACGCATGCTGGGTCGCAACGGCGAGCTGAAGCCATTGCGCTGGTAGTTCTCGGGGTTGACCATGACGGGCAGGTCCACCGTAAGCACCAGCGTCTTAAAGCCTGCTGTACTGATGCGCGCCAGCAGCGCGTCCACCCGGGCCGCATCGCCTGGCATATAGGCCTGGAACCACGTCTGCGGGGCTGCCCGCGCGACATCTTCCATTGGAATCAGCGAGGCGCCGCTCATGATCGCCGGTATATTAGCCCGCGCCGCGGCGCCAGCCAGGAGCACGTCTCCTTGATAAGCCCACATTGCGCTCAGGCCCACGGGGGAAATGCCGAAAGGCGAGTCGAACGTCTGTCCGAACAGCTCAATATTCTGGGCGCGCTGCGAGACGCCCGCCAGCATGCGGGGCATCAGCACATACTCGTTGAAGGCCGTGCGATTGTGCCGCATGGAAACTTCATCGTCAGCGCCGTTGTAGATGTAGCTAAACAGTTGGCGCGGCAATTTCTTTCGAGCCGGACGTTCAAAATCATTCAGGCAATAGATGCGCTTGAGCATACGGATTCGTTCTAGGAGTGGACAGCTGCGTATGGTAGAGAATATTCTTGTGGATATATAGCGATAATAATCCTATTGTGTTGTTCGAATAAATTCAACAGGGCACGCGCCATACCATGACACTCAAGCAGCTGGAGGCTTTCTTCTGGGCCGCAACGTGCGCCAGTTTCGCCGTCGCGGCGGAACGCCTTCATTTATCCGTATCCACTCTGTCCAAGCGCATCTCCGAGCTGGAAGCATCCCTGGGCGAACCGCTGTTCGACCGAGGCGCGTACCGCGCCACATTGACCGCCACAGGACATGCCATTCTGCCCCGCGTCAGCGACCTGCTGGACCAATCCGAAGCCCTGCGCCTGAGCGTGCGGCACGAGGCGGGGCTGCAAGGCCATATACGTTTCGGCGTCGGCGAACTCGCATCGCAAACCTGGCTGCCCCGCTTCATCCGCCTGGCGGTCGAGCGATATCCCGGCCTGCAACTAGAGCCCCATGTCGAGATCGGCAGCATCATGGAACAGGCGCTGGAGCATGGCGAGCTGGATTTCACTGTGGCCGCCGGCGTCTCGTCCCGGCGCAGCATTGCCTCGCGCCCGCTGGGCCATGCGGAATTCGTCTGGGTCGCCGCACCAGGGCTTTTGAACGCACACGAAGAACACACCACGAAGCTCCTGCAACAGGCTCCCCTGATCACCATGCCGTCGGGGGCCGGCACCCATCGCATGGTGGAGGAATGGATCTCGCGAACAGGCGACGTTCCAGGGCGCAGCCTGACCTGCAATACGTGGAGCGCCGTCTCGGCATTGCTCATCGAAGCGGTCGGCGTGGGTTTTCTTCCCCAAGCCTGGGCAGATCCATTGTTGAAACGCGGGCTGCTCGAGCCGCTGTCGAAATGGCAGGCGCTCAAACCCCTGCATTACTCATTACAGATGCGCCGCGACGACAACCGCCCCGTCATGCGCAGTATCCAGTCATTGCTGGAAGAACTCGTTGATTTCGGGCTGCCGGTCAGTTTCCTGACCAGTGTTTCACAGAAGGCAAACTAATTCATGAATCCCATAGCGCTTGAGTACTTTGTCAAAATAGCCGAGTCGGGCAGCATTTCACGCACGGCCATCGAACTGGGCATAGACCCGTCCAGCATGACGCGACATATCGCAAGGCTGGAAGCTGACCTGAAGGTAAGACTGTTTCATCGCAGCGGACGCGGCGTCGTGCTGACCGATGCCGGCGCTTTGCTGCTGACGCGCGCCCAGGCCGTGGCCGTCGCACTGGATCACACGCGCAAGCTCGCTGTAACGCTTTCCGACGAGGGCCCGTCACGATTGGTAATCGCCGCGCAGCCCACTTTGGCACAGCGCAGCTTTGCTGCCGTTGCCCGCACAATGCGCACGCGCTTTCCCGATACTCGACTGCACATGGTAGAGGCGCTGGGCCACCAGTTGATCAACTGGCTGATGGAAGGAAAAATAGACGTTGCGTTGTTGTACGTGCCCAGCCAGACAGGGATGATTGAAGTCGATGTCCTGCTGCAGGAGCCGCTGTATTTTGTGACGCCGCCGGACTATGGCCCGTTGGATCCGACAATATCGATCGCCGACATGCTGCGAAAGCCGCTGATTTTGCCCAGCACACCGCACGGCTTGCGTGAGCTGGCGGAAAGCCTGGCTGCCAGCTGCAATACACAGCTTCACATCGAGGCCGAGTGCGATGGATCCAACGCCATCACCAAAAACCTCGTACAGGCGGGCATAGCTTGCACCATCCTGCCCCTGGCCACCGTGGCCGACGAGGTGGACCAGGGACGCCTGCAAGCCGCTCGCCTGGTGGATCCGGTGGTTACCCGTGAAATCGCTATCGCCACGGCGCGCAACAGGCCCCCGGTTATCGGTCAATGGGACATTCTGCAATCGATACGCCAAGTGGTGATGGAGCAAGTGGCGCAGGGCAACTGGCCCGGCGTGATCCCGCATGCCCCACCGCCGCCGTCTAGTTGACCTTGATATTGGCCTCGCGAATTACCTTGGCCCATTTGGCAACCTCGGCCTTCTGGAAAGCACCCAGCTCTTCAGGGCCCGCCCCGGAGATGGTCATGCCCAGGTTCTTCAAGCGTTCCTGCACGGCGGGCTTCTGCAAGGCGGCATACATGGTTTCATGCAGCTTGTTCACGATAGGCTTGGGCGTTCCGGCCGGTGCGAACACAGCTTGCCACGACACCACTTCATAGTCCTTGAGCCCCAGTTCCTTCAAGGGCTTCACGCCTGGCAGCGCCTCGGCAGGCGTGGACGATGTTACCGCCAGCGCCCGCAACTGGCCGCCTTCGATCAAGGGCACGGCAGACGTTATGTTGTCGAACAGCAGATCAATGTCGCCGGCAACCAGCGCTTGCAATGACGGGCTGCTGCCTTTGTAGGGCACATGCAGCATTTGCGCACCTATCGTGCCGGCAAAGAGCGCGCCGGCCAAGTGCTGGGACGATCCCACGCCCGAGGAGCCATACGTTACTCCATCCTTTTTCGCCTTGGCCTTCGCAATCAGGTCTTCCACCGACTTGATGTCGCTGTCGGCCCGCACTACGAGTACGTTGGGCAGAGTACCCGTCAGAATGATGGGCTCGAACGATTTGATGGGGTCGTAGCCTATCGAAGGATAGATGCTGACGTTGATGGAGTGAGAACTGATGGTTCCGCCAACCACGGTATACCCGTCAGGTTTGGCGCGCGAGCCATAGGCGGAACCCAGGCTGCCGCCGGTGCCCGGCTTGTTCTCGACAACCACCGGCACTCCCAATGCCTCGCTCATCGCCTGGCTGTACGTTCGTCCCAGAATGTCGGTCGCTCCGCCAGGAGCAAACGGCACGACATAAGTAATGGGCTTGCTGGGCCATTCGTCGGCGGCCGAAGCCGGCGCGACGCTAGCCATGCTCAGCGCAAGGCCGCCCACCAACGCAAGCAAGAATGATTTCTGGGTAATCTTCATTTAGTTAAGTCTCCGGTTTTCTTGATTTAGCCCCATCAGCGCGCAAAGTGGATAGTGCGTGGAGGGGCGGGTCAGGAGATTCTACCGGCTGGCGCGAATTCCATGTCATGCGATTTCGTCATATCAGAAATGAAGTCTTCGCAATACCCCGAACCCGCGAACCCTCTATACACTGCTTCGCCAGGCACCCAGGATGGGGCAGAGCTTATCAAGGAGAGTACAAATGAACGATGCAATCGCATCAGCGCAAGACGCTGCAGATACCAAGCTCGCTGCGCGTACGGGTGGACGGGCCCTTGTGGACGCTCTGCGGGGACACGGTACGGATCGCGTGTTTTGCGTTCCTGGAGAAAGCTATCTGGAAGTGCTGGATGCGCTTTACGACACGCCTCAAATAGAGTTGATCGTTGCCAAACATGAAGGCGCGGCGGCCAATATGGCGGAAGCGGACGGCAAACTGACAGGCCGCCCGGGCATCTGCATGGTCACCCGCGGACCGGGCGCAACCCATGCGAGTATCGGCGTGCATATCGCCCAGCAAGATTCCACGCCGATGATACTGTTTGTGGGTCAAATTGCCCGAAACCACATAGGCCGTGAAGCATTCCAGGAAGTCGACTACCAGGCCATGTTCGGTTCCCTGGCCAAATGGGTCGTGGAAATCAACGATGCGGACCGCATACCCGAAATTCTTGCGCGCGCTTTTCACACGGCGGTATCGGGCCGTCCCGGCCCCGTAGTGGTTTCCCTGCCGGAAGACATGTTGGTCCAAGCCTGCCGCATGCCCGACTGCATTGCAACGCCCTTGCAGGCGCCCGCACTCGCAGCCGACACGGTGGATCAGATTACCGCTGCGCTCACGCAGTCGAAACGCCCTCTGGTATTCGTAGGCGGCTCCAACTGGAGCGTCGCCGCACGCCGGAATCTTGCCAAGTTCGCTGAACAATGGGATCTGCCCGTCGCCTGCGCATTCCGGCGCCAGGACGTGCTGGACAACCGGGATCCGCATTATTGCGGCCACCTCAGCCTTGGGATGAACCCAAAACTTGCCCAACGGATCAAGAACGCCGACCTGATCCTGGCAATCGGCACCCGGCTCGGCGACGTGATGACCGATGGCTACAGCCTGCTGGCGCCCCCGCGACTGCCGCAGAAGCTCATCCACATCCACGCCGACGCCGGCGAGCTGGGCCGTGTTTACCAGGCCGACATCGCCGTGCAGGCCACTGCCGAGTGTGCCGTCGCCACCCTTGCGTCAGTCTTTGGGCCCTCCGGAACGGCGTGTTCTGGCGAGACCCGGTCTGGCGAGACCCGGTCTGGCGAGACTCGAACCGAATGGACTCGCGCCGCGCGGGCCGACCATGAAGCCTTCAGCGCCGCTATCCCTTTGGCGAATGAACATCATGGCGTGGATCTGACGGCGGTCATCAAGCATCTGTCCCAGACCTTGCCGGACGATGCCGTTGTGACCAACGGCGCCGGCAACTATTCAGTCTGGCTGCACCGTTACTATGAGTATCGCGGCGGCCGCACGGAACTGGCGCCCACCTGCGGCGCCATGGGCTACGGCCTGCCGGCTGCCGTTGCCGCCGCTTTGCGCAACAAG
>JAKFDW010000218.1:0-2923 GCA_036675955.1 Orrella sp. | reverse complement strand
GCGGACAGTCTGCTCGATGACGCGTGGACCGGCAAAACCGATAAGCGCTTTGGGCTCGGCGATGACAACATCGCCCATGAAAGCGAAACTGGCCGACACGCCGCCCATGGTGGGATCAGTCAGGATACTGATGAACGGCAGGCACTCAGCCGACAGCCGGGTCAGCATAGCGTTGGTCTTGGCCATTTGCATCAGGGAGAACAGGCTTTCCTGCATGCGGGCCCCGCCCGATGCGGCCACACATATGAACGGCGTGCGGTTCGCAAGCGCTTCTTGTGCGCCTCGGGCAAAGCGTTCACCCACCACGGAGCCCATGGAACCGCCCATGAATTCGAACTCGAAGCAAGCCAGCACCACGGGTACGGACAAGATGGCCCCGCTCATGACCACCATGGCTTCGCTTTCGCCGGTTTGCTTCGCCGCTTCGCTTACACGTTCGGTGTATTTGCGGCTGTCCTTGAACTTGAGCGGGTCCATAGGACGTGTGTTCTGTCCGATCTCGACACGATTATCGGCATCCAGCAGCGCGTCGATGCGCGCTCTTGCGCCAATACGCATGTGGTGGCTGCACTTGGGGCACACATTAAGCGTTGCCCGCAAGTCTTCTTTATAGAGCACCGTTTCGCACGACGGGCACTTGACCCAGATGCCTTCCGGTACCCGGCGGGCCGCCACATCGTTGTTGCGGTTGATGCGCGGCGGTAGAATTTTTTCGATCCAACTCATGGTTTCTTCCCGATAAAGACTCGATTCCGGAACGAGCCTATTGTTCTTTTACCTGGGCCGCCTGCTGATGCGGCCCCTTCTGATGGAAATGCGTGTTTTCAGATTATTTCTGCAGTGCCTGGTGGATGCTCCCCAGCCAGTCAGCGGCGGCCGTGATGGCTGCTGCGTCGGTATCGGCGGCATCCAGCCCGGCCTGCTGCGAACTCGCTACCGACTGTTCCATAGTTTCTATGAGCTTGCTGCCTATGACCACGGCATCGGCATGCGCGCCCAACCGCGTTGCGCTATCAGCATCCCGGATGCCAAAGCCAACTCCAACGGGTATCGTGACATGTTTGCGTATTTGTGCCAGGCGTTCGGCCACATCGACGGTATCGATGTTTCCGGCGCCCGTGACGCCCTTGAGCGACACATAATAGACATAGCCTCGTGCAACCTGCGCCACCTGCTGAATGCGGGCGTCCGTGGACGTGGGGGCCAGCAGGAAGATAGGATCGATCTGAGCGCCGTTCAGCCGCTCCGCGAAGTCGACGATCTCTTCCGGCGGATAGTCGACGACCAGCACGCCATCCACACCCGCCTTGGACGCCTCCTCGACAAACACCCCTTGGCCCATGCGTTCGATGGGGTTGGCGTAGCCCATGAGCACTACCGGCGTGGTCGTGTCATTCAGGCGAAACTGCGCCACCAGCTCCAGTACTTTGCGCAGACCGACGCCGCGCTTGATGGCGCGTTCGGCGGCACGCTGGATGACCGGACCATCGGCCATGGGGTCAGAGAACGGTACGCCCAGCTCCAGAACGTCGGCGCCCGCCTTGACCAGTTGGTGCATCAGCAGGGGCGTGGCGGACACGGAGGGATCGCCGGCGGTAACATAGGGAATCAGCGCTGTGCGGCCGGCCGCCTTGGCAAAAGCGGCCTTGATTCTTGGGTTCGAGGAATTCATTGTGTGCGTTACCCTTGTTCTTATAGGCTGATGCCGCTGAAATCAGCCACAGTATGCATGTCTTTGTCGCCGCGTCCCGATAAACTCACCAGGATTATCTTGTCTTTGGGCAAGGTGGGCGCCAGCCTGAGCGCATGCGCGATGGCATGCGAGGACTCCAGGGCCGGCATAATGCCTTCGGTGCGGCAGCAATCGTGAAACGCGGCCAGGGCTTCCTGATCGTCGACGCAGACATACTGCGCGCGGCCGCTATCCTTCAACCATGCATGTTCAGGGCCCACGCCAGGATAATCCAGTCCTGCTGAGATAGAATGCGTCTCCAGTACCTGGCCGTCTTCATCCTGCATGACATACGTACGGTTGCCATGCAGCACACCGACCGCGCCCGCATTCAGCGAAGCGGCATGGCGGCCCGTTTCCAGGCCCTCGCCCGCGGCTTCGACCCCGATCAGTTGCACATCGGGGTAGTCGATATACGGATGGAAGATGCCCATGGCATTCGATCCGCCGCCTACCGAAGCGACGACGTAGTCAGGCTGGCGGCCGGCATCCACGGGCATCTGCTCGATGCATTCGGTACCGATGACGGACTGGAAATCGCGCACCATCATCGGATAGGGATGGGGACCAGCCACGGTGCCGATAATATAGAAGGTATTTTCGACGTTGGTTACCCAGTCGCGCATGGCTTCGTTCAATGCATCCTTGAGGGTGCAAGAACCCGAATCCACCGGCACCACGGTAGCGCCCAGCAACTTCATGCGATAAACATTGGATGCCTGGCGGCGAACGTCTTCGCTGCCCATATAGACCACGCACTCCAGGCCATAGCGCGCCGCCACGGTAGCCGTGGCAACCCCATGCTGCCCCGCCCCCGTTTCGGCAATGATACGCGGCTTGCCCATGCGCCGGGCAAGCAGGATCTGCCCTATACAGTTGTTGATTTTGTGCGCGCCCGTATGATTGAGATCTTCGCGCTTGAACCAGATCTGGGCGCCGCCCAGTTTTTCCGACCAGCGCCTGGCATGGTAGACGGGGCTGGGGCGGCCCACAAAGTGCTTGAGTTCGTAGTGGAACTCACGCAGGAATTCGGGATCGGCCTGATATTTTTCGTAGGCGGCGCGCAGTTCGTCCAGCGCATGCACCAGGGTTTCGGCAACAAACGAACCACCATACTGACCAAAATGCCCTTGTGGGTCGGGCAATGTGTAGGATTTCAAATTATCACTCTCTGGTTACGCAACGTCGTTG
>JAKFDW010000217.1:0-3653 GCA_036675955.1 Orrella sp. | reverse complement strand
GTATGTGAAACTTACACATACACGATTTCTTCTTTAGGCAATGGGGCGCATCAGTCGATGAACACCACGCCTATCAAATATGACCAAACTTTTTCGGTCAAGCTTAGTACTTTAGCATGCGGCCCATACTGTAAGCAAGTCGCAAATAGGTAGAAACGCTAAAAAGTGCACAATATGTCGGGCGTCACACACGGCGGACCACGAATCGTTCCACGTACTCGTTGATGGGGTGATTCCGGATCTCTTCCGACGTTCCCACCTGCACCACTTTTCCATCACGCAAGATCACGATGTGCTGCCCCAAGCGCAACGCCTCATCGATATCGTGCGTAACGAACACAATGGTTTTCTGGAGCCGCTGTTGCAAGGCAAGCAACTGGTCCTGCATTTCGTAGCGGATCAAAGGATCCAGCGCGGAAAAGGCCTCGTCCATCAGCAGCACTTCGGCATCGATGGCCAACGCCCTGGCCAGGCCCACCCGCTGCCGCATTCCGCCCGACAGTTCATCAGGGTAGCTGGTGGCATATTCGGACAAACCCACCCTGTCCAGCCACTTCAACGCCGTGGCGCGTGCCTGGCTTTTCTTCTCTCCGCGCACCGACAGGCCAAAGGCCACGTTGTCGATGACATTGATATGCGGAAGCAAGCCGAAGCCTTGAAACACCATGCTGACGCGGTGCCGGCGCAACTGGCGCAGCTCGGGCATGCTGAGCTTGAGGATATCCTGGCCATCTATCAGTATTTCGCCGGCGGACGGATCGATCAGGCGGTTCAAATGGCGCACCAGAGTGGACTTTCCCGACCCGGACAGTCCCATGATGCAGGATATCTTTCCGGTCGGAACATCGATGCTTACGCCGGCCAGCCCCACATTGCACCGGGTCTCGGCCTGTACCGCCGCCTTGTCGGCCCCCTGGCGCAGCAGTTCGACCGCGCGGGCCGGCCGGTCGCCGAATACCTTGTATACGTCGCGGATCTGGATCTTGATGTCGGACATCAGTACTCCTCCTTGCGCTCAGGGCGGCGTTTGCTGCGGCGGGTCTGACCATATGCCTGCGTGATCCGGTCTATGACGATGGCGAGTATCACAATTGCCACGCCGGCCTGAAGCCCACGCCCTACGTCCAGCGTCTGTATTCCCGCAAGGACATCCTCGCCCAGGCCTCTGGCGCCTATCATGGAGGCCACCACCACCATTGCCAGCGCCATCATGGTGGTCTGATTAATGCCCGCCATGATGCTGGGCCGCGCCAGCGGCAGCGTCACTCTGATCAGCATCTGCCAGCGCGTTACGCCAAACGCCTGTGCAGCCTCCATGACGGTTGGATCGACCTGCCGCAAGCCCAGTATGGTCAGGCGTATGAGCGGCGGCGCGGCATAGACGATGGTGGCAAACAGCGCCGGAACCTTCCCCAGGCCGAAGAGCATCAGCACCGGTATCAGGTACACGAAACTCGGCAGAGTCTGCATGACGTCCAGCACAGGCGTCAGTACACGGCGCAGAATACGGCTGCGTGCGGCAAGAATGCCCAGCGGAACACCGATGATAATGGAGATAACCGTGGACACCAAGACCAGGGAGAAGGTCTGGATCAGTTTGTCCCAGAGGCCTATCGCCCCGATGGCGTACAGGCACACGACATACAAGATAGTGGCGACCACCTTGCGTGTGGCATGCCACGACAAAGCTGCCACCAAAGCCAGGAAGACCCAGGGCGGCACGGCTTGCAGTGCGCGTTCGACGGGCAGCAATACCGCGGTAAGCATGAAATCGCTTAGTTGGCGGAAGCTGCTTCCATACGACTTGACGGCCGCCATCAACTGGCGATTCACGAAATCCGCGCCCGACCACTGAGGGAATATCGAAAAGCTGGCCGAAGTACCGGAATCGAGTCCTATGGCGGCACTCACGCGTTGCGCGATCGGTTCGGGCACCCATTTGCGCCACACGTCCGGGTGTTCTCGCAGAAAGTGATCTGCAGCCGCGTCGCCGGACATTCTCTGCTCGGTCATAAGCAGTATCGTGCCGTTCAACACGTCGGGCTGAAATTGCAGGCGATCAAACAGCGTAATGAGATCGGGATTCCGCTCGGCAAAGGGTTGCGACACCGCCACGGCCAGCCTGGCGACCAGGAAATCCGACGGGCAAAGCTCTCCTTCTCCGCTTACGATGGTGTCCCAGCACGCCTTGTTGAATGGACCAAGTTCTATTTGGTGAAACTTATATTTGGCCATCAGCCCGGCGGGCTGCCAGTAATAAAACAGAATGGGCTGGCCCTGGTCGTACGCGGAGCTGATGGCCGAGTCCAGCGCGGCGCCGGTGCCGGCACGGAAATTCGTGTAGTCGTCTTCGAGGCCGTGCAAAGCCAGCAGTCGGCTATTGGTTTTCTCGCATACCCAACCGGCAGGGCAATTTAGAAAGCGCCCTTTTTCAGGCACTTCCGGATCGGTGAACAGCGATTTATACCGCGGCAGATCTTCCCAACTGTCGAGTTCGGGCGCCAACGGCGCGATGCCGCGCCCAGGATCGCCATGCACCAGGTAATCGGGTACATACCAGCCCTGCACGGCCCCCCCGGCCAGCGTATCGCCCACGACTTTTACGGTACCGGCTTTGACCGCATTCTCGATAATCGGAGAGCGGCCCGACCATTGCTCGGCAATGATCTGCAGGTCGTCATGCACGAGTGCGGTTTCGGTGGCTGCCGGCGTGCCCGGCACGACTTCGGCCTGGCACTGGTAACCGTGGGTGAGCAGTTTCTGGATAACGTGGGTCGTGAAGTCCGCGCTCTCCCAGGTCTGGCCGGCCAGCTTGATGACTTGCCCGTTGTTGCAGCTTGCCGCCGCCGCGTGCAGCGGAGCCAGGCTTGCCAGTAGCAGCCCAACAAGAGCAAAGAAAACACGCAGCTGTTTCATAAGGGCTACTCCCAAAAAAGCCCCCCACGCTTGCCAGAGCGCGGCGGCGCTGTCCATCTTGCGGCCTGCATGCCGCCCGGATTCGCCAGGCACAGAACAGTCCGCAAGCACTGTTCTGTGCCCAGGCTCATCGCCCGTGGGGCTGCCCCTTTTGCCTTGGAGGCGGCCCAGCGGCAAAAAAAACGCCATGCATCAAGCATGGCGTTTTTTTGCGTACTGCGCCATAGGCGCGTGATACAGATTACTGCAGAGCGATTTCGACGTCTACACCTGCGGGCAGGTCCAGGCGCATCAATGCGTCAACAGTTTTATCGGTTGGATCCACGATGTCCATAAGGCGCTGGTGCGTGCGCATTTCGAACTGATCGCGCGACGTCTTGTTGACGTGAGGCGAACGCAGTACGTCGTAGCGGCGAATACGTGTAGGCAGCGGTACTGGACCACGCACTACCGCGCCCGTGCGCTTGGCGGTTTCAACAATTTCGGCGGCCGATTGGTCGATTAGCTTGTAGTCAAACGCTTTTAAACGGATGCGGATTTTCTGGTTTTTCATGGGAATTCCTAAAGAACGAATAAGGCAGGGACAATACCGCCCCTGCCCGCGCTAGCGATTTTTACTTGATGATGGTGGCAACAACGCCAGCACCAACGGTACGGCCGCCTTCGCGGATGGCAAAGCGCAAGCCTTCTTCCATGGCGATGGGCGACATCAGGCTGACTTTCATCGACACGTTGTC
>JAKFDW010000216.1:0-2078 GCA_036675955.1 Orrella sp. | reverse complement strand
GCGAGTTCGTCCAGCATGAACCGCGACAGCGGTACCGCTTCGGCCACCGTCGCCTTGAAGGCTTCCTGGCCATACTCGCGAATATAAGAATCCGGATCATGTTCGGACGGCAGAAACAGGAATCGCATCGACACGTCATCGCGAACCAGCGGCAGGCAGGTGTTCAAGGCCCGCCACGCCGCCCTGCGGCCCGCCTTGTCACCATCGAAACTGAATATGATCTTGTTGCTGGCGCGCAGCAATTTCTGGATATGAGACGGCGTCGTAGCCGTACCCAGCGTGGCGACGGCATTATTCAAGCCGTGCTGCGCCAAGCCGACCACATCCATGTAGCCTTCAACGACCAGGACATAGCCCTCTGTACGGATTCCGGCCCGCGCCTCCCACAGGCCATATAGCTCGTGACCTTTGGAAAACAGGGGCGTTTCCGGTGAATTGAGGTACTTGGGCTCGCCCTTGCCGATGATACGGCCGCCGAAACCGATGAGATTCCCCCGCTGGTTGCGGATGGGAAACATGATCCGCTCGCGAAAGCGGTCATAGCGGCGCCCGTCTTCGGCTTCGATGACGAGTCCCGACTCCACCAGCCGGGGATCCTCGTACTGAGGAAAAACAGACGCCAGGCCGCGCCTGTCCGCGCCAGCCCAGCCCAGCCCGAAACGGGCCGCCGTTTCGCCGGACAGCCCCCGCTGCTTCAGATAATGGACCGCGCTTCGCGCACCCTTGAGCTCGCGCACATAATGCGCCTGGGCCATATCGAGAATCTGCTGCTGGCGGGATGTTTCGTCTTTGCGTGCCTTGTCGGCGGCACGTTGCCGGGGGCTACGCGATTCTTCGGGAACAGTCATCCCGGCATTCGCGGCCAAGCTGCGAACTGCCTCGGGAAAACTGGCACCGGTATGCTCGATCAGGAAAGTGATGGCGCTGCCATGCGCTCCGCAACCAAAACAGTGATAAAACTGCTTGGTCGGGCTTACCGTGAACGAGGGACTTTTTTCGTTGTGGAACGGGCATAGGCCAAGCAAATTGGCCCCGCCCTTGCGCAGCTGTACATATCGCCCGACGACGTCAACAACATCTATTCGGGCGAGAAGATCCTGAACAAATGATTCAGGGATCAATCAATACAGACGCGGAGGCAGTTGTTGGCTGCGGATGCGTTTGTAGTGGCGCTTGACGGCTGCAGCATGCTTGCGT
Organism: Orrella sp.; assembly: GCA_036675955.1. Lineage (GTDB taxonomy): Bacteria > Pseudomonadota > Gammaproteobacteria > Burkholderiales > Burkholderiaceae_B > Pollutimonas. The sequence goes on along the minus strand of JAKFDW010000216.1, from coordinate 881 downwards.
TTACGTTCGGCAGTGGGCTTCTCGTAAAATTCGCGCGCGCGCAACTCGGTCAAGAGACCAATTTTCTCGATAGTGCGCTTAAAGCGACGCAGTGCGGCTTCAAACGGCTCGTTTTCTTTCAGACGAACGATAGGCATGTAATCTTAAGCCTTGCAAGTTATAAATAATTAGTGAATTAACGACAACCTAAGAGTTTACCACGAATACTGGGTTTGTGGTTCTATCTTAAGCCATCTCCGTTGGGCCGCCTGCACCCGCCTTGAGCGAGGAACGGGCGAAAAGCTCAACCACGAACGCCTTTGCGCACCCATGCTTCCAGCTGATGGGGACGTAGGCTGTCGTAGTCTTCAAAGGGTTGGTGTATCCAGGGATTGGTCGGTAGCTTGTCCACGAAGTAATCGGGGATGGACTGCGAATGCCCTTTCCACCACAGCACTGCGGTTTTCAATTCAGTGATGGCCGGAAATTGCGACAAGAGGTGATCGCGCACGCGGCCGAAGGTCATCCCGGTGTCGACCATGTCATCCACAAGAAGCACGCGGCCATCGAGCGTGCCGCGGGTAATGGTAATGAACTGGGCGATATCGAGCTGGCCCTGTTGCGTGCCTGCCGCTTCGCGGTAGCTGCTGGTAGCCAGGATACCCAGGGGAACATCGAAAATGCGTGACAATACATCGCCGACCCGAACACCACCACGCGCCAGGCATACGATCTTGTCGAAATGCCAGCCCGACTCATGTACGGTCAAGGCAAGCCGTTCGATAAGCGCATGATATTGATCCCAGCTGACCCAGTGGTCCCGGTCGGTGCTTGGATTGTTCATAAGGCGATGCTTCCCATAACTGATTCAAAAGGTCCGTTATGATAAACCGCCAGTGAAC
>JAKFDW010000215.1:0-3256 GCA_036675955.1 Orrella sp. | reverse complement strand
CTGATGCTGATGATTGCCGAAGGTGAAGTTGTTCATGCTTCCCTGGCTTGCCGCCAGCACGCCCAGCGCGCCGTACAAGGCGTTGACGACGCACATCGAGGTTTCCACGTTGCCCGCCACCACCGCGGCTGGAGGATTCGGGCGCAGCATGGAGCCCTGCGGGACAATGATCTCCAGCGGCTTGAGGCATCCCGCATTCAAGGGGATATCGTCATCGACCAGCGTACGGAACACATACAGTACCGCCGCGACCGCGATGGACGCCGGCGCATTGAAGTTGTTGTCCAGCTGTGCGGAAGTCCCGGTGAAATCGACCACGGCGCTGCGATCTTCGTGCCTGACCGTGATGGCCACCCGTATATGCGCGCCGTTGTCCAAGGCATAGTCGAATTGGCCATCGCGCAGATGGGTGATCACCTTGCGCACTGCCTCTTCGGCATTGTCCTGAACATGCTGCATATAAGCCGCCACCACGTCAAGGCCAAACTGATCGCACATATTCAGCAGTTCGCGTACGCCTTTCTCGTTGGCGGCGATCTGCGCGCGCATGTCCGCCAGATTCTGATCGGGATTACGCGCCGGCCACTTGCCGGAACCCAGGATGGCCCTGGCCTCGGCCTCGCGGAATACGCCATTGCCGACAAGCTGGAAATTGGTGAACAAGACGCCTTCATCTTCAACTGTTCTGGAGTTCGGCGGCATGGAACCGGGGGTAAGCCCGCCAATGTCGGCATGATGCCCTCGCGAGCCGACAAAAAACAATATTTGGGCGCCGCCCCGATCGAAAACCGGCGTAATCACGGTGACATCCGGAAGGTGTGTCCCGCCATGATAGGGATCATTCACGACATAGGCATCGCCCGGTTGCATGCGCCCCGCATTTTCCCGCATGACGGTCTTGATCGACTCGCTCATGGACCCGAGATGCACCGGCATGTGCGGTGCATTGGCAATGAGATTGCCTTGCACATCGAAGATGGCGCAGGAAAAGTCCAGCCGCTCTTTAATGTTGACGGAATACGCCGTGTTCTGGAGGCGCACACCCATCTGGTCGGCAATCGACATGAAAAGATTGTTGAACACTTCCAGCATGATGGGGTTGACTTGCGAGCTCACCTCCATCTGCCCGGTCAAGGGGCGCAGCCGTTCAAGGTCCCAGTGATTCTGGCGTGTCAGTCGTGCCCGCCATTCCGGTTCGATGACCAGCGTCTGGTTGGGCTCCGATATGATGGCCGGTCCCTCGATCACATCGTCAGCCTGAAGATCGGCGCGATCATAGACGGGTGTGTCCTGCCATTGACCGCCGCTGAACATGGGCCGGATCGCCCGCGGCTGCGCCGTTCCTTCACGGGATGCCAAAGGTGCCAGGGGTTCGTCGATCTGATCGCCCGCCAGACTGGCCTCTACCGACATCGACTCAACCACCAGCTTTCTGTCCGGCATTAAAAATGAATAGCGCTTACGGTAGGACTGCTCGAATTCTCCCTGCATTTCACCCACCGTTGCGCAAAGCCGCACATCCAATGCCGTATCGGTGCCTTCGTATTTGAGATGTACGCGGCACGCACTCTGCAGGGGCAAGTCAGTTCCATGGTGCTCGCCCAGGCCTTGGGTAGCCTGTGCCGTCAATTGCTCGCAATACTCCTGCAGAACGGGCAAGAGCGTCGGTTCCAGAATCTTCTCGACCGTCTGCTGGCGAATTTCGATCTGGTCGGCCAGGCCCATGCCATACGCGGAAAGCACCCCACCGTAAGGATGCGAGAAGATGCGCGTCATACCGAGGGCATCGGCAACCAGGCAGGCGTGCTGGCCGCCCGCCCCGCCGAACACCGTCAGTGCGTAGGTGGTGACATCATGGCCTTGCTGAACAGAGATGCGCTTGATGGCTTCAGCCATATTGCCCACCGCGATGGCAAGAAACCCTTCGGCCAATACCTCGGCGCTCATGCCTTGTCCCGTAGCCTCGGCGACTGCTGCGGCCATTTTTTCGAATTGCCCGCGCACGGTCGCGACATCGAGGGCCTCATTTGCGTCCGGGCCAAATACCTGTGGAAAAAAGTCGGGCTGGATCTTGCCCAGCATGACATTGCAGTCGGTTACGGCCAAAGGCCCGCCGCGACGATAGCAGGCCGGCCCCGGGTTCGCGCCCGCCGAATCGGGACCCACGCGCAAACGGGCGCCGTCAAAATGCAGAATTGAACCTCCGCCCGCGGCAACAGTATTGATGCTCATCATGGGCGCCCGCATGCGCACACCGGCGACCTGCGTCTCGAACTCGCGCTCGAATTCGCCCGCGTAGTGTGAAACGTCCGTCGACGTACCGCCCATGTCAAAGCCGATGACTTTATGGAAGCCTGCGCGCTCGCTGGTGCGCGCCATGCCCACGATGCCGCCGGCAGGGCCGGACAGGATGGCATCCTTGCCACGGAAACGGCCTGCATGCGTCAGGCCTCCGCTGGACTGCATGAACAGCAGCGGAACACCAGGGAGTTCGGATGAAACCTGCTGGACGTAGCGCTGCAATATGGGAGACAGATAGGCGTCTACTACGGTCGTGTCGCCGCGCGACACGAACTTGATGAGCGGGCTGACTTCATGCGACACGGACACCTGCGTAAAGCCCATCCCGCGCGCCAGGTCGGCCACCAGCACCTCATGGTCGGCCCGCAGCCAGGCATGCATCAATACAACAGCAATCGTGCGCACCCCATCGGCATGGACGGCGGCCAATTGAGCTTCCAGTCCTGCCATCTCGGGCGCCATAAGCACCTGGCCCTGTGCGTCCAGCCGTTCATCGACCTCGATAACGCTTTCGTACAACAGTTCGGGCAACACGATATGGCGATCGAATAGTCGTGGCCGATTCTGGTAGGCGATACGCAAGGCGTCGCGGAAACCGCGCGTCGTAACCAGTACAGTGCGTTCGCCCTTGCGTTCCAGCAGTGCATTGGTGGCCACGGTGGTGCCCATCTTCACGCACTCGATCTGCTCGACCGGTACCTTCTGGCCAGAATCTACATTGAGTAGCCGTTTTATGCCCGCCACCGCCGCATCGGGATACTGCTCCGGATTTTCGGACAGCAGTTTGCAGGTCAGGATGTTCCGGTCTGGGGTGACCGCAACAATGTCTGTGAATGTACCGCCACGATCCACCCAGAATTGCCACTTCTTCATTCATGCTCCGATTACCAGACTGTGCAGGCCATGGCCGCTTCCGCGGGCCTTGAACGCAAAAGAAACGATTAGAACGCAGTTC
>JAKFDW010000214.1:0-21405 GCA_036675955.1 Orrella sp. | reverse complement strand
AAGGACAGTGCCGCCTTGATGTCGTCGTGCATGATCTGCGTGAAACTGTTCAGGGTATCCGGGCGATTCAGGGTAATGCGTCCGACGCCGTCCTGGTAGTCGAACCTGATGTGCTGGTATTCGTGAGCCATGCTGTTCCTTTTGCTTGTACGGCGCAGATACACGCCTTCCGCAATCTAACAAGACAAAAGCCGCCATGGCAATCTTGTTTTATGGAAGCAGGCATTAAAAACGAGAAAACAGAAAAGGAGCGGCGGCGCAGGCAGCGCCCGCGATTTAACGTAAGCGCCAATTGGCATACGGACTTGCGTGTGGTATCATTATCTCGCTAACGCAGGTGCAGCAAGCAATAACAATACCCTACTCCCACCGGGAACCCCGGCACCATGCGCCCAGACGGCGTCGCGTCGCACTATTCATCCTGTGGCTTCATCAGGCCAGGGACGCCGCCTCAGGTTGCGGTTTATGCCACACCTGACCATCGAACTTCGGTTCGCAATCGCAGCAATCGTACCTTGGACCAGGCCTACGCCATCCTGCGAAATGGCGCTGCCCTTTCCAGTACCGATACTGCACAACGATGCCGCGACATCGCATCATGCCCGCTATCGAATGATACGCAACGCGAGTTCGACATGCCGGCGTTCTATTAATTTTTACAGGAATATTTTATGGCTAAAGAAGAACTGATTGAAATGGGCGGTTTGGTGACAGAAGTGTTGCCCGACTCCCGGTTCCGCGTGACGCTGGACAACGGCCATCCGGTCGTCGCCTACACGGGCGGAAAAATGCGCAAGCACCACATCCGTATTCTCGCCGGCGATAAGGTTTCACTTGAAATGTCGCCCTACGATCTGAGCAAAGGCCGGATCACTTTCCGCCATATCGCAGGCCGCGCGCCTGGCGGTCCAAGCCAGCGCCGCCGTTAATAAGAATAATATGCGCTGAATCTCTCCCGGATGCCCTTGCGGGCATGACGGCGAGGCCGGCGGCCAAGCGCAACCACCCCTGCGGCGGGCACCAAAGGCTATACAATCGGTCAACGATTAAATGCCCAAGGAGTGCTCGTGACCTGCATGCTGCCCACTGCCGACGCCCTGTCGGACCTTCCCGAATGGACGGCTTTCGAAGACGCCGCCCGGAATTCCCCCATTCATGTCGACAGCTTGCGGCTGATCCAGGCGGCCGGCATAAGCCTGGACGTCAGCGGCCAGGGCAGCTCGCCGGCGCTGGACGCCGCGGCCGAGGCACTGCTTGCGGCCCGGCACTTCGGCGACCTGCGCAACAGCCTGCTGGAAGGCGGCATTGCCAACGTTACGGAAGAGCGCGCAGCCTGGCACTCTGCCTTGCGAGCCCCGGCCCCTATCGATGAAATCACAGCCGAACGTCAACGGCTGAACGAGTTCGTGCGCCTCGCCGATTCCGAGCGCCGCTGGCGCAACATCGTGCATATCGGCATCGGCGGCAGCGACTGGGGCGTACGCCTGGCCGTCACGGCTTTCGGCTACGCAAGCACATGGCGCCAAGTCCATTTCGTGGCCAATATCGACGGTCACGCCATCCAGGGCGGCCTGTCCGGCCTGGATCCGCACGACACCCTCATCGTGCTTGCCTCCAAGTCGTTCACCACCGCCGAAACGCTGCAGAACGGCCAGCGCGCGCTGGAATGGCTGCAGGCGTCCGGTGTCGAAAATCCATACAAGCAAATCGTGGCCATTACCGCCAAGGCCGATGCCGCGCGCGCATGGGGCGTGCCCGACGCGCATATCTTCAAACTGTGGGACTGGGTCGGTGGGCGCTTTTCCTTGTGGTCGGCCGTCAGCCTGACCACGGCCCTGGCCGTCAGTGCCGACGTGGTGGCCGGCATGCAGGCCGGCGCCGCGGCCATGGACGCCCATTTCGCCGAGGCGCCGGTGGCCGGCAATGCGCCCATCCAGATGGCAATTTCCGGTATCGTCAACCGCAGCACCTTGGGCTACGGATCGCTCAATATCGCGCCCTATGACTTCCGGCTTTCCAACCTGGTTCCCTATATCCAGCAGCTTGAAATGGAATCGCTGGGCAAATCCGTGAACCTGGCGGGCGATCCGGTGGGCGTGCCCACTGGCCCAGCTGTGTGGGGCATGCCGGGCACCGACGCCCAGCATACGTTTTTCCAGTGGCTGCATCAGGGCAGCGACGGCGCCCCGGTAGATTTCATCGTCTGCGAACATGCCGACCACGGATGGCCGGGGCACCATCAAAGCCTGCTGGCCAATTGCCTGGCACAGCGTGAAGCACTATTGAAAGGCAAAACGTACGATCAGGCGCTGAAAGAATGCCTGCAATCGGGTATTCCGCAAGAGAAAGCCAGCTGGCTGGCCCGGCACCGGGTTCATGCGGGCGGGCGCCCGTCCAATCTCATCGTACTGCCGCGTTTATCGCCCTATACGCTTGGCGCCCTGCTGGCCCTGTACGAGCACAAAGTCTTTGTGCAAGGGGTTATCTGGGGCATCAATCCCTTCGATCAATGGGGAGTGGAATACGGCAAGGTGCTGGCCAAGGGCATAGGCAGCGAATTGGCAGGCAAGACGCCGGTCGACCGTGACCATGATGCTTCCACGACGCACTGGATAGAAACATTCAAGCAGCAGTTTTAGGGCGGCGCGTTCCCAGATAAGTGCCCAGCAGTATTCCGGCCACTCCCGCCAGATGCCAGATGGTGAACGGCTCGCCAAGCAGCAGCATGGCGAAGCCCACGCCAAAGACGGGGATCCAGTACTGGAATACCGACGTACGCGCCACGCCCAGTTCGGCAATGGCGCGGTTCCACAGCATGTTGCATATGGCCGTGGCCACGATTCCCGTAAACACAAGCAGGGTCAAGGGCCACAGGCCCGGCAGCAGCAAAGCCTCCAGGCTGAACTCGACGGTATCGCTGAAGAACAGATGCACGCTGAGCAGCACGGCGCCTATGGTGTAGATAAAGGTGCTGATCACCAGCGCATTGAACTGGCGAGCCAGGTTCTGGATGAGCATGCCGCCCACGACGAAGGTGAACATTGCCGCGAATATCTGGACATCGCCCAGGCTGGCGCCCGCCAGCTGGGCTTGCGAGCCGCTGAAGACCACGGCAAATACACCCCCGAAGCCCATGGCGATGCCCAGCAGGCGCACACCGGTCAGCGCTTCACGAAAGACCACCGCCGCCAGGATCGATGCCACCAGCGGGCTTAGCGCCATGATGAGCGACGAATTGGTGGCGCTTGCCGTCTGCATGCCGGTGGTGAACAGGATTTGATTGGCATAGACCATAAGCACGCCGCAGGCAACGAAACGCAGCCATTGCCCGGGCGTTATGCTGAGCAGGCGCACCGGGCGGCGCGACCACGCCAGTGTCAGGTTGATGACGATTGCCGCAAGCACCATGCGCAGGCAGGCGACGATCAACGGATCGAGGTAGCTGGTAAGGACCTTGACCGCCGAAATATTCAAACCCCAAATCGCCATGGTGCCAATCAACAGCAACTGCATTCTGACAGGATTCATTTGGGGCTTGGAATGGTCTGGTTGGGATCAAGCATATCAGGTCCGGAGCGACTTGCAAGCGCGTCCGGCCTTGATTCATCTAGACGCGCTGGAATATTCCCGCGGCTCCCATGCCGGTGCCCACGCACATGGTCAGCATGCCGTACTCCAGCTTACGCCGGCGCAATCCATGTATGACAGTGGCCGCGCGTATGGCGCCCGTGGCTCCCAGGGGATGGCCCAGGGCGATCGCGCCACCCAGCGGATTAACGATATCCGGGTTCAAATCCAGGTCGCGCATGACGGCCAGCGACTGCGCCGCAAACGCTTCGTTAAGCTCTATCCAGCCCATTTGATCCAGCCGCAGACCTGCTTGCTTCAGTGCATGGGGAATCGCTTCCTTGGGCCCTATGCCCATTATTTCCGGGGGCACGCCCTTGACGGCGAAGGACACGAAGCGCGCCAGGGGCGTCAGCCCATGGGCCTGGAGCGCCCGCTCGGATACGACCAGCAAGGCGCCGGCTCCGTCGGACATCTGGGAGCTGTTTCCGGCCGTGACGCTGCCCCGGGCGGCAAAAGCGGGACGCAGTTTTGCCAGGGCCTGCATGCTGGTATCGGCGCGCGGGCCTTCGTCGAGCGTGACTGTTTTATGGCTTACAACGATTTCACCGGTATCCAGATCGGGCCGGCGGCTTATGACATCGATGGGCAGGATTTCGTCGGCGAACTCGCCAGCCTGCTGGCCGGCCACCGCGCGCTGGTTGGACTGCAGGGCGAAGGCGTCCTGGTCTTCGCGCGAGACTTTCCACCGGGCGGCGACCTGTTCAGCCGTAAGGCCCATGCCATATGCTATGCCCAGGTTCTCGTCGTCGGAAAAGATGCGCGGACTGAAGGATGTGCTGACGCCCATGGTGGGCACCAGGCTCATGGATTCGGTGCCCGCCGCGATGATGATGTCGGCTTCGCCGACCCGTATCCGGTCCGCCGCCATCGCGATGGCGGTCAGCCCCGATGCGCAGAAGCGATTGACGGTAACGCCCGCTACGGAGGATGGCAGCCCGGCCAGCAGTGCGCCGATGCGCGCCACGTTAAGGCCTTGCGGTCCTTCCGGTATGGCGCAGCCCACAATGGCGTCTTCGATGGCGGCCGGATCCAGGTCGGGCACCTGCGCCAGCAAGCCCTTGATGACGGTGGCCAGCAGTTCGTCGGGACGAGTATGTGAAAAAATACCGCGCGGCGCCTTGCCGATGGGACTGCGTGTTGCCGCGACAATATAGGCTTGTTGCAATGTGGTCATGCATGACTCCGTTAGGGCCTGTTAATCAGTTTCGGACCGGCTTTCCGGTTTCCAGGATGCCCGCGATGCGCTCTTGTGTCTTGGGCTGGACCAGCAGCTCCAGGAAAGCTTCGCGCTCGCGCCTCAGCATCCAGGCTTCGTCCACCAGCGACCCCGGATCGACGTCGCCCCCGCACATTACGTAGGCCACTTTCTCGGCCACCACAAAATCGTGCTCGGAAATATAGCCGCCCACCTTCATGTTGAGCAATTGGGCCTTGAGCGTGGCAATGCCGTCCCTGCCGGCTACCGGAAATCGTTGCGGCAAGGGCGCGCGCCAACCCGCTTCGGCCAGCGCATGGGCCTGGCACACCGCCACATAAAGCAATTCGTGGCGATTCATGACAATGGGGTCCGACGCGTGCAGATAGCCCATCTTGCGCGCGTCCAGCGCCGACTTGGACACCTGGGCGCCAGCGACCGCCAGGGCAAATTTCTTGACGAAGGCCAGCAGGGGCGCATCGGGCGCGGCCTCGGCCTGAAGCTCGGCGGCTCGCCGCGCACAAAAGGCCAGTCCGCCCGCACCGGGCACCAGCCCTATGCCCACCTCCACCAGCCCGATGTAGGTTTCGAAGTGGGCGACGCGCCGCGCGCAATGCACCGCCAATTCGCAGCCGCCGCCCAGGGCCAGGCCGGCCAGCGCCGCCACCACGGGAACTTGCGCATAGCGCAGGCGCAAGACCATGTCCTGCATTTCCCGCTCTATCGGTTCCACGGCGGCGGCGCCGCCTTCAAGAAACGCCGGAAGCATGGCTTTCAGATCGGCGCCGGCCGAGAAGGGATCGTCTAGCTGGCCGATGACAAGGGCTTTGTACGAGGCCTCGGCCAGGTCGACCGCGTGCACGATGCCGCGCACCACACCAGGGCTCAGCGTATGCATCTTGGTCTTGAACGACAGAATCAACACGTCCTGGGGATGCGGCGCGGGCAGTGTCCAGCACCGGACGGCTTCGTTCTCGTACACCACCGCCGGAGTCAGGCTTGCGGATTCGCCGACAAGACGCGGTGCGCCGATTTGCCGGCGGTACACGGGCAAGGCGCTGCGATCTTCGTAGCGCTTTTCGCGCGGGCTCCATGAACCGGCCGGGGTATGCACGCCTTGTGCTTGCCAAACCGGGCCGCGGACGGCCCACTGCGGCAGCGGCTCGCTGGACAAAGTCTTGCCCGCCTGGATGTCTTGCTGGATCCAGTTGGCCACATCGTGCCAGCCCGCCGCCTGCCAGATTTCGAAAGGGCCTTGGGCATGGCCGAAGCCCCATTTCATGGCCAGGTCCACCTGGCGCGCCGTATCGGCGATATCTTCGAGATGAACCGCGCTGTAGTGAAAGCTGTCGCGCAGTATCGCCCACACGAACTGCGCCTGGGGATGATCCGAATCGTGCAGCGCCTTGAGTTTCTTTGCTGGATCGCGCTCGGCCAGCATCTCGGCCACAGTCGGATCGATCTTGGTCTCGGCAGGCACGTATTCTTTCTTGGCGGGATCCAGCCTGAGTATGGCCTTGCCTTCTTTGCGATAGAAGCCGGCACCGCTTTTCTGGCCCAGGGCTCCCTGTTGTATAAGCCCGTTCACCACTTCCGGCACGCCGAAATGGGCATGGAAAGGGTCTTGCGGCAGTTGGTCCTGCATGGTGCGTATGACGTGCGCCAGGGTGTCCAGGCCGACGACATCGGCAGTGCGGAAGGTGCCCGACTTGGCACGGCCCAGGCGTGTACCGGTGAGCTCGTCGACCAGCTCGTAGGGCAGCCCAAATCTTTCAGCCTGGACGAACACCGACAGAATGCCGAAAACGCCGATCCGGTTGCCGATGAAGTTGGGCGTATCTTTGGCGCGCACGACGCCCTTGCCCAACTGCGACACCAGAAAGGTTTCCAGCAGATCCAGCAAGGCGGGCTCGGTGTCGCCGGTGGGGATGAGCTCGACCAGGGCCATATAGCGGGGTGGATTGAAGAAATGCACGCCGCAGAACCGGTGACGCAGCGACTCTGGCAAGGCCGCCGCCAGCTGGGTAATGGAGAGGCCCGAAGTATTGCTGGCAATGATGGCACCGCGCTTGATGGCCGGCGCCAGCTTTTGATAGAGGTCGCGCTTCCAGTCCAGCCGTTCGGCAATGGCCTCGATGACCAGGTCGCATTCCGCGAGGCGATCCAGGTCGTCCTCGTAGTTGGCAGGAATAATGAGGTCCGCAAGTTCCGGCGTGCCCAGTGGCGCAGGATTGAGCTTGGCAAGCTGAGCGATTGCACCCTTGGCAATGCCGTTCTTGTCGCCGTCCTTGGCGGGCAGGTCGAACAACACCACGGGCACGCCCGCATTGACGCAGTGCGCCGCAATTTGGGCGCCCATGACGCCGGCGCCGCATACGGCCACCTTCCGTATGTGGAACCGGGCTGCTTCAGTCAGCGCTTGTTGACCGGATTGACCAGACTGCATATACATACCTCCAGGGGAAACAGGTGAGCCGGGCGGCACGGCCAGCTAAGGCTGGCCATCCCCAAATGTACTCGATATGGGAAACGCCGGGCTACCGTAGAATAGTGTCAAAATCCACTGGAAGTCCTCGTTTGTTATGGCCCGATTGCCACGTCTTTATGCCCCGCAAATTCCGCAGCTTGTACAGGCGGAGTTCGCGCGCCCGCTGGCCGCTGTATCCGACCCCAGCCCTTCGGCCGAACTGGACCGCCTGCTGGAATGGCTGCAACGCGACGCCCGGGAATACAAGGTCGCCGTGCACGGCTGGCTATTGCTGAACGATCGCATTACTTTGCTTGCGACCCCGCCCGATGCGCAAAGCCTGTCGCGGCTGATCCAGGCGCTGGGCCGCCGCATGGCCACGCATATGCGCCACGGGCGCGTCTTTGCGGGCCGTTATCGCAGCGCGCTGGTTGAGCCGGGAACCTGGGTACTGCCCGCCATGGTTTGGCTGGATTCCTTGCCGGTGCAGTTGCACTATGTCGACAGGGCCGAAAGCTGGCCCTGGTCGTCGGCCGCCGCACACACCGGCGCGCATGCCGGCTTACCGGTGGGTTCACCCACCGGCGGCGGCGCTCTGCTGACCGACCACGTCGACTACTGGCAAGATGGAAACACTCCTTTTGCGCGCGAGGCGAATTATCGGGAACGGATGCAGCGCGGCTTGTCGGCGGCGCAACACCGCCGTATCGAGCAAGCGCTGTTTGGGCAATGGGCACTGGGCGAAGCGGCTTTTCTGGCAAAACTATCAAGCTCGGCCACACGCCGGCTGGCGCCAGCCGCCCGGGGCAGGCCACGAAAAGCGGAAAGCTTCGATTTGTAGCGCTATGGGATCAAAAATTTTGCCCCGTATTGGTGCATACCAGGTGCCCCATTGTAGAGCACGGCCATTTTTTGATTAAAATTTTTATATAAATTTCATAGTATTAAGTGCGTCCCCATTTTTTCATGAGGAAAAAATTGCACCATTTATTTAGGGACGCACCCCAATTTTTCTACTTGTAAAAACGATTCGTTGGCAGTATCTTAGCTTTACTGCACTGCACCAAACCTCATGGCGCGCCTGCGAGGTCCTTCAAGAACCTGCGCGGCGCTTGACCATCCGGTGCCAATCGACCTGCGAGTCCTTCTATGTCCAAGTCTCTAACCGATATGTCTCTTCCTGCCTGTACGCCGGATGCGCCCCGCTCCGGCGCGGCTGCTGCTCGCAAGCCCACCGTGGTGCCTGCCATGCCCGTTCCGTTGAAGGTTTCCGGCCTGGCGCCCGGGGCCCAGGGGCTGTACAGCCCAGCCAACGAACACGACGCCTGCGGCGTGGGCTTTGTTGCGCACATCAAGGGTAAGAAGAGCCACTCCATCATCCAGCAAGGGCTCAAGATCCTCGAGAACCTGGACCATCGCGGCGCAGTAGGCGCCGACGAGCTCATGGGCGACGGCGCAGGCATACTGATCCAGATTCCGGACGCCTTGTACCGCGAAGAAATGGCCGCGCAGGGAGTTGAACTGCCACCGCCCGACGAATACGGCGTGGCCATGGTCTTCCTGCCCAAGGAAATCGCTTCCCGCCTGGCCTGTCAGCAAGAACTCGAGCGCGCGGTGCGCGACGAAGGCCAGGTCGTATTGGGCTGGCGCGACGTGCCTGTGGACTGCGACATGCCCATGTCGCCTACAGTGCGGGCCTGTGAGCCGGTGATACGCCAGCTGTTCATCGGACGCGGCAACGACATCATGGTGCCCGACGCGCTGGAACGCAAGCTCTATGTCATCCGCAAGACGGCCAGTCACGCCATCCAGCACATGCATCTGGCGCACGGCCAGGAATACTTCGTACCGTCCATCTCGGTGCGCACAGTCGTCTACAAGGGCCTGTTGCTGGCCGACCAGGTCGGCAGCTATTACCGCGACTTGGCCGATACCCGCGCGGTATCGGCATTGGCCATGGTGCACCAGCGTTTTTCAACCAACACCTTCCCTGCCTGGCCATTGGCCCACCCTTACCGCATGATCGCGCACAACGGCGAAATCAATACGGTCAAGGGCAACTTCAATTGGCTGCGCGCCCGCGAAGGCGTGATGCAATCCGCCGTGCTGGGCGACGACCTGCCCAAGCTCTACCCCATCGTCTACGAGGGCCAGTCCGATACGGCAACGTTCGACAATTGCCTGGAACTGCTGGTCATGTCCGGCTATTCGCTGGCCCATGCCATGATGATGATGATTCCCGAAGCCTGGGAACAGCACACCGGCATGGACGAGAATCGCCGCGCTTTCTACGAATACCATGCTGCCATGATGGAACCCTGGGACGGCCCAGCCGCGGTGGCGTTTACCGACGGGCGCCAGATCGGCGCAACGCTGGACCGCAACGGCCTGCGTCCCGCACGGTATCTGATTACCGACGACGACATGGTGATCATGGCGTCAGAAGCCGGCACCTTGCCGATACCCGAGCACCGCATCATCAAGAAATGGCGTCTTCAGCCGGGCAAGATGTTCCTGATCGACCTGCAGCAAGGCCGCATCATCGACGATGCCGAAATCAAGTCGCAACTGGCCAATACACGGCCATACCGCCAGTGGATCGAGCGCCTGCGCCTGAAGCTGGAGTCGCTGCCTGCCCAGGCCGCCGACCATGCCGCCACGCCCAAGGTAACCTCCTTGCTGGATCGCCAGCAGGCTTTCGGCTGGACCCAGGAAGACTACAAATTCATCCTGCAGCCCATGGCCCTGTCCGGCGAAGAAGCCATGGGATCCATGGGCAACGACGCGCCGCTGGCGGTGTTGTCGAACCGTGCCAAGCCTTTCTACAACTACTTCCGCCAACTGTTTGCGCAGGTTACCAATCCGCCTATCGACCCAATACGCGAACAACTGGTGATGTCGCTGGTGTCCTTTATTGGTCCCAAGCCCAATCTGCTGGACATCAACAACGTCAATCCGCCGCTGCGCCTGGAAGTCACCCAGCCGGTGCTGGACAGCGCGGCCATGGCGCAGATCCGCAACATCGAAAAGATCACCTCGAACAAATTCCGCAGCTTCGAGCTGGACATCACCTACCCCACCGCCTGGGGCCCCGACGGGATCGAAGCCTGTATCGCGTCGCTTTGCTCGAACGCGTCCGATGCCGTGCTCAGCGGCTATAACATTCTGTTGATCAGCGACCGCAATGTCGACAGCGAGCGCGTGGCCATTCCCGCACTGCTGGCCACATCGGCCATACATCTGCACTTGATACGGGCCGGCTTGCGCACCAAGACCGGGCTGGTCGTGGAAACCGGTTCGGCTCGCGAAGTGCATCACTTCGCCTTGCTGGGAGGCTATGGCGCCGAAGCCATCCACCCCTATCTCGCCCTGGAATCGCTGGCCGCCATGGATCAGCCCGACGTGGCGATCAAGAACTACATCAAGGCCATCGGCAAGGGCCTGAACAAAGTCATGTCGAAGATGGGCATCTCCACCTACATGTCCTACACAGGCGCCCAGATCTTCGAGGCGGTGGGCCTGAACAACAGCCTGGTCAGCAAATACTTCACCGGCACGCCCAGCAATATCCAGGGCATAGGCATTTTCGAAGTCGCCGAGGAAGCGTTGCGCGTGCATCGCGCAGCGTTCAGCACCGACCCGGTATTGAGCAATGCGCTGGACGCCGGCGGCGAATACGCCTGGCGCGTGCGTGGCGAAGAGCATATGTGGTCGCCCGACTCCATCGCCAAGCTGCAGCATGCCGCGCGTGCCAATAATTACAGCACCTACAAGGAATATGCCCAGCTGATCAACGACCAGTCGCGCAGCCACATGACACTGCGCGGCTTGTTCGAGTTCAAGGTCGATCCCGCCCGCGCCATTCCTTTGAGCGACGTGGAACCCGCCAAGGAAATCGTCAAGCGTTTTGCAACGGGCGCCATGTCGCTGGGTTCCATCTCCACCGAAGCGCATACAGTGCTGGCCGTCGCCATGAACCGTATCGGCGGCAAGTCCAATACAGGTGAAGGCGGCGAAGACGAGTTGCGCTACCGCGCCGAAATGCGTGCCGGCAAGAGCACCATCAAGAAGGGCGACACGCTGGCTTCCTTCCTGGGTTCGGACCGCATCGAGGCCGACGTGCCGCTGGTGGCGGGCGACTCCCTGCGTTCGCGCATCAAGCAAGTTGCGTCGGGGCGTTTCGGCGTCTCGGCCGAATACCTGTCCAGCGCCGACCAGATCCAGATCAAGATGGCCCAGGGCGCCAAGCCCGGCGAAGGCGGCCAGCTGCCCGGCCACAAGGTTACGGAATACATTGCCAAGCTGCGTTACTCGGTGCCCGGCGTGGGGCTCATCTCGCCCCCTCCTCACCACGACATCTATTCCATCGAAGACCTGGCGCAGCTCATCCACGACCTGAAGAATGTAAATCCCCAGGCATCGATTTCGGTCAAACTGGTGTCGGAAGTAGGCGTTGGCACGGTGGCCACGGGCGTTGCCAAGGCGAAAGCCGACCACGTGGTCATTGCCGGCCACGACGGCGGCACGGGTGCGTCGCCGGTGTCTTCCATCAAGCATGCCGGAACACCATGGGAACTGGGCCTGGCGGAAACGCAGCAGACGCTGATCCTGAACAATTTGCGCAATCGTATCCGCGTCCAGGCCGATGGCCAGATGAAAACCGGCCGCGACGTCGCCATCGGCGCCTTGCTGGGCGCCGACGAGTTCGGCTTTGCCACGGCACCCCTGGTGGTCGAAGGCTGCATCATGATGCGCAAATGCCACCTGAACACCTGCCCGGTTGGTGTTGCCACACAAGATCCCGTACTACGCAAGAAGTTCCAGGGCAAGCCGGAACACGTGGTCAATTTCTTCTTTTTCGTTGCCGAAGAGGTTCGCGAAATCATGGCCCAGCTGGGCATACGCACCTTCGACGAGCTGGTCGGGCGTGTCGATCTGCTCGATACCCGCCCCGGCATCGATCACTGGAAGGCGCAGGGCCTGGACTTCACCCGCGTGTTCCATGCGGTGCCCACGACGACGGCCTTGTATCAGACCCAGGAGCAGGACCATGCCCTGGACCATGCCCTGGATCATCAGTTGATCGAGCGCAGCAAGGCGGCCATCGAACGCGGCGAGAAAGTATCTTTCATCACGCCCGTACGCAACCGCAACCGCACCATAGGCGCAATGCTGTCCGGCGTGGTGGCCTCGCGCTACGGCCATGAAGGCCTGCCCGACGACACCATCCATATCCAGTGCAACGGATCGGCCGGGCAAAGCTTTGGCGCCTTCCTGGCCCATGGCATTACGCTGGACCTGGTGGGCGAAGCCAACGACTACGTGGGCAAGGGCCTCTCGGGAGGACGCATCATCGTGCGCTCGCCCAACGACTTCCGCGGTTTCGGACCCGACCATATCATTGCGGGCAATACCGTCCTTTACGGCGCCCTGGCAGGCGAAGCCTACTTCAACGGCGTGGCCGGCGAACGTTTTGCCGTGCGCAATTCCGGAGCGGCGACGGTTGTCGAAGGCACCGGCGACCATGGCTGCGAATACATGACGGGAGGTACGGTCGTGGTGCTGGGCGAAACCGGTCGCAACTTTGCAGCCGGCATGTCCGGCGGCGTGGCTTATGTCTGGGATCCGGACAACAGTTTCCGCCATCGCTGCAACTTGAGCATGGTCGAACTCGAGCGCCTTGCTTCGCATGCCGACCAGACCAAGCTGGGCCAACTGGAAACCTGGCACAGCGCCGTGCGCGGCGGCGAGCGCGAAACCGACGAAACCATACTGCGTCAGCTGATCGAGAACCACTACCGCTATACCGGCAGCTTCCGCTCGCGCGACGTGCTGGACGACTGGGATCGTGCACGCCAGTCCTTCGTCAAAGTCATGCCCATTGAATACCGGCGCGCCCTGGGCGAGCTCTGGCGCGCGGTCAATCCACAACAAATTGCTGCCTGAGGAAAAGAAATGGGCAAAGTCACCGGCTTTCTTGAATTCCAACGTGTCAAAGAAACCTACGAAGCACCGTTAAAACGGCTGAATCACTGGAACGAATTCGTCCACACCCTGACCAGCGAAGAGGCCAGGCAGCAAGGCGCGCGCTGCATGGACTGCGGAATCCCGTTTTGCACCAGCGGCTGTCCGGTTAACAATATCATTCCCGACTGGAATGACCTTGTTTACCGCCAGGACTGGCGCAGCGCGCTGGACGTACTGCATTCAACCAACAACTTTCCCGAATTCACGGGCCGTGTATGCCCCGCTCCGTGCGAGGCCGCCTGTACCCTGAACATCAATAGCGATGCAGTGGGCATCAAGTCCATCGAGCACGCAATCATCGACCACGGATGGCAGCACGGCTGGGTCGTGCCCCAGCCGCCAGCGCGCAAAACCGGCAAGCGCGTAGCCGTGGTGGGCTCCGGTCCAGCAGGCCTGGCGTGCGCGCAACAACTGGCGCGCGCCGGGCATTCGGTGACTGTCTTCGAGAAAAGCAACCGCATCGGCGGCCTGCTGCGCTACGGCATTCCCGACTTCAAGCTGGAAAAGTCGCATATCGACCGCCGCCTGCGCCAGATGGAAGCCGAGGGCGTCGAGTTTTCACCCTCGACCTACGTGGGCGCGCCCGAACATGCCGAAGAAGGCCTGAACACGCGCACCCCCGAATCGTTGCAGGCCGAGTTCGACGCGGTCGTGCTGACCGGCGGGGCCGAGAACCCGCGCGACCTGCCCGTGCCGGGCCGGGAATTACGCGGCGTGCACTTCGCCATGGACTTCCTGCGGCAGCAGAACAAGGCCTGTAACGGCGACCGGGTCAGCAAGCAAATCAGCGCCAAGGATAAACACGTCATTGTCATAGGCGGGGGCGATACCGGATCGGATTGCGTGGGCACCAGCAACCGCCAGGGCGCAGCTTCGGTCACGCAGTTCGAATTGATGTCCAAGCTGCCCGAAACAGAAGACAAGGCCCTGACCTGGCCCTACTGGCCGGCCAAACTGCGGTCTTCGTCCTCGCACGAAGAAGGCTGCGAGCGCGACTGGGCCGTAGGGACCAAATCGTTCGAGGGCAAGAACGGCAAGGTGGAAAAGCTGGTCGCCGCACGGGTGGAATGGTTCAAGGACAAGGCCACGGGCCAGATGAAGATGCGTGAAGTGGAAGGCTCGCAGTTCGAAATGCCTGCCGACCTCGTGCTGCTGGCCATGGGTTTCGTCTCGCCGGTAAAGAATGTGCTGGACGCCTTTGGCATCGATCTGGACGCCCGCGGCAACGCGCGCGCCAATACCGATGACTACATCACGAATGTCGACAAGGTATTTGCCGCGGGCGACATGCGCCGAGGCCAGTCGCTGGTGGTGTGGGCCATACGCGAAGGCCGCCAGTGCGCCAGGTCGGTCGACCAGTTCCTGATGGGCGCCACCACGCTTCCCCGCTAAGTGCGTCGGGCCTGACATTGCGCTGGAAAGGAGATCTTCGCGCAAAAGGATACAATGCAAGGCTACTTGTCAGGCTCCGACCCTATGAATTTGCGCATCTCCACTGACCCCATCGTGAAGTTTTCCAATGTGGCCCTGGGCTACGGAGACTTCACCGTACTGCAAGGCATCGACATCGACGTCCGCCAGGGACAGGTGGTGGCAATGATGGGCGGATCCGGCTCAGGCAAGACCACCTTGCTGCGCGCCGCCACCGGACAGATCACAGCAAAAGAAGGCACGATCGCTGTATTTGGCAAAGATATCGCCAAGGAAAGCGGCGAAGACCTGCGCGAGCTTCGCCAGCGCATGGGCGTGCTGTTCCAGCAGGGCGCCTTGTTCACCGACCTTAACGTCTTCGAGAACGTAGCCTTTCCCCTGCGCGAACATACCCAGATTTCCGAAAGGCAGATCACCGAATGTGTGCTCGAAAAGCTCGACGCGGTCGGCCTGCGCACCGCCGCGCACCTGCGTATCTCGGAAATATCGGGGGGCATGGCGCGCCGCGTGGCGCTGGCGCGCGCAATCGTGCTCGAGCCCGAACTGATTCTGTACGACGAACCGTTCGCCGGCCTTGACCCCATATCGCTGGGGATTACGGCGCAACTGATACGCAGCCTGACCGACCGGCTCAATTGCGCCTCCATTCTTATTACACACGACGTGGCCGAGTCTTTCATGATTGCCGATCATGTCTATATGGTCGGACAAGGCAAGCTGATTGCGAGCGGTACGCCCGATGAACTATCTGCGTCGGACGACCCCTATGTGCACCAATTCCTGAAAGGCGAGCCCGACGGGCCCATTGCTTTTCATTACCCCGCTACGCCGGCTTTCTCGAAGTGGCTGGACCAACATACGGGCCGCTCATGACGACTCCTGTTCAATCCATCGCGAGCCTCGGGGCAAAAGTACGCCACAGCATCAACGGACTGGGCGCCTTCATGCGCCTGACCGGCGCCATTCTGGCGCGCAGCGGCAGCGCATTGAAGCGCCCGGGACTGGTGTCCCAGCAAATACACTTCATCGGCAACTATTCTCTGCTTATCATCGCGGTATCAGGCCTGTTCGTCGGGTTCGTATTGGGTTTGCAGGGCTATTACACATTGAACCGCTACGGATCCGAAGAAGCCCTGGGCTTGCTGGTGGCCCTTTCACTGACGCGAGAACTGGGCCCTGTCGTCACCGCCCTGCTTTTTGCAGGACGTGCGGGCACGTCGCTTACCGCCGAGATAGGGCTGATGAAAGCCGGCGAGCAGCTCGCCGCCATGGAAGTCATGGCCGTCGACCCCATACGGCGCGTGCTGGTCCCCCGCTTTTGGGGAGGCGTCATAGCCATGCCTATTCTTGCAGCCGTTTTTTCGATGGTCGGCATCCTGGGCGGATGGATCGTCGGCGTGCTCCTCATCGGCATCGACCCGGGCGTTTTCTGGTCCCAGATGCAAGGCGGCGTCGATGTGTTCAAGGATGTGCTCAATGGGGTCGTGAAAAGCGTGGTGTTCGGCATTGCCGTCACCCTCATCGCCCTGCACGCCGGCTGGACGGCCAAGGCGACACCCGAGGGCGTATCCCGCGCGACCACGCGCACAGTGGTCGCCGGCTCCCTGGTGGTGCTGGGGCTGGACTTTGTACTTACCGCGCTGATGTTCAGCAATTAACGATATAGACGGATCAATCATGACGCGTGAAAAAACCGATTTCTGGGTAGGCCTGTTTGTGTTACTGGGCGGGGTCGCCCTGGTATTCCTGGCCTTGCAAGCGGGCAATATGAATTCCTTCTCGCTGGCGCCAACCTACACCGTGCAAGCCCATTTCGATAATCTGGGCGGGCTCAAAGTACGTGCGCCCGTCAAGAGCAGCGGCGTGGTGGTCGGCCGCGTGGCCAGCATAGGGTTCGACAACGTGCGCTACCAGGCGGTGGCCACGCTGGCCCTGGAAGAAAAATACGAGTTTCCCAGCGATTCGTCGGCGTCCATCCTTACGTCGGGCCTGCTGGGTGAGCAGTACATAGGCCTGACACCCGGCGGCGAGGACAAGATGCTGGAGGAAAACAGCGAGATCCAGTACACGCAAAGCGCAGTCGTGCTGGAAGAGCTGATCAGCAAGTTCCTGTACAGCTCCGCCGATCAGCAAGGCACGCCGGCAGCTCCGGCGTCCCCGGCGGTGTCGGGCGAACACAACAACGACGCGCCTGATACCGCGCAGTCCAGGGAATCGGGCGATGAATCGCCGGCAAAACCCTAAAGTCGGACACAGCCGTTTACAATCATCGGTGCTCAAAAATAACCACGAACTACATGACTCACTCTAAGCCATTGGCCGGGAATCGCGGCCGACGCCTCATCCGTATGACAGCCTTGCTGGGCGCCACGACGCTCGCGGCGGGATGCGCCACGGTCAACAATCCCAATCCAGACGACCCGTGGGAAAGCTACAACCGCAGCATGTACACCTTCAACGATACGGTTGACCGCGCTCTGCTGAAACCTATTGCCACGGGCTACGACACCATTACGCCGCAGCCCGTGCAAACCTGCGTCCACAATATATTCAACAACGTGGTCGACATCTGGTCTGCCTTCAACAGTTTCCTGCAGGCCCGCGGTCACGACTTTTTCAATACGATGGGCCGCGTGCTGTTCAATACCACCATGGGCCTGGGCGGCTGTATCGACGTGGCGTCCATGAATGGCTCCACGCGCATCCAGAACGATTTCGGCGTTACGCTGGGCGTCTGGGGCCTGGGATCGGGTCCCTATGTCGTGCTGCCCTTCCTGGGTTCCAGTTCGGTACGCGACGGCGCCGGCATGCTGGGCACCATAGCGGCAGGCATTTCGCCCATCACACCCGTGTTCGAAATCGACAATATCCCGTTGCGCAACTCCATTGTTGGCCTGTACACCATCGACACGCGCGCCAGCCTGCTCGACGCCGACCAGCTGGTCAACGAGGTGGCCCTGGACCGCTACAGCTTTATTCGCGACGCTTATATCCAGCGCCGCAAAGCACAGGTAGACAGCCGCCGTGCGGGCACCAACTTGCCCGACTACAGTGAAAGCGGCCTGCCGGACTATGACGACGACAATCTGCCCGACTACTCGGACGACGAAGCCCCCGCTCCCAAGGCGGCACAGTAATCAGGATGCACATGTTCAAGACTCTTTCTTCAATCATCTCTTTAGATAGCGCCCGACGCCTGCTGGGTACGGGCCTGCTTGGCCTGGCCTTTGCAGGCATGGGCGCGGCACAGGCGCAAACCAGCGCCGACGCCAGCAAGTCGCCCAGCGATTTCGTGCAAACCGTTGCCAACGACGCCCTGAACGCCGTCAAGAAAGACCAAAGCATCAAGACCGGCGATCTGGCCCGCATCAACAAGGTCATCAATGAATACGTATTGCCTTACGTGAACCTGGAAAAGACCACCCGGCTCGCGGCGGGTCGCCACTGGCGCCAGGCTACGCCGCAACAGCAGCGCGATCTGGTGGAGGCCTTCAAGGGAACGCTCATCCGCACCTACAGCGGCGCGTTCACGCAAGTCGACCAGAGATCTTCCTTTTCCATGCTGCCCTTCCGGGGCGACGTCAACGCGGACGACCTGGTCGTGCGCTCCATGCTGTCGCAAGGCAACGGACCGTCGGTGGGCATAGACTATCGCCTGGAAAAAACACCCCAGGGCTGGAAAATCTACGATCTGAATGTGGAAGGCATCTGGCTGATCCAGAACTACCGCAATCAGTTCTCCCAGCAAATTTCGCAAAATGGCGTAGAGGGGTTGATTGCCGCGCTGAACAAACGCAATCAGTAAGTACGGCATGCCAGACCTACTATAATGCAAAGCTTGGCTTAATTTCGGGCCAAGCTTTTTTTATTGCCATGCCTGCCCTCACCCTAGAAAATATTTCGAAGATTTATCCGGCCCGCTCGCGCAGCATGTTGAAGTGGCTGTCTTCAAGCCCCCCGGATAGCGGTTTCCAGGCCCTGGACGATGTCAGCCTGACGGTGGAACACGGTGAATTCTTCGGGCTGCTGGGCCCCAACGGGGCCGGCAAGACCACGCTTATTTCCATTCTCGCCGGGCTGGCCCGTGCAAGCTCGGGAACGGCCAGCGTTTGCGGCTACGATGTGATCACCGACTTCAAGCAGTCGCGCCGCTCGCTGGGCGTGGTGCCTCAGGAAATCGTCTACGATCCCTTCTTCACCGTGCGTGAATCGCTGCGGCTGCAGTCCGGCTACTTCGGCCTGCGCAACAACGACGACTGGATCGACGAGGTGCTGGGCAACCTGGGCTTGTCCGACAAGGCCGACACGAATATGCGGGCGCTCTCGGGGGGCATGAAACGCCGCGTGCTGGTGGCCCAGGCGCTGGTACACCGCCCGCCGGTCATCATTCTGGACGAGCCTACCGCCGGGGTCGACGTCGACCTGCGCCGCACCCTTTGGGAATTCATCGCGCGCCTGAACAAGGAAGGCCACACCATATTGCTGACTACCCACTACCTGGAAGAAGCCGAGGCCCTGTGCGGACGCATAGCCATGCTCAAGGGCGGGCGCGTGGTGGCGCTGGACACCACAGCCGCGCTGCTGGCCCGTGTAGGCGGCACCGACCTCGAAGATGCCTTTGTGCGCATCATGAACGACGATGAGTTCCTGGGGGTGACGGCATGAGCCCATCTCCCCTGATTCAGCCGCGCACCGACATGGGCTCGGGCTTTCCCACCCTGCTGCGCAAGGAACTCACCCGCTTCTGGAAGGTGGGGTTCCAGACCATCGCCGCACCGGTCATTACCGCCCTGCTCTACTTGCTGATTTTTGCGCACGTGCTGGAAGATAGGGTGCAGGTGTTCGGCACGGTGCCCTACACCTCCTTCCTGATTCCGGGCCTGATGATGATGAGCATGTTGCAGAATGCCTTCGCCAATCCGTCCTCATCGCTCATCCAAAGCCGCATCACCGGCAACCTGGTGTTCATCCTGCTGCCGCCCTTGTCGCATCGTGAGATTTTCGCGGCCTATATCCTTGCGGCCATCGTGCGCGGGCTGTGTGTGGGCGCCTGCGTCTGGCTGGTGGCATTGTTCTTTGTTCCCCTGCCGGTTTCCAATGTATTGTGGGTGCTCGTGTTTGCCGTGCTTTCCTGCGGCATCATGGGTACACTGGGCGTGATCGCCGGGCTGTGGTCCGAGAAATTCGACCAGCTGGCCGCCTTCCAGAACTTCCTCATCATGCCCGCCACTTTCCTGTCCGGGGTGTTCTATTCCATACACAGCCTTCCTCCTTTCTGGTTGGCCGTCTCCCGCTGGAACCCTATCTTTTATACGATAGACGGATTTCGCTACGGTTTTTTCGCGGTATCGGACGTATCGCCCTGGCACAGCCTGGCGGTTGTCGCCGCGGTATTTGCCGTACTCTGCTTTTTTGCCATGCGCCTGTTGGCCAGCGGCTATAAACTTCGGAATTAATTGCCATGTTGCCTACTCCTGAACAAGTACGCCAGTACATCGCCGATAACCTGCCCTGTGACCACCTGGAAGTCCAGGGCGACGGATCGCACTTCGAAGCGATTATCGTCAGCCCGTCTTTCGAAGGCAAACGCCTTATCGCACGCCATCAACTGGTGTATTCGGCACTGGGCGAGCGCATGAAGGCCGAGATCCACGCTTTGTCGATGCGCACGCTGACCCCTGCCGAATACAAGGCAAACCCAAATGGATAAGCTGCTGATCACCGGCGGCAATCGCCTCGAGGGCGAAGTTTCGATATCGGGCGCCAAGAATGCGGCCCTGCCCATCCTGTGCGCCAGCCTGCTCACCGCCGATACGATTACCCTCGAAAACGTGCCGGGCCTGAAGGACATCGGCACCACCCTGCGGCTGCTGGGCCAGTTGGGCGTGCAGTCCCAACGCAGTGGACCGGGCCAGTTGGAGCTGAACGCCGCCCAAATAAGCAGCCTCGAAGCGCCCTACGAACTGGTCAAGACCATGCGGGCCTCCATACTGGTGCTGGGCCCGCTGCTGACACGCTTCGGCGAAGCCCGTGTCAGCCTGCCCGGCGGCTGCGCCATCGGCCAGCGCCCGGTAGACCAGCACATCAAGGGCCTGGAAGCCATGGGCGCCGAGATCAAGATCGAGCATGGCTTTGTCGTGGCCAAGGCCAAGCGGCTCAAGGGCACGTCCATACGCACCGACATGGTGACTGTAACGGGCACCGAGAACCTGTTGATGGCGGCCGTCCTGGCCGAGGGCCAGACCATACTCGAGAACGCGGCGCGCGAGCCCGAAATCGTCGACCTGGCCGAACTGCTCAACAAAATGGGCGCCCGCATCCAGGGGCACGGCAGTGACCGCATCATCATCGACGGCGTAGACAGTCTGCACGGCGCCAGCCACCGCGTCGTGGCCGATCGCATCGAGGCCGGTACCTTCCTGTGCGCCGTTGGCGCCACAGGCGGCGACATCATGCTGCGCCATGCCGCGCCGGCCACCATGGGCGCCATCATCGACAAACTGCGCGAAGCCGGGCTTGCCATCGAATGCGGCGATGACTGGATACGCTGCGCCATGAACCAGCGGCCGCGAGCCACGGGTTTTCGCACGCGCGAATACCCCGGTTTTCCCACCGACATGCAAGCCCAGCTGATGGCCTTGAACGCCATCGCCGA